>CAYNCK010000021.1:0-42254 GCA_964396095.1 uncultured Methanosarcinales archaeon
ACTTTTTCAAATTTTTCTTAAATTTATTATCCATTTTTATAAATAGTTTTATCTAAAGACTCCTTAACCATATTTTTAACTTTTTGATTTTTCGTCATACCGACATGTATGGTAGTGACATTTAAAATTTTTTTATTATTAGGAGTTGTATCATTAAATAAACCTATTTCATCTTTTACAGAAACTATTGTATCATCTTTACCTATACTAGCAAATCCTAATGTTCCATAAATCAATGTAAAATAGTTAAAATTTAAATTTTTTCCAGGCTGCTTGTCATCTTCTCGCCTTATCCAATCGTAGTATTGGTTAAATAAGTTTAGTGATATTCTAGGATTTTCAAGAAATCTGCTTAATCCAGCCACTTCCCCGCTTGCGCTCTCAAGCTCGTGAGCAACATCACCAAACTTTGGATGCAAGTTATTGTTATCCTTCAGCCTTTGGATTGCTATCGCCCCTGAATTATTAATTTGCTTTGCGAAATAGCTTAATTCGCTGAAATTGCCTGGGCATGCTACCCCGACAAAAGTATCAACCGGGTTTGAAAGCATATCTATTGCAATTTCATTCCCATTATAAATAATTTTCCCTGCGCTAGCTTTGCCTGTTGAGCTCCAGTTGCTTAAGGAGTCCAAAGCTACCCTGCAGCCGTTGCTGTGGGCAACGTACTGTATTTTGTCTTTGCCTGTTTGCTTTTCCACTGCAGCTATCAAGGCAGGCCAGAAATCGTCCACCAAATCTGTATAATTATAGTTAATGCACCCGTCACATTCAGTATTTGTGCCGCCGGTAATTTCTACAAGCCAGATGTCCCTTCCACTGCTTGCAAGCTCGCCGCCTAAATCCTGCCATGACGTAATATCTGCCCAAATTCCGCCGCTCATGACTACTGGCATAAAAACATCATTTGTAGAATTCAAATACAGCAGATAATCATTGCTTAAGTTTGATTTAAGGTTTCTGATTTTAAGTATTACATTATTTGATGTTGTTACATTATATTCTTTTTCATTGAACATGCTGTCATTTAATGCACTCCTGACTAAAAGCTTGAAGTTATCTGTTGCTTGTTTATAATTCCCTTGATTAACATCATTATGCAAATAATCATAAACCCTCACCGCATCTGCATTCTCATCATCAACAAAAACCGATTCCTTGTCTTTTGTGCCGAGAAACAAAGCCTGGTTTTTAATAAACTCTTTTGCTCCTGCAATGTCCCCTTCAATGTCGTTTCCTGCAATCATTACGGTGACTGTGCCTTCGCCAAACAAGGCATCGTTCTTGAAGCCTGCAACCAATGCGCTATAGGGATTTGCTCCAATTTTATCATTGTAAATTATATTTCCATAATCATATCCCATATTGTAATTATTCATTAAATTAATATTTTTGTCCTTGTTTCTGGGATTATTCTTTCCGATGTAGACTTTCACATCAGCCTCGTTTTCATTTGCAGTGTAATAGCCTGAAGTTAATTTATTTTTAATATAATCTTTAAATTCTGATTCGACATTTTGCGGCTCCAAATCAGCTGATACATAAACATAAGGCAGTTCCATAAACTCCTTAAAGGCGAAATTGTCTTCTTCATTTGTTTCATTTATCTCATTTTCATAATCGGCGCTGACAAGGACCTTCTGATTTTCTTTCAGGCCCAAAACAGCGCTTATTGTTGCATTGCTGTTTTTTCTTATGTTAAAAACAAATGTTTTGTTTTCCAGTGTTTCAGTATTGTAAATTGCTGCCTTTACATTGTCAGCTTCAATTTGCCCTGTATTTTTTATTATGGCTGAAACGTTGACATGGGTTTTGTCAAATTTTGAAAAGATTATGTCAGAAACAGATACTGACAAATCTCTAGTATAATTGTTGCTGTCAAGAAAAACTTTTGTCTGGTTGCCTTTTGTCCAAATCAAGTCAAGCCCGTTGTTGCCGTCAATGTCGACTGCAATGGGATGGTAAGTGCCTAAGGAAGGATTAAACCCTATGCTTGTCCCATTTTGCAAAAAAATTGGGTAAGCTGTGATTATATCTTTCAAGCCGTCATTGTTCATATCAGCTGCCATTGCCGTGCTTTCAATGCCCTGGTCAGATGTCAATTTGACTTTTGCAATCTCCGAGCCGCTGTAATTGTAGCAGTTCAAAGCCATATAACTGAAGCTTCCGCTGATTTTTACATCCTTGATAAAGCAAACATCATCAATGCCGTTTTTGTCATAATCCAAAATGAAAGGGTTTGAGCCTTCCCATCTGTTAATGGTGGAGCTTCCGTCATTGCAGCCATTATCAAGAACGGTATTTTTTTCGCACTTTGAAAATAGTTTTGAGCCGCTGGAATTATAAACAAATAATTCCGTAAACCAGTCATTGTAAGGGTCAAGATTAGGAAGATTATCATCATAAAATGCGCTTGCAGCAATCTCCAGCTTATTGTCGTTGTTTAAGTCAACTAAAACAGGCTGCCCTTTTAGCGTATAGCTGAAAAAATTTGGCGAAAATATATTGTCAACAGCCCATTTTATTTTTCTTTGGCCCAAATCAAATGCAAGAAACCCATAGCCTTGGTTTGAGTCGTTATTATACCAGAAAACGGCATCTAGATTGCCATCATTATCTATGTCACCAATTGCCGGAACTGTTTGCTTTGTCTCATTAAAATTTGAAGTGCTGTACGAACTGTCCGTCTTTGCGCTCAAGTCTATAACATGAACATAATTTAATTTGTCTTTAAAAACACAAATACCTGAGCTACCTAATTTTAAACATTTTATGCCACTGAAGTTTGCATCATACGGGAGAGATACATTAAATTCCTGCTTAAGAACTGAATTATTCAGCTGGTAAGCAAAAAAATAAAATGAGGAATTTTGCCTCGCATTAAACATTATCTCCATCAGGCTGTCATTGTCAAAATTAAATAAAGTGGGCTGTCCCATGATATTTCCGACTTTTGTTTGGGATTTAACCTCAAGCTGAGGATTAAAAACTATCAGCGAATTGTTTGAGAAAATCAAGATTTCATTATTGCCATCGTTGTCTATATCATCAACTAACGGCTGGAAATTCATCCCGAAATAATCATTTGTGAAATTCGCAGTCTTTAACGGAAAATAGCCTGTGGCATTAGAAGTCCCGGTATTCCTCAAATTATTCTCGTATGTGTCCCAGGAAGCATCGGAAGCCAGGCTAAATAAAATAAAGATTACTAAAAAATAAAAACTTTTCATCTGCCACCCCTTTTACTCATTAATTTCAGAATTAGTATTTAAAATTGTTGATAATCTAGTTTAAGCCATATTGATGTGGAGCGAGATGCCTCATCGTAAAAACAACTGTTTCCATGGGGTACTTTTTGGAGAGCACTCCGCAAACACAAACTGATATCTGCCTGTATCTTGATAGCACCTCATTTCTTGCGGATTCGTTTAAGTTTCCATTGACAAAGCTGTCAGGATTGGATATGACATCAGTCACTGCGTTGGAAATATAGGAGTGGCTGCCACCCTGGGATTTTTTAAAAAATTTAAAACCGTCTTTTGTAAGATAAATACCACCTCCCTTCTTAAGAACTTCAGGCATTACGGCACAATTCAGGGATTCATCATCAATCTTTAGAGATTTCATATACTTATCCATACCATTAGATTATGCCGAAGACATATAATGATGCTGACATATAATCTAAATCTCCTTCTTGAATAGTGCCGGCCAGTTCACGCTCTATCCTTGTTTCAAGCTGTTCTTCCATTGATTCAGGTTATGAATAATAATTTAAAAAGGTTTCCTGCAAAAATTTACTCATGGTTTCCGGATTATGCCAGAAATTAGAAAATGCTTAACACAATACAATTATAAATCTTAGTACCAAAAAATTAATTTAGAGTCAGCTGTTTCGGGAATAAATGCCTGTAGGGGTCTAAATTCATAAATCGAGTCAGATCGGATAAATTTACCTGGAAGTAGTCCTGGACAGAGCGGTACAATTGCCATGATGCCTGTTCGAATGTCCGAATTGCAGATTTTTTCCCTTCTTCATTTATCCTGCCGTTAGTACTATATTCTGCCTGAGCTAACACTGGCTCCAAAGCCTGGCCCATAAAAATACTTCCAATCGTCCGTGCGTTCGCAGATAATTGTAAGGCATGCATAGAGGTTATTTTTACAGAACTTTGCGTGAGCTTTTTAGGAACTCGGTAATCTGCGACCACATCCATATTAACAAACTCAAGGTTGTCCATATAATCCCTCATTCCGTTGAAAAACTCCACTGCATAGAAAAGTCCGCCAATCAGGTCTAAGGAGAAGTGATTGAATTCCTGCAAAATAATTAACCTAACTCTGGTGTCGAGATCGTCCATATCCTTAAGGTAAACTTCTTCATTTAAAAATCTTTTTTCCCCGCGTAGCTTAAAGGTGTAGGTTGACGGCTTCAAATATCATTTGTAAATATTTTTCCTTTGGCCTAACTCTATTACAAAAATAATAAGCTTGTCATCTTTAATGTCTAGAATGATTCTGTAGTCACCCACCCTCAGCCTGTAATAGGGGCTTCCCACCAGCCTCTTGACATATGCATAAGGCCTTATCCTAATCCTCTCAAGAACTGATATTATCCTTAATTGTATCTCTTTTTCTAATTTAAAAAGGTGCTTTTCAGAAGTTCTTGAGAACTCTATTTCATACATATTTACAATCCTATCTTCTTTTTGACTGCTGACAGGCTGATAGTTTTGCCGTCTTTAATCTCTTTCTCTGATTGCGCTATCATTGCCTTTGTTTCTTCGGATAGCTCCATATTATCCTCTATAAGGTTCCAAATTACCTCTTCATAGCTTTCCTTCTCAGCAATCTTTTTATCTTTTAACTGCTTTAAAAGCCTCTCGCTTACCTGTATCGTTGTTACCATAGCAGTTATATAGGGAGCTATAGTATTTAAGCCTTTCGCTCTTGCACAAAAATACCACTGGTTTCCACAGCTTAACAAAAATTTATAAACTGAAAACCAATTTCAGCCTTTATCCCCCACGTAGCTTAACGGTGGAGCGCTCGGCTGTAGAGAAATCGTTTACTGACGATGCATTTTGCTTGGATGAAGTAAATTCAGTCCGCAGCTCCCGGGAGGTCGCTGGTTCAAATCCGGCCGTGGGGATATTTTTTATATAAATTCTTTAAGCCCCTTCTGGCTTATTTTTGATTTTTCAGTTTTAATACCATGTTTTATTTCCTGATTCCCATCAAACATCGGAACCCCGTAAACACCGTCATATCCGGGCTTGAACGGGATTTTTTGGTTTCTGTTCATGATGATGTTTTCAGCAATTTTTTCGCCTGCTATTTTTTTTAACTTTGATTCTTCAACATCTAATAAGACATTAAACTCGTTTCCAAATTCGTTTGTCAATTTATAATAATCTTTCCAGACTTTATTTGACTCAACCTTTTCGCCAATTGAGCCTGCGATAACTTCAGAAAGGGAAATGATGTTCCTGAAAGGAACAAAATCTTTTGGCACAAATCCCCCAGGCCTGTCAGCCAATGCTTCAACTCTTTGGGCAACCCCAACAGTCAGGGGCTTTTTGCAATTTGGACAAATGTTTTTTATTTTCAATGATTCTGCCGGGGAAAGGCAGACGCTGCAATTCCTGTGACCGGTGTAATGGTATTTGCCCTCATGCGGCCACATCTCAATAGTTTCTGTAAAATTTTTTCTTTTTCGGATTGCATCCAGAATATCATCGTAAGAATAAGTTTCCTTGAAATCAAAAACATTGCATTCCCTTCCCAGGCGCCAGGGCCAGAATGAGTGTGCATCAGAGCTGCTAAGCAAAGTGTATTTGTCAAGAGAAGATAAACGCCAGTTCATTGCAGGATCAGAGCTTAAGCCTGTTTCAATTGCATGAATGTATTTGGCCGTATCCTTAAAGCACTCCTCTACTGAATCAAACCCGGACATCGAGCCAAATATTCCGTACCATGGAGTCCATGCGTGCGCCGGAATTATTTCTATATCCTTGTCAATCTTCATCATCATTTCAGCCAATTCAATACAAGAAAATCCAAAAATCGGCCTGCCGTCATAATCCAGGCGGCCTTTTTTAAGCAATGCCTGATTAATCTGCCCGACAATGTCAAAATTTCTTGCAAGCAAAAGAGTATGGATTCTTCTTGCTTTTCCATCCTGCGTGTATATATTTGATATTTCTCCCTGAAGAACAAACTTAAATCCTGATTTTGATGTTAGAACTCCTGAGCCGTCATCTTTTAGCTCACTTTTTAATTCAGCAAGCCATTTTGGATGTGTGAAATCCCCTGTTCCCAGAAGATTGATTCCTTTAAGCCTTGCATATTTTTCCAAATTTTGAAGCGTTATTGCTTTGCTTGTTGCCCTGCTGAATCTGGAATGAATCTGGAGGTCTGCGAAGATTTTCATAAGAAGCTGGAATAAATTGATTTATTTAAATGTTTCAGCTATTTTTATTTTTTCCTGGTTTAATCTTATCTGTCCTGATTCGTAACATGGGGGAAATAATTTATTCGACCCTTTTGCATTTTAACTACGTCTTTGTCATTTCCCACATAGTTAATGAGTTCCCTATAGTTGGGTAATTTTAAATCTGGGTGCTTCTTTCTTGCAGACTCCCTTCTCTGATGCACCCTGAATAAATAAATTTCATCCCACATATCTCCGTCATTTCCCTGCAGCTTCAGCCTTCGAAGCTTGTCCCGGCTATCAATTAATGATATTATACTATTAGGCCTGTCAATTGTTATTTGCCTTTCTCTTATCAATATCGAATAAATAAATAATTCGTCTGCCAACAAATTCAGATAAACTGAATTAAGAGAATTATCCCTGCCAACATTAAAATAACCAGCATTTTTCTTTTTCTGCCTTTTTAAGAATCCTTCATACTTATGCTTATTTTCAGCATTTGCCTCGAGTTTGTAAATTTCATTACTCTTCTGAATGATATCGTCGATAGATTTCTGAAATGTATCATTTGAATATTTTGGCATTCATAACGGAAATTTTATACACGTTTTAAATGTTACCATTAAAAAATAAGAATGTTTAATTAACAAAAACCGGGAATGCATAACAAACATTTAAATAATAAATCCGAATTAATTAATTCATGCCAAGCAATGACATCCTGTCGGAATTCAGCTCTTCTGATGCTAATGTATTCAAAAGGGAATTTACCCAAATAATCAAAGTAGGCTCTGAGATTGACAGGTACTATGCGGAAGCGCATCACACACTGGATACTTTGATTCCTAAGTTTGAAAAATTAATCGAGAGGTTCAACAAAAAATACAAGGGCATCAAAATCAAAGCCCAGAAAAGCCTTGAGAAATTCAAAGTCAGGATTTTTATAAAGGAAGCAGGAATAAAGGAGTTCTTTGGGGGGTGTGCCTCAAGAATCCCCGGCTTAAAATCAGTCGGAAGAAATAATTTTGGCCAGATTGAAATTGGCGATGCGGAGAAGTTTGCGAGATTCCTCGACTCATTGCTTGACAAGGTTTACCTGTCTTATTCCGATTATGAGAACGGAACAAGCAGCATTGCTGCAGCTGTTGACAGAAAAGAGAAAGCGGTTGAGCTGTTATACGATTCTTCCGATGTAATAAATGAAAACTCTGCGGGATTCAAGATTTGCGCGTATTATGCGCTGGCAAATGCGTTTGACAGGAAAATTGAAATTAACCTCGAGGCATTAACTTTCGGATTTTCCAACGTGCTTGACGAGACCGAAAGAAGGGAATGGCACGATAGGTTCAAGCCGAGGATGCTGGAGTGAAATTAGGAGATTTTATAAAAAGAATACTACTTCTAGATAGTCAATGATAAGTCCAATAGTTTTGGCAAGGCGATTGCTTCCTTATGATTTAAAGGAATCAATTAAATCCCGCCCAATACTTGCAAATTTGCTGGATGTTTTAGCCCATATGGGGTTAGGGAGATTGCACCCTATAATGATATTCACACTATGCTTTCTCCAAATGAAAGGGAATATCTTTTTAGGCTTGCTGCGGCAAATAATCCACTTAATGCAATTGTAGAAATCGGGCGTTATGCCGGAGGTTCAGCGTATTTTCTCGGAAAAGGAGCTGAAAAATCATGCTCCACAGTATATGCTGTTGACCCATTTAATATTAATCTAAAAAGACAAAATGCGGAATCTGATGGGACAGGATATCTTGAACAATTGAAAAAACCGTCAAAAGACGAAGTCGAACAGAGCATGAAGAAACATAATCTTTGCGAAATAGTTCAATTAATTGAAGGATGGAGCGTTGATGTTGCCGAAGATTGGAGTATCCCTATCGGTACATTGTTTATAGATGGAAACCATAAATCTCCTTTTGAAGACTACAATGCATGGAAAAGACATCTAGCAGAAGGGGCGGTTGTTGCATTTCATGACAGCAATCCAAATTATCCGTTATCTCTTCCTGGCGTGAGTTCGGACGTCGAACTGATTAGGCATATAGACCCATTCAAGAAAGTGGATTTTGTTGATAGCATCACTGCACTTTTTAGATAGTTTGTACAAAATTATAAGATAACTTCATCCGCCCATCGGCAGCCTGCCGCCGAACTTTTTCATAATCTTGCTCATGTCGCCTTTGCTGCCCTTGAACATCTTCACCATTTTCTTTGACTGCCTGTACTGCTTTACAAGCTCCCTTATCTCGCTGATTGGAATTCCTGAGCCTTTTGAAACTCTTTCTATTCTTGAACCGTCTATGATTTCAGGGTCTTCAAGCTCGGCTTTTGTCATAGAGTTCATTGCAATCTTCCATTTTTTTAATTTGCCTTCCTGAGTCTGCAGCATCTCTTTAGGCAATTTTAACTGCCCAAATCCGGGAATCATTTCAACAAGCGACGACAGTGGGCCCATTTTTGACATTGCTTCCATCTGCTCGTACAAGTCAATCAAATTAAACTCACCTTTCAAAAATCTCTTGCCCAAATCTTCTGCGTCCTCAATTTTCATTACATCTCGGGCTTTTTCGAGCAATGCTTCCAAATCGCCCATGCCGAGCAGCCTTCCTACAAATCCCTGAGGATTGAACTGCTCCATGTCATCAACTTTTTCGCCTACACCGATAAACTTTATCGGAGCGCCTGAAACCGAGCAGGCAGTTAATGCCCCCCCTCCTTTTGCAGTGCCGTCCATTTTTGTGACAATAACTCCAGTAATACCGCAGCTTTTGTGGAACTGCTCAGCCTGTTTTTGCGCGGCCTGCCCGATATCAGCTGAAATCACAAGCAAATTTTCATTCGGTTTTATTGTCTTGTTAACCTCTTCAATTTCAGCTATCAAGTCATGGCTCAAAGCGTCTCTTCCAGAAGTATCAATGATTAATATATCAAATTCATTGTATTCATTTTCATATTTTTTCCAGATTTCAACAGGGTCCTTAAGCTTTCTGTCAGAAAAAACAATTACATTTGCAAACTTTCCAACCTGCTCAATCTGTTCCATTGCAGCTGGCCTGTGGACATCCAATCCTATAAGAGCAACCTTATTCCCCCTTTTGGTAAAGTACCTTGCCAGCTTTCCTGCAGTTGTTGTTTTTCCCGAGCCAAACAATCCGACAAGCATTATCTTGAACGGCTTTTGCTTTACATCAATCTTGTGCTGATTCTTGCCAAGAAAATTAACTAATTCGTCATAAACAATGTTAATTAACTGCTCTTTTTTTGTCAGGCCTTTTGGAGATTCCTCATTGAGCGCTCTCTTTTTTATCTTTTCAGTCAAATCAAAAACAAGCTTCACATTAACATCGGCTTGCAGCAAAGCCCTTTGGATGTCTTTTACCAATTCATTGATTAATCTTTCGTCTACAAAAAGAGATTTTGCTATCTTCTGCAAAGTGTCTTTCAAAGAATCTGATAGTTTTTCGAGGACCATAGAAGAATGAGTAATAATTTTATTATAAAAAGGTTTGGTTAACCGGGCATTTTAGGTTTAGAACGCAGTATGGATTCATATTCCCTTGCTACGTAAAAAGCCATGTGGAGTTTTTGCCCATCTATCATTATATTTGGAATTTTACCGGCTTGCTGGGCCTTTTGAAAAGTCGTTAGATTAAAATAAAGATTCAGCCAATCTTCAATTGTACTCATGGGAATGAACTGCCCATGCTTTGAAACAACCGGCCTCGCCAATTCAGCAATCTTTTTTATTTCGGCATCAGGCATTCCAGCCAATTCAACTGTTCCAACAGGAAACCTAAGCTCGCCTCTGTAAATCTCCGGAGCTAGTTCCGCCAATGACAAACTCCCTATAATCGAAGGCTTATCATAAGCTCCAAGTTTCAAAATTGATTCTTTCTCAATTTCAATTTCAGGAATAAATACATTGGCTAATTTTAAGCGATTAACATCATCTCTGTGCAGCATTACAATATCTTTAGCTCCTTTGTGTTTTCCGTGCCTCTTCTTCTCACTTAAAATATAATGCCTGATTTCATATGCATCTTTGGGCCGCTGCAAGGAATCCGGAACCGGTTTATAGTCCTTGTTTGGAGTAAAATGAACATTTGATTCTGATATGTAACGCACTGGATCCGAAAAATGATTTTGTGGATCAGTATTAGGGGGCTGCTGAAAATTTTGGGCGGATTTTAACAGTGCCATAACTTCATGGTATCTTTCAGTACCCTTCATTGGAAATACCAATTTGTATAATGATGTAGCAAACTTTGGAGGCAATTTATCACTATTTTCATCTATTGCGTTAGTTCCTGCAAGTTTGTAAATGGTATCTGGGGCAGTAAATAGTTTTTGAGCCAAATCCATCACTAATGTTGGAGACTTGCCGTTAGGCCTCTGAGCACGCCTTATAATCTCATATCCGGAATACAAATTTTTTCCAGGCTCCTTGTAAATATAACCCATGCTTGCAAATGCACTTATAGAAGAACGCTGGAGGCCCAGTGCATCGGCTACCTCCTGTTCGGTATACTGCCTGTCAAATTCATAATTGGAATTTCCAATTTTTGCGCTTTTGGGAATTTTAGAATGAAAATTTACGGTTACCTGGTTAACTAAATCCTGGCTTGATTGAAGTACGGAGTCATCCGGAGCCAAGTATGATTTGATAAGCGCGGCAGATGATTTGGAAGTTACACGACTTGGAGCTTTGGCTGCATTTGCTCCAACCGATTTTTGATAAGCCAATGAAAGAAACTCATCCAGCATGCCGCCGAATTGATTGCGTGCCTTCTCCATTAATGCTGCCACTTCAGGATCATTCTTAAAATCATCTAAGCTCAAGTTATCACCAAAAATTAAATATTTATACATATATAAAAATATATCTATTTCATAGTAGTTAATTTAAATTTTTATAAATTATTTCAAACAAAAAATCAAAATATTAAGAAGACGAAATACATTTAATCACTTCCAACCAATTCAAACTTATCGAAACCTATTTATAAAGGGATTTCTTATTGTAGTTCTATGCCAAATAAAAATTTCCTATTGCTGTCAATGGAAGATGACAAGATTAAGAAAATATCCAATGTCATCAGCAACGAATCGTGTAGGAAGATAATTGACTTTCTTTCAACCAGGGAGGCAACTGAATCTGAACTTGCGGAGAGATTAAGCATTCCTATCTCAACTGTTCACTATAATCTCCAGCAATTGATGGGCACAGGATTGATAGATGCACAGGAGTTTCATTACAGCACAAAAGGCAAGGAAATGAATCATTACAGGCTTGCAAACAAGTATATTATAATAGCGCCGAAGAATACTTTAGGTATTAAAGAAAAGCTTAAGTCAATTCTTCCTGTTGCGCTTATTGCAGGCGGAGTTGCCTTGTTAATACAATTATATAATAAGTATTTCTTAAATTCCAATATTTTAACTAGCCAGAGCTTTGCCGCTTCAAAATCATTTGCAGAAGGTTTTTCTGACAAAGCACCGGCAGCCTTAAGCCAGGCGGCACCTATAACAAATCAAGCTCAGGCTGCAGTTCCAAACGTTGCAATTTGGTTTTTAATAGGTGCATTGTTTGCTCTTACGGTTTATTTTATAATAAATCTAAGAAAGAAATCTGATTGATGACTTCAACTCAATTAGAAGCCATAAACAGGTATTTATATATGGTTGATTTTCAATGTATCGGAGGAAAAAATGAAAAACAAAAATTCAATTAAATCAGGGATTATTTTGATTAGTGCATTGCTTTTAATTTTGACAGCATGCGTTCAAAATGCAGTGCCGGTGCAAACAGGTACAATAGTCTCAATGAATTCAAATGAATCAGGCTTGGCAAGTTATCCAGATTTCCCACTTGATTCAGTGCCTACTGCCCCCATATCGGTAAAATTCTTAGTAGAGCACAGAACTGCCCTTAATGGTAAAACTGTCGCGGTCCAGGGAGTTGTTACTCTTGCTGCATTGGGGAAGAATGCGTGTTCTCCAGAAGTATGCCGGCCAAGGATATTTCTTGCAGATACCATGACAGAGACTAGAGATAAGAATTATGACACAATGGTATTAGTCAGTGAAAAAGATATAGGCTATAGTCTTGGTCAATCTGTACTGATAAAGGGAATCGTTGATTCAAGCAAAATCAATGTTGTAGTTGAAAAAAAAGCAATCGGCAACATGCTTTTATGCAGTGCTGAAAATGACTGCGCAACTAAGCAAGTTGGTGAGCGCCAAATTCCAACAGGCGCAAATAGTGTTCCGCTTTATGTATGCATTAACAAGGGATATGTCAACGACTCATCAATAACAATGCAGTGGGCAAATGATAATAATATTGCTGTAAGCAACATGCTTGAGCAAAAATGTGGATGCACAAATAACGAGTGCGGAGTTATTCCAATCGGGATTCAGCCGCCGCCAGCACCTGAAAAGCCAAAAACCGAAGTAAAAGAAAAAGAATTTTGCTGTGGGTATTTTAATGAAGGTACTGGGAAAACTGAATATTCCTGGTCTGATGATAGCCACTGTGGAATACCAAAAGGAGTAGCGTGTGCTGGAAGCTGTGCATCAGTTAGAGATAAAAATTTATGTAGATAAGGTGACAAGTTACGGGCTTCCCCCTACAGATGAATCTAGGGGTATCCGCTCTACGATTTTATAAAAACTAGTGTTTATATTTTTATAATGCATTAGGAGGTCAAAATGGGAATACAAGAACAATTAGCAAAATTAAAGGAAAACTGGCTTTTGATAGTTTTAGTTTTAGCTGTAATTGCGTTTTTGAATTATGGAAATATTTCATCATCTGTAGGTACAGCAAGTTATGGTGGCGCATACTCTTCAGGATCCAAAATGGTGGCTTCTGACTTGTCTTATAGCCGAAGCGGAAATAGTGTAATGCCTATTCCTTCTTATGGGGAATTTGCACCTGATGTTGCCGACAGGAAGATCACTAAATCTTCAAGCATGAGTTCAGAAATTGATACAGGAAAATTCAAAGATGCTGAATCCAAGCTTAAATCATTGATAAAATCGAGCGGCTCTTACCTTCTTAATGAAAACGTGGATACTTATGATTCCGGATGGAAAGGATACTACAGCGGAAATTACCAGATTAAGGTTGACAGCAGGAAATATAATGATGTTGTGAATCAGCTGAAAGGACTAGGTGAAGTCAAGTCCTTTAATGAAAATTCAGAGGATGTAACGGGCTCTTACAAGAATCTTCAAATTGAGATTAATGCTGAAAAAGAAAGGCTCACAAGATACAACAAGATGTATGGCGAAGCAACTTTGGTTGCAGACAAAATTCAGCTGAGCGATAAGATATTCGAGGAGGAAAGAACAATAAAATACATGGAAGATTCCTTGAAAAATATCGACCAAAGGGTTGATTACTCAACAGTATATTTCACGTTAAATGAAAAGCAGCCGAAATACTCCAACATAGTGTTTGTCAAGTTTTCAGAGCTTGTAAGAAGGCTTGTAGACAGCATTAACAGCCTGCTGACGTTTGTGTTTGCGGTAGCGCCATGGTCAGTTGCAGCGCTTGTCGTGTGGTTTACAGCGAAGCTGTTCAGGAAAAAGAAAAAATAATTTTTTATTATTTTTATTTTTGAAAATGAACTGGAAAGAATTATTTGTATTGACCAAAGCAAAAGTAATTGTGTTAGTTGTATTATTACTAGCAATGAATTTTATCCCGACTGGCTCAATTTGCGCAGATGGAATTAATACTGATGGCAGTGGCTTTGGATATTGCAAAACTTATCATGGCGTTCCTTTCACGTCTATAGCGACTTCTGGTGTCAGCGCATTTACATTAAATTTTCTGCCAAGCATTAATTATCGATTTATAGGGATATTAGGTAACTTTCTAATTGCTTATATAATTGTTTTATTATCCTCAATTGTTTATAATAAGCTAAGAAAATAAAATGGACATTAAAGAATTATTTAAACCAAGCAAAGAAAAATTGATTTTATTGATAATACTTATATTTTTATCTTTTGCAAGCATTTACCATAACGAAGCTGCTTCGTATGGAATTTCAGGCTTATTGGGAAATATTATACTTGCAATATCCCTAGCTATTAATTTTCCATTAGTTTATTTAATAGAATCGCAATATTACACCTTTAACACGTCTTCTTTACCAATTTTTGTCCTAATATTTCCTATGACCTTGGTTTATAACTATATTGTTGCAGCTGTTTTAATAAAGATTTTACCAATTCATTGGAATGATTTTTTAAAAACCAACAGAAGTAAACTGATAATATCATTCGGAACTTCAATATTATATATACTATTTATTTATTTGAGAACTAAACGACATTGCGATCTTGCTTTTATTGCATGCACTATCGGAAGTGTAAGCTCTATGGGATTTTATTCGATTCTGTCTTGCTGCCAAGTTACATTGAATAAACTGATAATTTCTTATTCATTGATATTTGTTGTACCTTTCGTGATGGCATATGTAATTGTTTCGATTGTACAAAAATTAAGAGCATAAAAAAGATTTCAATTTTAAATGGACACTAAAGAACTATTCCAATTAAACAAGCTGAAAATATTCATAATTGCAGCGGCATTTGTAATTGCATTCTTTGCAAATATTACCGCATTATTCGAACCCTGCAACTGGAGATATTCTTGCCCTGACTTCATGAGAACAGGCATTATTTCAATCCACCCGAACTTTTACTTGCCTGCGGGAAATTATTGCGGATTTGCATGCATTTATTACGAAGCCAGAGTGTCTTATATTGGAATTGTTTTTGACATAATAGAATGGATAATGATTACTTTCATCATTTTTTATATAATCCAAAAGCTTCAAAGCAAGAAAACAATCAAATCTCAACCTTGACTTTTTTCTCCTCAATATTTCTCAGGATTTTTTTTAACAGCTCATAAACCTTGACATCAAAATAAACTTTGTTATCTAAAGTTCTGACTGCAACAACTTTATTATTTTCTTCTTTCTCCCCAACTGTCAATATCAACGGAATTTTTTGTGACTGGGCTTCTCGGACTTTGTAGCTGACGCTTTCTGTCCTTGAATCGACTTCAACTCTGATATTATTTTTTTCAAATTCCTCTTTCAGCTTTTCAGCATAATTGTTAAACCTGTCTGCAACAGTCAAAATTCTTATTTGAACAGGAGCAAGCCATAAAGGAAATTTTCCGGCACAGTGCTCTATCAGTATGCTCATGAATCTTTCAATTGAGCCCATTATAGCAGCATGAATCATTACTATCCTCTCAAACTCGTTTTTTTCATTAATGCATTTCAGGTCAAATCTTTCAGGCATATTCATATCGAGTTGTATGGTGGCAACCTGCCATTCTCTTCCCAGTGCATCTCTTGCCATGAAGTCAAGCTTTGGGCCGTAAAATGCAGCCTCGCCAAAGCCTTCAAACCAGTCAGCATTTTTAGACTCGACAATCTGCCTTAACATGCCCTCTGCCTTTTCCCAAACTTCTTTTCCTCCGAGATATTTTTCCGGCTGCGACGGGTCATGAACTGAAAACCTGACTCTCAGGTCAAATCCAAAAGCCGAATAAAATTCGTAGACTATATCCCACACTTTTAGAAATTCTTCCTTAACTTGGCTCATTCTGCAAAATACATGGGCATCATCTTGTGTGATTGCCCTGACCCTGGAAAGTCCTGACAATTCACCAGTCTGCTCATCCCTGTAGCATGAAGTGGTGTTTGCATATCTTTGCGGAAGCTCCCTGTAGCTCCATGACTTTCTTGCATAGATTTGAGTGTGATGCGGGCAATTCATTGGCTTCATTGCAAACTCATGGCCTTCCCTTGTCTTTATTCTGAACAGGTCATCTTTAAATTTAGCCCAGTGGCCGCTTGTTTCATAAAGTTCTTTTTTTGTTATATGGGGGATTTCAACTCGTTCATAGCCCCTTTTTTGGCGAAGTGCCCAGACAAAATCATCCAGCAATAACCTCATCAAAGTGCCCTTTGGAGTCCAAAGCGGAAGGCCTGAGCCTACTAATTCTGAGAATGTAAACAAGTCAAGCAGCTTGCCTAATTTTTTATGGTCCCTTTTCTCTGCCTCTTCCTGCATTTTTAGATATTCATCAAGCTCTTTTTTTGTTGGAAAAGCAAGCCCGTAAATTCTTGTAAGCTGGGGATTTTCTGATTTGCCTCTCCAGTATGCTCCAGCGAGATGCGTTAGCTTGAATGAATCAGGCTTAAGCATTTTCATGCTCGGAATATGGCCTCCCTTGCATAAATCAAGGAACGATCCCTGGAGAGTTTCGGTAATTGTTTTGCCTTGTTTTGTAAATTCTTCGGCCAATTCTATTTTATAGGGATTCCAGGAAAAATCTTTTTTAGCCTGTTTGATTGATACTTCGTGAATTTGAACATTATCCCAAGTATTCAGTAATTCCCGCATGGTCTCTTCAATTTTTAGAAAGTCGTCTTCGGAAATTTTTGAGCCATACATATCAAAATCCTGATAAAAGCCATTTTCTATTGAGGGGCCAATGGCATTTTTTGCGTTTGGCCAAAGCTTAATAACGGCTGCGGCCAGAAGATGCGCAACGGAATGCCTTAAAGCGTCCAAGCCTTCCTTGTCTTTCAATGTGATAATCTGAATAGATGCATCTTCATTAATCGGAACAGATAAGTCGGTGACGTTTTTGTTTACTTTTGCCAATACGGCATCCTGGCCGAGCCTTTTGCCTATATCAAAAGCTATCTCTCCAGCCGTTATTCCCTTTTTGTACTCTCTGACGCTTCCGTCAGGCAAGGTGATTTTTATTGATGGCATTTTTTTCAAATCCAATATTTTATCTTGATTATGATTTATTTATAATTTTTTTTAATTCTTTCAAATCCGGATTTATTTTAAAATACCTCTCAGTTAAATTTTTGCTTTCTAATAATTTCGGTGGAATTTCATATGGAATTTTTAAAGCATCAAGCTCTTTTGGGAACTTAGCCGGATGCGCTGTCTCAAACAATGCTATTTTACCCAAATTCGATTTGCGCTTTAATTTTTCCAGCGCAGCCCATCCGACTGCGCCATGTGGTTCAAGAATAATGCCGCCTCTATAAGCTTTTCGCATGGCATCCGTGGTTTCCTTGTCTGTTATGCTGACTGAAATAATATCTTTTTTCAGCTTTTTCATTTCAGGCATCTTTTTTACCTGTCCGGTTTCTGTAATAATGCCGTTGTAAAACCACAATAATCTCGCAAAGTTGCTTGGGTTTCCTACATTCATTGCATTTGAAATGCATTTTCTGGACGGAGTTACTGGCTTGTAGATGCCGGTTTTCATAAATACTGGCACTTCATTATTCTCGTTAACAGCGGCAATAAGCTTTATTGGAAGCCCCATTTTTTTTGCCATAACTCCTGCCACTAAATTTCCAAAATTTCCTGAAGGAACCACAAATGTATCGGCGTTTGTTCTGGAATAAACATAAAAATAATAAACAATCTGGGGCAGCAGCCTTCCAATGTTGATTGAGTTTGCAGAGGACAGGCCCTTAATTTGTGCAAATGCTTTTTTTGCCAAAGCCTGGCAATCGTCAAATTTGCCGTTAACCAGGACAGCCGTTATGTTATTTCCTGCAGTGGTCATCTGCCTGCGCTGGACATTTGTTATTTCTTTCTCAGGCATTAAAATAATTGCTTTGATATTTTTTATGCCGCTGAATGCTGAAGCTACGGCCCCTCCGGTATCGCCTGAGGTTGCCGTTAATATCGTAATCATTTTTTTCTCTTTTTTCATTAAATTTGTTAACATTTGAGCCAGAAGCTGTATTGCAAAGTCCTTGAAAGAAAGCGAAGGCCCTTGATCAAGCCGTACAACACGGATGTTTCCGTAATTTTCAATAGGGATTCCAAATTTGTAAGCTTTTTTACACATATCTTCCAGATATTTGTCATCTATATCCACAAATTGCCTGACAATCACAAATGCCAGTTGAGCATAATCAAGATGCGACATCAATTTTATTTCATCATTTGAGAAAAAATGGGTTATGTCGGGAACAAATAGTCCTTTATCCGGGGCCAAGCCCAACTTCAATGCCTCGCTAAAAGTTGCCTGTGATTTTCCATTCGTGCTAATATATTTAATATTAGATTTTTTCTTTAATAGTTTGTGGAATGTATAAGCTTTGATTATTATTTGGGATAATTCTTCTGCACTTTTTACATCAGCGTCTAAAATTATATCAGAATATGACTTGAACATCTCCTTTCTTTCAGAATAAAGGGCGGCCAGGCCCAATCTTTTTAGCTTCACAATCCCCCTTTTATCAATAGCAGTAATGCGTTTTTTTATTGTGGAAAGAGGGGCATTTAGGTATACTTTGAAGCAGCCTTTAAGATATTTTTTGGATTTATAAGAATAGATTATGCTGCCGCCCGGAGCTAGCACTGAATTTTTTATAGGCAATTTAGTAATTACTTTTGCTTCCATTTCAACATATTTTTCATCGCCGACCTTATCCAGATATTCCTGCCTCTCGGGAATAATTTTTTCTATTTCTTCATCGCCATCAAAGAATTTGAATCCCAGCTCCTTGGCAATTTTCCTGCCTATTGTGCTTTTGCCTACATAGGGCATTCCTATAAGCAGGATTCCCTGCATTTTAGATTTTGCCATTTTATTGTTTTTCACAAATTTTTAATTAATTTATATTCCTATCTATTTTGTTTCACTTGTAAATAACTTAATATTCTTTATTCAAATTTTAATTGACTTTGGCAAGCAGTAATTGACACTTTATGAAAGCTGTCTAATAAATTTTTATGTTCCAAATCTTTAAATATCTAATTAGGGTGTGATTAAATCCCAGTCATTCCCACTCGGTATTTTCCGGCCTCAAAAAAACTAGGAGTTCGTTTGTACTTCTCCACATAAGCTGATAAGTCCTTAAATACTTCCACTAGTTTGAGTTCTGCATTTTGGAGGCCTTTTTCAAGTCCAGAAAGATCGCCTTTTTCAAGTCCAGAAAGACTTAGACAAAAATTTACAGTTTGAATTGGGGGATTTATTGAGTCAATTCTCGTATATTTTCCACTTTTTCTTGTCCACAGAGGTCGAATAAATATGTGTTCAGGCCACTTATAATCTGGTAGGAGTTCAACCATTAATCTCGCATTATACTTTATTAAAGTAAATTCAGTATGGCTGTGTTCACCGCGTTCATCTTCCACTACAAGCCTTTCCTTGGAATAATCTAGTTCATCTGAACCGATAAGATGTAACCTAACCATATTTAATGCCCGTTCTTTAAATTTATGTGCAAATAGTGTTGATTTAGAATATTCAAAGACTCTTGCGTTTCTTATACCCTCAAGAAGCCTTTCTCGAACCAGATTTGGTTTAACTTCTAATGTTATAGGGTGTTTAGCAGCCGCAATCAAATCTCTAACCAATATATCTAATCTATAACTGGGAACATTGGCAATTGCATAGTCTATTTGTTTTTGCAATGTCCTAATATTTTCTGGGATATGTTCATAATCTAGACTTAAAGACCTTCCAATGTGTCCTTTCAAAGCTCCAATACCTTCTTCTAAATTTACAGCAAGTTCTTGCAAAGTTCTAATATTTATAGGGAGGTGCTGATAATCTCCATCTATTAACCCCCCATCATATTCTGGCTTATCATCTGTTTCCAATGCTTGCCCTAAATTTTGCAGTTTGCTCATTTTTATTCACTATCAATTAATAGTGACTAATATATAAAACTTATTATATAATTTCTTTTACAAATTCTATAAATTTATAAATATATAGTATTTTGTAAAAAATATGATGAAATTAGACGTTTACGACAGGCGAATTTTGCAGGAACTGGACAAATATTCAAACATGTCCCTTATAAAACTCTCAAAAAAGCTCAAAAGGTCCAAACAGTTTATACTCTACAGAATGAAAAGAATGGAAGACGGAGGATTAATTATGAGCTATAATGCCGT
The DNA here is from genome assembly GCA_964396095.1 of uncultured Methanosarcinales archaeon. GTDB lineage: Archaea > Nanobdellota > Nanobdellia > Woesearchaeales > GW2011-AR4. The sequence continues at coordinate 20,444 of CAYNCK010000021.1, forward strand.
CATTGATGTTGGCAAGCTTGGAGTTTTAACTTACAGGTTTTATCTGAAAATGAATAATTTTGATAAAAAAGAAGAAGAGCTTTTCAAAAAATTCATTATGAAATTTAAAGATGAAATTTTTGTTTTTGCTGTTTTGCATGGAAAATGGGATTATGCATTAATCTTAGGCGTAAAATCAACACAGCGACTGCATGCAATTTGGGATGAAATACAAAGGCAATTTAAGAAGAATATTCTTAATTATAATTTTTGCTTATATTCTCCAATATACAATTTTAATAAGTCATTTATTGAGGACAAAGAATCCCTTGAAAGAGTTTATGGAAATGACCCTGGTTTGTATGAAGGGAAAAAAATTGATTTGGAAATACTTAAAATATATGAAAACAATGCAAGAATCCCTTTGTTGCACATTGCCCAAAGATTAAAAAGTAGTTTAGATAGAGTTAAAAACAGAATAAAAAAATTAGAAAATGAAAAGGTTATTTGTGGTTACAAGCTTGGGCTAGACCTAAGTAAAATAGGTTATGACAGCTACAGAATTGATATTTATTTAACATCATCAAGAATTAAGGGCATTCATGAATTTTTTAAACATCACCCAAATATTTACCAAGTTCATTATACTATTGGCGGTGCTGACATAGAAATTGAATTATTTGTTAATGGTTTGCAACATTTAATTAACATAATGGAAGAAATAAAGGCTAATTTCAATGAGGTAATAGACTATATGGATTATTTCTCTTATTCATCTATTATTAGGATGAATTATGTTCCTGATTAATATTAAATTTTTTTTAACACCACTATTTCACGGCTTTACAGGCACAAGATGAGGTCCTTGAAGCCGGTATTTATTGCCCCCATCACTACTATAAAAGTATTCACGACTATTTTCGTATTGTCTCTTCACTATCCTAAATCCATCAGGTTTTTTGCCAAAGATAATAATTTCCTCGTTTCCAATTCTTACTATGGCATCAGAGATTCCATCCCGATTTATGTCCGCTATTTCTATGTCTGCTCTGCGGACAACTGAATCTATTCCCGCGCCTATTGCAAGACCCGTAAGTGCGCTAATTACACCAACATAAATATTTTCCCTTAATGCTTGCTTTATTCCCATAGATTAAAGTAATTTCCCATTATTTTTAAATCTATTCTTACTTAGTTGCTGCTTTCCAAAGAATCAAAGTCAATTAAAACCGAAACATTTATAAATATTAAATTTAATAGTACTAAAGATAATATTATTTTTATTAATAATATTAAAATTACTAAAATGGAGCCAAAGTTTATAGGGAAGTCGAAGCTGACGAAGCAGGGGCAATTGACACTGCCGCAGGAAGGGAGGCGGGACCTCAAGATAGACTCAAATTCGGATGTTTTCTGGTACGAGTTTAATGACAATTTAATACTTGTCAAAGAATTAGTAAATCCTAATGAGCTGATAGATATTGTTTTCAACAAGAAGAAAAAGAAATAAACATTAATTACAAAATTTTAAAAATTTATATATTTTTAAGTGTCAATGGGAAAAAAAGTTTTATTGGAATGCGCCAATTGTCCAGCGCAAGAAGCACAAAATGAATAAATTAAAGGATAGCCTGAACAAAAAATCGGGAGGAACACATTAATGAATAACATAAAATAAAATCCATTAACTAAAAATTCAATAAAATTTTTAATAAAATCCAATACCAAAAATTAAAATAAATAATCAATAAAAATCTGAATAAAATAACAATCAAACAAATAAAATGGTGACTTTACCTTTTGACAGGCCGCTCGGGTTATGGGCGCTAATTGGAGTTGCAGTTTTTGTAATTCTGTATCTGAGAAAGCCCAAGCCGCAGGATAAGGTGATTCCTTCCCTGATGTTCATAATAAATGACAATAAAAAGTCAAAGCAATATTCATTTTTCCAGAAGCTTATGACGAATATTCTTTTCCTGCTTCAGCTGCTTTCGATTATTGGCCTGTCTATGGTTGCCGCAGCCCCGTTTACAAAGCTGAAGTACGACGTCACTTTGGAAAACACTGTTATAATCCTGGATGTAAGCGCTTCAATGCAGGCAAAGGAAAGCGGAGTTTCCAGATTTGACAAGGCAATTGAGATGGCAAGAAAGTCTGTCAGCGGAAGCAACAGCATTATACTTGCTGAAAACATTCCTTTAATTGCACTGGAAGGCGAGAACAGCCAAATAGCGCTTGACATATTGTCAAAAATCAAGCCAAAAGCCACTACAACAAATATCGGAGATGCCCTTCTTCTTGCAAAGGATATTTTGGGAGAGAAGCCCGGGAGGATAATCGTTTACAGCGATTTTTTGCCCACAGAAGGGCCTGACATAAGCGTTGTTAGGGCTGCGCTTTCGTCTGAAGAAAAGATTGTTGATTTTGTTGATGTTTCAAACAAAGCGAAGAACACAGGAATAATCAAGCTGGAAGTCGGAAAATATTCGACTAAAGTCTATATCAAGAATTACAACAAGGACACTGTGGAAAGAAACATAAAAATAGTGAAGGACGGGAAAGTAATTACGCAAACAAAGGTAAGCATTTCAGCAAACTCAATTGAGAATTTTATATTTGATACCCCTGCCGGCATATCCGCAGTTGAGCTTGATCCCAAGGATGATTTGGCTGTTGATGACATTGCCTATGTTGCAACTCCCGCAAAGACAAAAATTTCAGTATTGCTTGTGACAAAAGAGGAGACAAGCAACCTTAAGCTCGCGCTTGAGGCTGCAAAAGATGTCGAGCTCAGCGTTGTAAAGCCCCCGATTCTCACAATAACTACCAAAAAAGAAAAAATTGACTCTTATAAGCAGGATGTAATCATATTGTACAACATAGAAAAAAAAGATATTGTCCCGGGCACTTTTGACGATATGGGGTCTTATGCAGATAAGGGCGGCAACCTTATAATTGCGGCTCAAAGCGATTTGAAGGAGGTAAGCCTGCAAAATCTGCTGCCAGTCCAGCTGAAAAGCAAAATAAGCAAGGCCACAAAGGTTTGCATTGACACCACAAACCAGATAACAAAGCAGTTTGAAAAGGAAAGGTGCTTTACTACAACCGGCTCATACTTCGGGGCTGACTTGAACAAGGGAACCATCTCATTTGCATCTGCAGACGACAAGACGCCATTGATTGCGTACGGGGACAGGAAAAAAGGAAAAGTCGTTTACTACGGCATTCTCGATGACTCAAGCGACTTCAAAACATTGCCATCATACCCCATCTTTTGGAATTCCTTGATTAACTTCATGGTAGGCTCAGAGGACATCAAGGACTTCAATTACAAAACCGGAAAAATTGTGACAATAGGCGAGCAAAAAGTCAAGACCCCTTCAACAACCATGACTACATCTAAGCTGCTGATGGATGAAGCCGGGATTTATGAATTTGACAACAAGAAATATGCATTAAACCTTCTTGATGAGAAGGAATCCAATATCGGAATTCCGTCAAAAATTGAAAGCCAGCAGGAGAGAAAGCAGCTTCTTGACAGGCAAAGCCAGGATCACAGCTTCAACCTTGAAGTTCCGATTCTGCTTCTTGTGTTCTTGCTCATGCTGCTGGAATTTTTTTACATTAAGAGAAGGGGTGATTTATAATTCCATTGATTAAAGTAATAAAATAATAATAATCCAATAAAAACAATAAGAATAATTTAAAATATTTTTTAAAAAAGTAATGGCAAAAGCGTTTATTGAATTGCACCAAGTGTCCAGCGCAAGAAGAGCTAAAGCAGAAAGTGCGAAGCACATTAACAAAAATCCAATAACTTAAAAATCCAATAACTTAAAAATCCATTAACTATCAACATTAAATAAAAAATCCAATATCACTCAAAGTGAGATTCGAACGATGAGTAAGAATAAAAATCATTAAAAATTAAATTAGAACAAAACAAATATTTCAAAAAATAAAAAATGGCAAATAAAAAATGGCATTTATAATTCCGGATTATTCGAAAATATACTGCATGTCCAGATACTGCGTGAGGTATTATTATGTTTTGATAGCGATTGTGCCTGTCCTGCTGCTTTTATTCTGGTTCATGAGAAAAACTTTTGTGAAATTTAACAACAGATTCGAGCTTGAAGCTTACGTAAAGTCAAAAAAAATTGACAGAAGAGTTATACTTACATTAAGGAGCCTCGCCATTGCATTTCTGCTTTTTGCAATCGCATCGCCTTTCGTACTTGAATCCAAATCAGTGCCCGGCGATCCAAGGCTTACAATCCTTGTCGACAATTCAAGCTCAATGGCACTTTACAGCCCTAGCATCTCCTATGATTTGTACAAAAAGCTAGAGGGCGTAATGCCTGTCAACATAAGGACAATAGCGAGCGGCGAGCACTCCGGCATTGGAAACGGAATCCTGAACAACATTGAAGGAAGCGATAATGTTCTTGTTATCACCGACGGAGTAAACAACGAGGGCAAGCTGCTCGGCGACATTATGCTCTTCGCATCCAATATAAACTCATCTGTGAGTACTCTAAAAATGGATTCTGTAAAAAGTGATGTTGGCGTTGTGATAGAGGGCCCGCCTGAGGTCATAAAGGACACAGAAGGGGATTTCATTGTAAAAGTCACCGTTGTTGGCAATAGTATTCCTTATACAATCCAGGTTGCGGAGGATGACACAAATTTGATTTTCGAGGAAAAAGCTTCCTCATCAAAGGAGTTTGCATTTTCAAGGAAATTTTCAGAGGGAGAATATCACAAGCTCACGGCAAAGCTTCTTAATGTAGGCAGTGATGATTATTTTCCTGACAACAACATTTACTATATGAGCGTAAAGGTTGTTCCAAGGCCGAAGATTTTATACCTGTCTGAAAGAACTTCGGCTCTAGAGAAAAAATTAGATGACATCTATTCTGTTGATGTAAGGGACTCGTTGCCTTCGGACTTGTCAACTTACATGTCTCTAATTTTCGACGACATAAGGGCATCAAAAATAAACCCCTACATGGACTTATTGAGCGATTATGTTTCGAACGGAAACGGGCTTATATTTATCGGCGGGGAGAATTCCTTTGACAGGGGCGGCTACAAAGGGACTTTGCTTGAAACTTTGCTTCCGATTAAAATCGGCGCCGGAGAAGAGCAAAATAAAAGCGATATTAATATTGTTATCGTAATTGACATCTCGCAGGGCACGGAGGATTATGTTGCAGTTGAAAAAGCTCTTGCTATAAGCGTGCTGGACAGCTTAAGCGAGAAAAATAATGTGGGCGCAGTTGCATTTGGCTACACACCCTGCCAGGCGTTCAGCCTCGTTGAGCCAAAGCCGCTTAAAGACATAAAAAAAGAATTAAAGGATAAAATATCGAGGCTGAAATTTGACGGGCAGTCGTGCTTTGACACCGGTATTCAAGGGGGTTATCAGATGCTGAGCAAAGTCGGCGGCAGCAAAAACATAATATTCATCAGCGACGGAAAAACAACATACAACAAGCTAAGGGAAGATACTTTGAATGTTGTGAGGACGGTAAATGCAAAAGGCGTCAAGGTTTTTACCATAGGTGTGGGCACGGACACTGATGAAATGTCGACTGAAAACAACCAGTTCTTGGGAAATATGGCTGCACTTGGTGAAGGCATTTACTACAAAACAGACGCTTCAAACAGGCTTAAAGTTGAATTTGCCGACAAAGATGACACAAAAGGAGAAGAGTTTTACAACACCCTTGTCCCAATTGACACAACTCATTTCATAACCCTTGGAATGGATGACATGTCAGCAACAATCTCAGGCTACAATTATGCTGTACCCAAGCCTTCTGCAAGACTGCTTGTCACAACTCAAAAAAATATTCCCATACTTGTGGTGTGGCGCTTCGGGCTTGGCAGGGTTGTTACCATCACAACAGATGATGGCTTGAAATGGGCAGGCGAGCTTCTTACCAAGCAGAACTCAAAACTTGTAACAAGAAGCATAAACTGGGCAATTGGCGACTTAGGAAGGAAAAAATCTTACGATGTTACAATAAGGGACACAGTTATGGGAAAATCAACCAGCGTTAATGTAATTTCAAAAGAAATGCCGAAAAGCGAGGGGCTGGCATTTGCAAAAATAGACACAAACCTTTATTCAGCCCCATATACGCCAAAAGAAGCCGGCTTCAAGGATATTTTAGGCGCGACTTTTGCCGTAAATTACAATGACGAATATGCCAACCTGGGCATCAATCCGGAGTTCACAACCCTTGTGCAAAAAACCGGAGGCAAGATTTTTGACCAAACTGACACAAAAGGCATCATTGATTTTATTAAGGCAAAATCGAAAAGAATAAAAATTGACTCAACCGATTACAGGTGGCCATTCGCAATTTTGGCAATGATACTGTTTTTATTAGAAATCGGCTTCAGGAGATACAGGGAGAATGTTCAAAAATAAGCAAAGAAATTGTCAATAGGAATTAAAATATGCAAAATACAAAACATTATATAAAAGCACAATACCAATTAATTTCATAAAAACACAAACACAATTTTCAGAAAAATAATTAGATAAAATATTACAAATAAATAATTTAAAATATTTATAAATAAATATAATGGCAAAATTGTTTAATGAATTGCGCCAAATGTCCGGTGCAATGGGAACAAAAAACAGAATGAGGATGCATATTAACAAAAATAAATATCCAATAACTAAAAAATCCATTAACGACTAACAATAAAATAGAAAATCCGTAACTAAAAATCACAAAAATTAAAAATTCATTGTCGGAATAAGATTAACAATAAATAAGCATTCAATAAAAAACTAAATAAAAAAATAAAATGGGAGTAATGCGACGCGATGTAAACCTTGGATTGCTGCTTCTTATAATTGCGGCCATACTGATGTTCAGCGGCTTCACTGTTTATTACCAGACTACATTCAAAAACCTGTCTACAACTTACCAAAACGAGATTAAGTCCCTGGATACTGTCACGAAAGACCTTGAGTCAAAAAGGAGCCTGCTTAATGACACAAGCACGCAGCTGATTTTGAAGCAGCAGAAAGAAGAAGACTTAAGCAAGAAATTCACCGATGTAAGGTCAGAAAAAGAGCAGCTTCAGTCAGACAAAGCCCAGCTTCAAACAGATTTAGCGTCTGCAAAAACAACGCTGGCTTCCACGCAGGCAGACCTGCAAAATACAATTGTGGATTTGGCCAAGCAGCAAAAACTAGCTCAAGAGCTTGATGCTCAGGTTGTTACATTGAAGAGCAACATTGCCAATCTAAATGCAAAAATTGACTCATTAAACGCACAAAGAGACTGTTACAAAACCGCAGCACCAACCGGAACAGCCTGTTAAAACAAAATGAAACAATTCCCGAGCGTTATAAAAGAAATCAACAGGACTTTGAACGAGCTTATATTTTTTGAAAACGTAGTTAACACTACTTTGGTATTCCTTGTTTTTTATTTTTTTCTTTCAATTTTTGACTTCAGGCCGCTTTATGCGCTGGTGCCTGCGCTGGCCTATCTTGGATTTTACTCTTACACCAGCTTCAGGTCGAACAAGCCGCTTATTGTTGAAGGCAAATACGCTCCGTTAAGGGAAAAACTGAGGACAGCGGCAGACAACATAAATGCCAACAACCCGATTGCTGATGAGCTTATGTATGATGTGACAAACGAAATGAAGAATGTAGGCTTGTCAATGTTCATTAATCCAAGAACTTTGTCGTACAAGATACTTGCAGTCATGATTCTTTCTTTTATGATTATATTTGCAGCAACGTCAAACCTTAAGCTGCTTGAGTTTGCAAAGCACACGGTTCCCAGCATATTTGACACTAAAAACCTCAAAGGGGTTGGGAACCTGGCTGCTACAAAGCTTAACACTACGGACGACATTTACGGAAAGGACGATGTTGCAAAGCTCGGCGACAATGAGCTAAATATAAGAATCAAGCCTATTGATTTCAAGGTCAATGTCAAGGAAGAAGGAGATGCGCAAAAGCAGAAATTCGAGACAATATTTCCGCAGGATGCTGTTGTAAAGGAGTCAGTTGCATACGAGGAAAACATTCCGCAGGAGCAGCAGGAGCTTGTAAAAAATTATTTCAAGAAATTGGCAGAAGGGTAAAAATAAAAGTAATAAAATTTTAAATCAAGATATTTTATAAAAATTTAATGGCAAAAGCGTTTATTGGATTGCCCTATTGTGTACGGCAAGAAGAAAGAAATGAAATAGCTAAAGGAGAGCTTTAACAAAAAATTGATATAAAAACATATAACAAATAAAAATAAAATAGAATCCAATAAAAATATCCAATAACTAAATATTTCATTACAATAAAAATTTAATAGTAAATAATAGAAAATAAAAAACGGATTGCAACAATGGATATGAGATTTATTTTTAGAGGACTTTTGATTACAGTTCTATTATTAATATTACCAATACAATCAGTTCTTTCTATATCAGATGTTCAGCATTCTACTGATGGAAACAAAGTCACAATAACTTATCAGGGAACTCCGCCATTTTTTATTAACCTAAGAGGGGACACAAATATAGGACAAGATGGTGGATATTTGTGGGCTAAAACTTACTCAAATTCTTTTTCTTATGATATAAGTTTTGCAATTAATCCTTCTAAGAAATTTTATTATGGCATTAAAGATACAAGTTGGAGCAGCACAGATAGTTTTACCATTGGAACAATTCAAAAGTCCTGCGAGTTAAAAGGGGAATGCAAAACATTAGCAGTAGTAACAGATGATAAGACTTATGATGGAGTTACTGCAGAAATAAAACAATTTATAGAAGACCTCAAAAAAGATACGGAATATAATGTAATACTAAAGATAGTACCAACAAGTGCCACATTAAAAACAGTTAAGGATATTCTTAAAGATTTATATTTTAATTCAAACCTTGAATTAGCTATTTTGGTTGGAGAAATTCCAACTGCTGAATACTTTCCTGGCACGGTAAGCCAGGATAAAATACCCACAGACAGCTATTACTATGATGTGTATGAAAAATGTCCCTTCAATCAACAAAATCAAGCTTTTGAATCTAAAAACAAATTCTGTAATCCAATTGTACTGCCATTTATAATATCAAGAATAAAATCTCCAGTAAAGGGTGTTGAAGGAATGAAATTGATTAAGGGATATCTAAATAACAACCACGCATTTAGAACTGGTGAAATATCCTATGACCAAAAAGCATTGTTGTATCCTCAAATGCTTAATGATGTATCTGCAGATAGCAGGCAATCAACATTAGAAAGCAGTCTAAATAACTTTGAAAGATTTTATGCTATAGACTCTATGCCTATTTATGGAAAAGATGAATTAGTAATTGCAGATTGGGAAGACACATCAACAAACCACGAACCAAATAAAATGTATTTGGACGAACTCTCAAAATTTCATGAATATGTATTTTTCAATGGACATGGGTATCCGGAAGGACACTTATTCAATGTAAACAAAGACACAATAAATAATCCCAGTGCTTTTTATGTGGATTTTTATTCCTGTAATGTCGGCAAGTTTTCGCAAGATTATTATGCTGCAGGTCAATATTTGTTTTATGGGAAAACAATGTTTGTCAAGGCTGCATCAGACTTTTGGTTTGCTCCCATTGGCGTAGTTGAGTCTAATAAGTTGTTTTTGCTCAAACAAGGGTTGCCAATATTAGAGGCCATAAAAGCTGAAGACACGTCATTTATTATTCAGCATTTTGGAGATCCTACACTTAAAATGAAGCAAGGGGAGTTACAGAAAAATTCCAAATCTAAAATAGCCTTAGATGCAAATGAAATAGATTTTGGAGAAGTTAAATCATTAACGACGAAGAAAATCGTATTTTCAATCTCTAATATGGGTGAAGATAATTTAGGATTCTATGTTTCTGTTGTACCGGATTACTCTCTGGAAATCATTGAAAATAGCCATCCTGCTGAAGGTTATGATAAACCTTACCAAATTACTTTTGATAGTGTCCTATACAACATAGCTCCAAATAAAAAAAATTCATTCAATATAAATATTAAAGGACTTGTTAAGGGGGAATATTCAGGTAAGATATTAATTTATAATAGTGATCCTCAAAGTCCTTTAATCAAAGTACCATTTAAAGTAAAAATAAAATATTAAAAAATCAAAATGAAAGAATTAATTCACAATAATAAAAAAATAAATTTATAAAAAACTTTTGAGGTGAATTTGATGAAGAATTACAAGCAGATTTTTGACGAGCTTATCAAGGAGACGGGGAAAGTTATTATCGGGCAGGAAGATATAATTGAGCAGATACTGACTGCAATTTTGTGCGACGGGAATGCGCTGATTGAAGGCTATCCCGGGTTGGCTAAAACTTTGACGGTAAGGACACTTTCGCAGCTGATGGACCTTAAGTTCAGCAGGATACAAAACACCCCGGACTTAATGCCATCTGATATTACAGGAACTTACATAATCGAGGAAACGGGGGGAAAACGCCAGTTTAAATTCCAGCCGGGGCCTATTTTTGCAAATGTTGTGCTTGCAGACGAAATAAACAGGGCAACCCCAAAAACACAATCAGCCTTGCTTGAGGCAATGCAGGAAAAGCAGGTTACTGTGGGGACAAACACATTCAAGCTTGACTTGCCTTTTTTTGTTTTAGCAACACAAAACCCGATTGAGCAGGAAGGAACTTACCCGCTGCCGGAAGCTCAGTCAGACAGGTTTTTGCTTAAGATAAAGGTTGTGTATCCCACATACGAGCAGGAATTGGAGATTGTTGATCGTTTTGCAGCAGAGGCAAAGGACACCAAGCTGAAAGTTATGCTTAACAAAAATCATCTTTTGACTTTGCAGGGATTGACCAGGCAGGTGCCGATTGCGAATGACATAAAGCAGCGTGCTGTCAAGATTGTGCTTGCAACCAGGACAAACAAGGAGCTGATACAATACGGTGCATCACCAAGGGCATCAATAGGGCTGATATTGGCTGCAAAAGCAAGGGCACTGATACAGGGAAGAAACCATGTCAGCAATGACGACCTGAACGTGCTTGCATATCCTGTACTGAGGCATAGGATAATCCTCAATTTTGAGGCAGAAAGAAAAGGCATGTCAGTTGATGACGGAATTAAAACTATCTTAGACAAGATCAAATAAAATTTTTAAGTTTAAATCAAATTATTTAATTCAAAAAATGACGGCAAACACGGGTTTTGTTGGACAAACCCTTCTCACAAGGGATTTTTCGGGACTGCATAACCTAAGAATACTCTGCATTCGATTTGCCGTCAACGATTAAAAATTCAACATGGGTGAAAACTGACTGGAGGGGAAAAATCGGTTACGAAGTTCTGATTTTTCCTTTCGGAATAGGATTTTTCTTCAATAAAAATCCGTGTTTGAACCCTTTGTTGTTGAATTTTTTGCATCTCAAATTAAAAATATAAAAAATACAAACAAAAAAATACAAACAAAATGATTGACACATCTTTTCTAGACCAACTTAGGAGATTTAACCTCGTGATTAACAAAAGGGTTACTTCCAACCTGACGGGGCCGAGGAAATCAAAGGCAGCAGGAAAGGGATTGACTTTCAAGGATTACAGAATCTACGCCCCGGGGGATGACATCAGGCTGATTGACTGGAGAGTTTTTGCGAGAACAGACAATTATTACATCAAGGTGCACGAAGAAGAGAGAAATCTCGTTGTGCATGTCATTATAGATAAAAGCGCATCAATGGATTTCGGCAAGCCTTTAAGCAAGTTTGACTATGCTTCGATGATTGGGGTTGGGTTTGCGTATCTTGCAATGAAGGACAACGAGAAATTTCAGTTTGCTACTTTTGCCGATGGCCTTGAGATTTTTCAGCCCAAGAGGGGCATGGGGCATCTTGCTTCAATGGTTCAGCACCTTAATTCCATAAAGCCAAAGGGATTTTCAAAATTGCTGGACATGGTAAGGCAATACAGGAAAGTTATCGGCACAAAATCAATGATAGTGATTGCATCAGATTTTCTGGTTAACATTGAAGAAATAAGGGAAGCATTCTACAATCTGGGGGATCATGAGATAAAAGTAATCCAAGTGCTTGACAGGGTTGAAAAAGAGCTGAAGCTTGAGGGCGACATGAAATTAAAAGACAGCGAAACAGGAGGAATATTAAGGACATTCGTAAGCCCGAGGATGAGGATGGAATACCAGCAGCAGCTTGATGCGCATTGCGCAAAAATAGAGCAAGTCTGCAACCAACTGAACATGGATTACTATCTTGCTGTCACAGACACCCCAATATTTGATACTTTTTATAAAATTTTAAATGGGTAGCTGGGCAATTTTATCAAAAAATGAAATTTATTAGTTTATTCTTGTTATTATGTTTTATGCACTCGCTGAGCCAGTAATTTTTTATATTCCAATAGTCCGTAATTATGTTCATTGCTATTGTGGAATATTCTGAGATAATTGTCAAAAGTAAATGGCTTCCCATTAATTCTGAAATTTCGATTTCTATTTGCAAAATCTTCACTTACGCTGCTCATAAATTTAGGGTTGTTTATATCATTGGCAAAACCGAAAATTTTAGTCGGATATGACCTTCGTCCCGCATATCTGAAAAGAGCTTCGGACCATGAATGCCCATTCTGCTCGTAATAATCGCAAACCATCCTTGCAGCTGCATCAATGTTTTTTACAGGATGGAACCTTTCGTCTTCATCTATTAATTGTTTCAAATCGTGTCCGGTTGCTGTGAGAACTCCCTGTATTTCTTTCCCCTGTAAACGGTCTCTTAATTTTTTTGAATCGGTTATCATTTTAAGGCCGTATTTAGACGTAAGCAACGGCTGCATATGTATTAATCCGGCGCCCCCGTCACCTGAAAGATTTGGCACCGTAGGATCCCCGAATGATTCCTGAGAAATCATTCCCAAAAGATAATTTGTTGGAATACCATATCTTGCTGAAACTGCTTCTGCTATGTTGCTCCATCTCAGTGTTCTTTGGATTCTTCCTAATCTCGAATACCTGTTTGCAACTCCGACACCTTTCAGATTTGTTTCAGCAATATTATTGTCATAACTTATTTTTGGCACTTGTAATTTAGAATAATTAATGTGCGAATGTTTTGGATTTTCATGATGAACTGATGGGGCATGCTTCCCTATACTTCTTCCTTTTTTCCTTCTTTGAGCATAAACTTCGGAAGGCAAAATTGCAGAAGCGCCAACTACCCCCATAGTACCCCCTAACCAATTCAAGAAATTTCTTCTGCTGACCGGAACTTCCGGTATTTCTCCAATACCTACGGAATCGTCAGCGAATTCAATCAAATTATCTATTGTTGCCATAATCACCTTTTCTTATTTTATTTTCTGTAAAATATTTTGCCAATGCCTTATCAATAGACGCTGCAAATTTTTTTCTAGTTTTTTCTCCCCTTATACTATTCTCTTCAGATGGATTAACTATAACTCCAGCTTCTACTACAACCGCAGGCATTTGTGCATGCCCCAGTACGAATAATCTGTCTTTTTGCCTAGAATTTGTATAGTCCACACTTTCATAAACTCCATGTATAGAATCAGCAATTTTAAATCGCTCACCTTTAATATCTTTAGCATGATATTGATTTGGATTAAATCCTGCTTCTACTAGTTCTTTCCCTATTAATGAAGCTAAATTAAAACTTTCTGCTGAAAACTTATTTGTCGGACTGTAAAAAGCAGAAAACCCGCTCATTTGGCTCCAATCTCCCGATAACTTTGCGGCATCTATATCTTCTTGCTGGGCAGAATCGTGATGAATCTCTATGTATGCTTTAGCACCTAATTTTTGAGCAAATTCCGGTCTTTTGTTGATAGGTATGTTGTCTCTTGCGAAGATTGTTTCATATTTAATTTCTCGTGATGAATGAAAATTACTCACTAACCCGTCATTGTATAGGTACTCTTTTAATCCTGAAGCGCTTGTTGAACCCTGTACATCTTTAAGCCCTTGTCTTGGTTGCTCAACATGTCCAGCAAAAATAGCTACAGATGCAGGCTCATAAACTGGATTTAATTCCTCCGTTTGAGCAGGGGCTGATGGTTTATCAGCGGTTTTTTTATGCTCTGGCTGAGATGCGCAACCATTAATAGCCAATGCTGCTGCAAGACTTAACGTTAAAAATTCCAGATTACCATTTCTCATATTCATCGATTTTAGATTATACTATTTAAACCTTTCTATTGTAACTATTAAGAAGTAGTCATTATTTATTCACCAACCTTAAACCCGTAGCTGTAATTTGGCGTATCTTTAATTAAAGCTTTCAATTGATTAATTCTTTTTTTAATCTCTTCAGAATTCCTGTGGCCAAGCTGAACAGCCTGCTCAAATGCTTTTACTGCATTGGCAAAATCCCCTTTTTTGTCTAAAACAATGCCAAGGTTATAGAAGCCAATAGTATTTTTTGGGTTTAGCCTAATTCCAACCTGAAGCATCTGCACAGCGGAGTCATAATTCTCAAGCCGTTCAAGAACAGCACCAAGGTTATTATATATTGTGTACTTATTCGCATTAAGCAGCATAGCTTTCATCAGGCTTTCATAAGCTTCTTTCAGCATGCCTTTTTTCAGATAACAAACACCAAGATTCTGCAACGCTTCGCTGTTCTCTTTAATTTTCAATGACTCTATGTAATTTTCAATGGCATCGTCAAGATTTTTTTGCTGCTCGTTTATGACTCCAATTTCATAATATGAATTGCCGTGCTTTGGGTTCAGCTGAATGGCTTTTTTAAAAGAAATTATTGCATCATCAAAATTATTGTTTTCTTTGTGCAATACACCCAGCTCGTAATAAGTTGCTGCATCTTGTTTCTGTTCTGCCTTTCGCTTGCAAAGCTCCAAATAAATCTGCCTTTTTTTTCTTGCAATTTCCGGATTGGAATTTCCGTAATGATGCAATACAATTTCAGTTGCGGCAATTTTTCCTTTGGATTTTTCTATAGAAGGCTCAACAAGCTCGTGGACAATTCCATCAAACTTGTAGTTCTTACGGTTACGGAAAAGCCTCGCTATGAAAGAGCCGTACCAGCCGGAATAAATCTTATCATTGTGCTTGTGCTCTTCGTTAACAAACCCCGCAATAGAAGTTTCATTCGTATAATTTTTTTGAAGAAATAAGAATGCGTCGTTTTCACCTTTGTTAATAATTTCTTTAATCTCCTTTTTCCCTTCACTATCGATGGTTTCATCAGCATCCAACACAAGAATCCATTCCTTTGTTGCGTGCTTTATGCTTTCGTTCCTTGCTGCCGAGAAATCATCCTGCCATTTGAAGTCAAGCACTTTTGCATTGAATTTTATTGCAATCTCTTTTGTGTTATCAGTGCTGCCAGTATCTAAAATTATTATTTCATCAACAATATCTCTAGCTGAATCAAGGCAGTTTGATAAATTATTCCCTTCATCCTTTGTTATCATGCATAATGATATTGTTTGCGGCATCTTAGTTTACCCAGCTGAAAAAGAAAATGAAATTGCAGATGATTTATTCATTTTTTTCTTAATATTTTGTATATTATTTATAACTGTTTCTTTTATTGGAGTTCCGAGGCTTAATGCTTTTTCATAAGAATCTACCGATTCTTTGTATTTTTGGAGCTTGTAATACACAGAGCCAAGCAGCCTGTAAATTCTTTCGTCATGCTTGATGCCAATTGATTCTTCGAGGCATTTTATACACTCATCGTATAGGCCAAGCTGGTTTAATAGGCATGCAAAGTGCAATCTAAAGTCAATATTATTTGGCTCCAGCTCAATTGCCTTTCTTGAATACTCAATAGCTTTTGCAGTATCCTTTTCATAAGTATCACACATGGTTGCCATTTGGTCATAGTTTACAGCATATTTTGGATAATCTTCTATATTTTTTTTTAACATCCCCATATAGTATTTTTGCTTTCCATCAACATTGGCTAATCCTTTAAGCTCCTGATAATGATGAATTGGCACATCTAAAATTTCAATTTTTTTATTGGCTTCGAGAATGCTGTACTCTATTACTTCATGAACATAAAATTTGTAATAAATATCTTTTGAGCGCCTGAACAGCCTGGCTATGTATGCTACAAAATAACCTTTAAATTTTGAATCAGCTAATGGCACAAAATCAGGATGAGTTATGTACTTGTTTGTATAATTTAACTGCGGCATTAAAAATCCATCCACTCTCTCTTTTTTAACTGCTTCTTTTATTTTTTCTTTCGCAGATTCATCTAATTTTTCATCAGCATCAAGCACAAGAATCCATTCCTTTGTTGCGTGCTTTATGCTTTCGTTCCTTGCCGCAGAAAAGTCGTCATTCCATTTAAAATCATATACTTTTGCTCCAAAAGAATTTGCAATATATTTTGTTTTATCTGTACTTCCTGTGTCTACAACTATTATTTCATCAGCAATGTCCTTAACTGAATTTAAACATTGCTCCAAGCAGTTTTCTTCGTTTTTTGTTATCATGCACAATGATATCTCTGCATTTCCCATAAGCCAAAGATTTGAATTTTAGTTTATATATGTTTTCATACGGAAATTAATTAAAATTTTAGAATTGTATGCCCATAACTATATATAATATAATGGCTACCTTTTATTTACATATATAAAATGTACCATATCTATACTAAAACATATATATTTTAGTATGCAATAATACCAAAAGCTTTAAATATGGATATTAATAATATGTGTGACAAAGAGCACATTATAGAGGTGTTCCTACATAGTATAATATTAAATCAGAATATTATGCTAATAAAAGTAAACAAAACAAAAAACACTTGGAGGTGTTTGTAAGATGAGATTTCAAAAAGCTATAAAGAGGATGATTGCATTAGGTACAGGCGCTGTGATGCTAGGATCAATGGCAGGATCAGCATTTGCAGCAGCAGATTTGATGAATTACCCTTCACCATTCGTGAAAGATGGTAAATTCAGCGGAGTTCTAATCGTTGGCGATAAAGCAGCTGCAGAAGACGTCATAGGAATTTCAGACGTAATTGCAAGTTTGCAATTTGCAGCAACAAAGAAAGTGACAACTGGTTCAACAACTTCTGTTTCAACAGAAGGAGATGTATACAAAGTCGGCGGATCTAAAAAGTTGGCATTGACAGAAGATTTAACAACATTTTCAGGTTCTCCAATGACCTTAAGAAACGCATCCGTATCTTTAATAGGGGGTACAGGAGGAGAATTAAAAGCATTAGCTTCAGGAACAACCACAAACGGAAAAGGAGCTGCTCCTTACAACCAATATTTATATCTGTTAGGTCCTGGTACCGGTGGTGTGTCTGGTTTTATTAAATATACAGAAAATAACAATGCCGAGACAAAAGACTTCCTTTACTTCAAGTCAGGTCATGAAATCGGAAGATACATACTTGAATTTACCACACAGCTTCAAAGTGATGTAGATGACAGTGCTGGTTCATCTTCAACAACAGGACTATTCCTGACAGACTTCCAAAACACAGATTTGAAAATGTTTGGAAAAACATATTCAATTGTGACTGCTAAGAGAACTACAACTGCAGGAAGCAGCGCAGATTTAACACTTATGGGCGGAGCTGCAAAAGACACATTGACTGAAAAGGAAACAAAAACATACACTGTCAGTGGAAAAGACTATGAAGTTACACTAAGTTATGTGGATTCAACATCTGCACAGCTAACTGTAAACGGGCAGTCAACAAGAAAGCTTAACAAAGGAGACACAGACAAGCTTGCAGACGGAACAAACGTCGGAATTTCCGAAATTTTGTTCCAGAACTTTGCAGGCGGTATCCACAGTGCAACTTTCTTTATTGGTGCTCAGAAGATGCAGCTTAAGGACACAGACGTAACTAACACAGCTTCAAGCAACAACCTAAAGGTGGATGATGTGTCAGTTACAAACGCACCAGTCATCATTGAAGGTACAGATGACAACTCAACCTTTAAGATAAGCCGAATTACAGTAAACATGACTGCTGATGACAATTTCTATATTCCAGCAGGTAAATTGTTGAGTGGAAACCCTGACTTAAGAAAACCAGCTGTATTGTTTACAAACAATTGGGATATTCAGTATCAGGGCCTGAAAACACAGCTATCAGAAAAAATTGAATTGCAAACATCAAGCGATAACCAATATCAATTGAATTTTGCTGATGGAGATGGTAAGCAGGCAAAATTGCCAATTGCAAGAGCACCAAGCGGATCACAAGTGTTATATGGTGATAGTGGCAAACCATTTATCAACAATGAAAATCAGACTATCCAAAAGGATGCATATCTCATTGTAACTGATGGTAGTCAACAAAGAGGGCAAAGAAAAACCTATGCGTTGCAATATAAAGGAGCTGATAAGGCATCCGCAGACAGCCCAACTTTGAGATTCAGAAATTTGGGAAGTGGTGATACCATTGAGTTAAGTTATAGCGCAGCAGCCTACCCAACTTCATTGGCGCAAATAAAGCTAGGCGGTGCAAGTTTTGCTGTATATAACGCAAGCACAAATTTAAACATCCATACAACAAGTGATTTTGATATTTGGGTTGACATGGATGCAAGTGGTGCATTATCCACAAACAATGGGTCATATGTGAATATAACCACCAAATATGGTGCAGAAATTGGGCTTACCAACTCAACTCAAGGAGATGGTGGCGGAGCTGCTAACAATAATGGTATAATTTTATCAGTTAAAACACCTGATTCAAGCAGAGAGGGAAACTCAATTGACTCAATTGATCAGGTTTTGGCCACAGATTTTGTTGTAAACATAACTGCATCATCAACTAAAGTGCAGCATGCTATGGTAAGTGGCTGGACTAGTGGACAATCTGGGAACCAATTAAATTTAAGGACACCTAGTGGTCAAAGCAATGTAGCTTATGGATATACAGCTTATGGTGCATATATTACAAGAAACACACCAAGCTCAAATCCAGCGACATTTACAATTGACTACCCGCAAAGCCAGAGGGAAGCACTTGTATACATAGTAGGCAAGGGTGCAACTGTTTCATCATCTGTATCAGGTTCATCATCTGATGCAGTGACTGTGCAAAGAATCTCTGTGGGAGCTGCAAAGTTAGCATCAGAAGTATCTGATGTAAAGGCTCAAAACTCAATCTTGGTAGGCGGACCATGTGCAAACGCAGCATCATCAACAGTAATGGGCAACCCAGTTGATTGCACTGCAGGATTCGTACCGGGAGAAGGTAAAATCCAATTGTTTGAACAGGCTAACGGCAATGTAGCAATGCTAGTTGCAGGTTACTCAGCTGTTGACACAAGAAACGCAGCAGCAGTGGTAGCTAACTATGGTGACTACGCAGGTCAGTTGAAGGGTACAAAGGTAACAGTCAAGAAGGTAAACAACCAATTGACAGTTGCAGCACCAACAACAGTTTAAGGGCGTAAAACCCTTATTTTTTATTTCTT
Organism: uncultured Methanosarcinales archaeon; assembly: GCA_964396095.1. Lineage (GTDB taxonomy): Archaea > Nanobdellota > Nanobdellia > Woesearchaeales > GW2011-AR4. Next base: position 39,900 of record CAYNCK010000021.1, read on the forward strand.
TTTTTTATCTTTTTTTCTATACAAGTTTATCTATCAGCAATTCATATTATCCTTATTTGCGGATTTTAGAAAATCAAATGGTCATTTCTCTCTTTGGACAATAGTATCCACCTTGGCAATCTATAAAATACAGAACCATGGGGATAATCTATTAAACTTTAGAAGCGTTTAGGTCTCTCGTTTTATGTTTTAATTTTATGCATGCTAAAAGAATTCTAGCATTTCAATCCATCATTTCTCCCAGAAATATATTGTGCTTTGTTCTTTTAATCCTTAACTTAACATTACCTCCTATCTCTTTGTAACAATTTGGAATTGAAATCAGCCTTTCTTTTGCAACAGCAAGCTTTTCATTTCCTATTCTGCCGGGCAGCATGATTTTTGCTTCTATAACCTGATCTTTTTTAAACGGCTTTGGGAGCTCTGGCAATTCCTCAACGTTAAATGCAGACTTGTCAAAAATGAGCTTTATGTTGTGTTTTTCTTCAAGATATTTCATCTTAGTGTAAAACTCTTCCATTGGTTTTTCATCAACTGGATTTCTGCCAAACCTGTAATTAAGCATGTTTTGTATGCCAATCGGAGGGCATTGCTTGCCTGCGCCAATTTCATTAGCAAATTTTGCCAATTTAGGGAGCTCTTCATCATTAAAGCCAGGCATCCATACAGGCACGATAATCAAGTCCATTTTGGTTTTCGGAATATATTCTGCAATCTCAAGCACTTTTTTTAGGTTGTATGGGTAGCCCGCAAGCTGAGTTGCAAGCTTTGGCTCTAATGCATGAAGCGATAGGTTGATTCTTGTCAGGCCAGCATCTGCAAGCTCGTCAACATATTGTTTTGTCAGCAACAGCCCGTTTGTATCAATAGAGCTGGTTTTCACGCCTTTAATTGACATGATATCCCTTACCAGCTCAACCATGTCAGCGTACAGTGTAGGCTCGCCTTGCGCATTAATGTGGGCATCTATTTTATCGCTGTTCTTGAACTCAACAATTTTTCTAAATTCATTAACGAGATAATCTTTCTCGACGACAAAATCAGATTTTCTCCTGGAAGTAGGACCCTCATCAACAGAGCAGAAAACACAGCTTATGTTGCAGCTTGTAATGGGCTTTACTTCAATTATATTTGTGCCCCTGTCAATCAAGCCAAAATAATTAGTTCCAATTAAGGGTATGCCTGAAGATTGGTGAATATAAATGGTTGATTTGTTGTTTAATTTATTTTTCAGGTTTTTAAAGGCATTTGCCAGCAGAAAATCAAATTTTCTTCTTGCAGAGTTTTCAGAAATATCCTTGAAATTGATTGAGTTTTTGCTTATCTGAAAAGGTGCAATTTTTATGAGACTTTCTTCATCAATGTAGCTATAAAATAGCTTTAAAAAATTTACTTTAACTTGGTCATCCTGCTTTTCAAAGCTTAAGTCCTTGAATATTAGTTCTGCCATAACTATTGCTAAAGGCAGATGTTTTAAAAAAGTATCGATAAGACACAACCTTCTTTTTAATGGCAACCTATTTAAACACTTAAAAATACTTAGCAGTTGGGGGAAATTATGCAGGAAGTTGTAATAACATATGAAACTCTTTTTGAGCTATTGAAGAGAGAAAGGGAAAGGACAGATTTGCAGAAGCTGGAGCCGAGCTTTTTCAGCGACATTATTAATTATATTCAGGACAAGAAAAAGATTCTTGAAGCAAAAAGCGATTCTGTATTTGCGCCAGAGGAGAAGAAGAAGACAGAAAGGCAGCTTGATAATATATACAAGATCATAAAGGAATTGTATGAGCGGAGGGAAAAGAAAATAATCAGCCTTGCCCTTGATAAAAGCCGAACAAAGTCAAACCTTATCGACACAACAGCGCTTTTGAAGGAAGAAAAAGTTTTTTTTGAAGCCGTTACAAACATACTTGACACATACAGGGACGAAATTTTAACAAGCACCCTTAACGAAAAAATGCCTTTCATGCAGGCTTTTGGGGACAAAAGGCCTAAAGAAGAATTCAAAAGCGCATTGGAAATAAAAAAATCCACAAAACTTCTTAGGTTTTTGAGCCACATCCCGAGGTTTGTGGGGCCTGAATTGGAAGAATACGGCCCTTATGAAGAAGAGAACATGGCCAATTTGCCAGAAGAAATTGCTGATATTCTAATAAGCAAAGCCAAGGCAGAGGAGATCAAGGAAGAGTAAATATTTAAAATTCTTATTCCATGTATTCCCAAGTGACATATGTCACTAGGGAGCTTTTTGTTAAAAAAGCTTATCAAACGAGTGATAAATTTCAGCAGGAGTCTTGTTATCAAGACTGCTGTGTGGTCTGAAGTGATTGTATCTCATTCTAAACAATTCTA
>CAYNCK010000022.1:0-4130 GCA_964396095.1 uncultured Methanosarcinales archaeon
GGTAACAAAGAGTGTTGAATTTTTTATAGCATATTGTTACATTTTTTATGATAATATCGTTTAAAGCATATTTATGCATTTTTGGGGTTTTATCATCAACTATCTTCAAAACAGATACTATTATCTGCAAAAGAGATAATACAACTTTTCTGTATATTCGGCTTTTCCAACTCGTTTAAGATCCACATTTTATTTGAGCTATTTACTCAAATAATTTTATATTTTTCGTTTAAACAAAAAATGTCAAGATAATAAAAAACCACAACATTTATATATAAGTACTTATTAATACGTACTATGGTAAAACAAATAATAAAAAAAATAAGCAAGGGTGCTAGGTTTAACCAGATTTATCTCCAGAAAAATGAGGGGATTGGGTTTGAGCCCGGCAAAAGCGTTGTAATAAGCCCGTTAGAGAATATTATAGTCAAAGAGCCTTCAATTTTTGAATATAATGTTAAGCTTGAAAGCTTGAAGAAAGAAATTGTAAAATTGGTATTTAAAATTGTGGATAGCTGCGGCCAGTATGATAATATAATAATAACCGGCTCTTTTCTTGATGAGGGTTTTAATTTTGAAGACATCGATATAATAGTAATTAACCAGGTTAGTATGGAAGAAGATAAGTTAAAAAACTCTATTGAGGAAAATATAGGCATAAGTCCGCATCTTATCCTGATAGATTCTGAAAGCTTTAATAGAGGGATTAAAAGAGACCCATTATTCAGATTGATGGTGGATAGGTACGTCTCAATTAAGAGGGCAATATTCAGGAAAGACATAGAAATTAATTATAAACTATTGGATATTTATTTATTGAAAAATAAGAATCTGATTGAGGGTTATGACCTTTTCAGCATAAAGCAAAGAAAGAAATTATTAAGGGATTTTATAAGCATAAAGCTTTTTTCTGAAAATAGAGAAGTTACAATAAAGAACATTGAAAAAGAAACAAACAGGCTTTTCGGCAAAGATGTAATTGAAAGCTTGTTTTATTATGGGAATAACGAAGAAAAGCATAGGTTTATAGCAAAGTTAAAAAAGGAATTTGATAAGCTTGAGAAGTATATACTAGAAAATGTCCCAAAACAGGCCTGATATAATAAAGAGATTTATTGGCGTTGCCAGCAATATTATAACCCATAAAGTTCTCATTAAAGCAGAGCTTGAAAAGGATTTAAGAAATTATTACACCAAGGAGATAGAGAGGGATATTGATATTGCGCTTAAGTACAGGAATAAGATTAATCCTGTAAATAGGATGCTTCCTCAAAGGGATTCCAAGGAAATTAAAGAGAATATACTATTAAAAGTTAAAGCAGAACTGCAAAAGAGAGTTGATAAAGGTTATAAAGTCAACCTTTCAAAAATTGATGAGGAGATTGATAATTTTCTGAAAGAGCAGAACGTTGTTTAAGTTATTTTCGTTTAAACAAAATTCAGTCGAAAATCCGCAAAAATTAAATACTTGCAGGCTTATCATAAAAGAAAACTAGAACATAAAAGGGTGGGCATTGCGACTAAGGATAGATGCTCGGCGGGAGCATTTTATTTTTTGCCGACTATAAATAAAATAATCGTGCGAGCATTTAACATTTTTACCGGAATCCAAAAAGATAATGATTCAACTTGAATAGAAATATTTATTAACTTGCTTTAGGGGAGTCATAATATGAAGTTTAAAAATTTCTTTATTTTTTTAATTTTGTTAATAATTGTTGTAATTGGGTGCGTTTCTCATCAGCAAACAAAGGCGCCAGAAGCTTCAACTGCTCCAAGCGCTGGAAAAATAAATCCAAATCAAACTAATCAACAAGCAACTGCAAAAGATGATTTTGGCTGCTTTCCTTCTTCCTGCTCTTCCGACCCAGACCCCTACGGAAAACAACAGTGCGAGAACTGGAAAGCAGGCAAGGCAGTGCAGTGGCCGCCTGACTGCTCCCTTCTATCCGATTACCCAGGTTGCGTGAAGCTTTGTGAGACTGAAAAAAAAGCAGGCACTCAAAGCGGCAGCCCGCAGACGAGTGGCATTCCTGCGCAAAAACAAGTCTTCAATACATTACCCCCTCTTGTTAAGGGAGAGTTTGCCAGCGGTGTGAGCGACGGTGATAAGAACTTCATTATACAGGGAGTATCGACGATGGATTTCTATCTGCAGAAATGGTTCGGCAAAAGTACAAACAAGCCGGCTGGATTACAAGTTGGTGCTGGCGCGCCCGCGGATGAAGGAAATGGGGCTCAAGTCAAAGTGGAAAATGGAATGATAACCATCTTAATCGAAACTGGAAGCGGTGTTTGGAAGCGGCAGGCTCAATCAAATAAAGAAATTGGGGGCGAATGGCATCCTCGTCTCACGGCTCATGAGTATGTGCATGTGTATCAATTCCAAAATGGTTGCGGTGATGTGGCTGCGCTATCTCCAATTGCCCCGAAATGGTTTATTGAAGGAGAGGCCGAATGGTTAGCATACAAGGCGACGATAGACGCGGGCCAGCTTCCTCCACTTACCATCCCGCAGTTAGTTACTCCTCAAGCAAAACAAGTGAAAGGTTCACTGCAATCCTTTCAAAATCCTACCGGGTTGGATTTCTCTGCATATTTCTTATATACGATGGGGATTGATTATTTAATGAAAGACAAGCCGATTAAATCACTGGATGACTTTTGCGCGAATCTGGGAAGCGGAATGAGCATGCCAAAAGCATTTGAGACTGCATTCGGAATAAGTCTTAATAAGTTCTATGAAGATTTTGAGTCTTACCGAAAGAATTGGTCAAGCGAATCTTCTTCGGGTCAAGGTCAAATCCCTCAAGAGTACCAAGAGTACTGCGCTCAGTTTGCTTCCCTTCCCAGTTGTTCCTCTATTGGAAAGCCTGGTTCTCAAAACTATGACGGCTGCAAACAGTGCTATCCGGATAAATAGAATCAAATGATGAACTAAAATTGATTTTCGCAACGTATCTTGATACGACAGAAATATATTTAAACTGAGTAAGAATGGTATTGTTCAAAGTGAAGGTGATAAATTATATTCTCGTACTTGTTCTTCTTAATTTGGTTCTCAGCAGTTGTTCTTTAGGAACAAAAACTCAGCAAGAAAAGGAAGTCATAGCAACACCAATACAAAAGGAAGCCGCACCGACACGAGAAGATTTTGGCTGCTGGCCGCCTTCCTGCTCTTTCATTCAAGATTCCTTTGGAAAACGGATGTGTGAAGACTGGAAAGCTGGAAAACAGGTACAATGGCCGTCGGATTGCAGTATGATGCAGTACGAACCATGTATCAAGTTGTGCGAGGCCGAAAAGAAAAACAACCCGCAGACGAATAGTCTTGGGAATGGTTCCAGCCAGCAGCAAGGCTTTGATCAAAACTCCTTAAACTCAAATCAAAATCAGCAACAATCCATAGTTCCCAGAGGCATTCCCGCGAGCGATTCTGAAGCTGGAAGTGTCTACATTTACACATCTGACCAGGCATCAGGCTGCCAGGACAATTGCGGTAACGGACCGAAAATCACCCGCGTGGGCAACCGCACGCTACCAGACAGCCGCATAGTACGAATTGATGACTTGACGGGTAAGAACTGGGTTTCCTTGGGTACAGACGGAAAAGGAGTCAACCAATTCAACAAACCGAATCACTTAACTGTCGGGCCGGATGGCAAAATATATATTGTTGATTCACAGAATGATCGAGTTGTACGAATTGATGATATGACTGGCAAAGGCTGGATAACATACGGAGTTTCTGGCAGAACGGGAGAGCCTAATACTCCTTCGCAAGTAAACCTCCCATCAGGCGAAGGCCGGCTGGCTCAACCTGCTTCGGTGAAATTTGACTCCAAGGGCAGGATTTACATCATAAGCGGGGCTGAATTGGCCCGCATCGATGATATGACCGGCAAGGGATGGACCACTTTCGGCTCTGCCGGTTCGGGTGTGAAACAGTTCTCCCAGGGAAAAGGATTAGCCATTGATTCCATGGACAGGATTTACATCGTAGACGCCGGCAACCACCGCATTATCAGAATCGATGATATGACTGGCAAAGGATGGATGACTTTTGGAACTAAAGGTAGCGGCATCGGACAGTTTGAAGACGAGCTCAATGGCCTTTCCTTTGACACGCA
>CAYNCK010000023.1:0-2417 GCA_964396095.1 uncultured Methanosarcinales archaeon
CTGGTAGTTTGCCTTACAGGCAACTGATTTTTTTGTGTTGCTGCGGTTGGTTTGCGCTGTTACTACTGTGCAGCAGATTAGTGCAAGAAGGGAGAAGGAGAAGAGTTTTTTCATAGTGATTGTTTTTTTTGGTTGTGTAAATAACAGGCACGAGTATAATTAGAATTTGATTGCAAGCAAGAAAAAACAATGTCATCGTATTTATTCAATGCCTTGTCAATCCGCACAATCGGTATTTTTCGTTTTTTTATTTCTTTAATTAGACATTATATAGAACAATACTTCGGTAAAAAATTAAGCAGCCCTGCTTCGAATACTGCCATAAAATAGGGCATCCTGATAAACGGACTGTATTTTTTGTTGATTCAGATCCAATTCTAAGTTTGCAAAAATTCTTTCTGCTATGATTTTATTGAGATACAGCGTTTTGATGGTACTCATGGAAAAGCCCTGCCTTTGTTCTTTTGGGAGGGGCAAATAATAGATTGCTTTGGCAAGAGATACGGTAGTAAGCGAAGTATTAAAATGGAAATAGAGCTTCTGTTCATCTCTGGCTTGACAATGTGTCAATCCGCAATGCTGTTTTGCATCTCTAAACAAAAATTCTATCTGATACCGACTTTTATAATAAAGATAAATGAAACTGCCTGCCAGATGTAAATCGGTAGAAAACAGGATGGTGTAGTCTCCACTATATGAACCATCCTTCCATCGTTCAAGGTATGCTATTTTGATGTTGCGCCCCAGCATCTTGCTGTAAACAATACCTTCATACACTTTAGTATCTTCATCCTGATGGCAAAGCGTAATGAGTTTTTTATCGATGTTCTTCACCGCTACTTTTTCCGTATATGATTTTGGCCTTCCCCGTTTTCCAGTATGCTCCCCCTGATAAGGATACCATAGATTTGCATCCGTGCGCAATTTGCTGATAATATGCAAAGAAGTGTTTTCAAGAATAGGAATAATAAAACTTTCTTTAGCAAAATATCCGTCTACCGCTAAATAGTCGGATAGTTCCTGTAGGATTTCTTTCCGTTGAATAATCACCCCGGCATAATGGTCTACCATACTCTTTCCTGTCTGCTTTAATTCCTTGGTCGATGGTGTTTGAATCGCTTCCAGCGACATCGCTGTATTGTTTTCTATATCTATCACCGCCAATCCGCCTATCTCCAGTCCTTTCATCGCTTTGCCGGATGTTCCGCTCCAAAACCAGCTCAAGTGTTCTGTGTGTTTTCCACTCTTAGGAATATAGCTCGGATCAAATGCAATAATTTTATGCGCTGAACAACTTTGGGTTATCAATTCCTTGTTGACACTGAGAAAATCAAAATCATTCGAAAAATTATTCCGATAACTCTGCTCATTGTATTTTCCGTACCGTGCCATATTCAAAAAATTAAAACGCCCACGCAGTCCCATAAACAACAAAAACAAATGAATCATGAATTTTCTGCGACTTTGATTTATATTACTGATTTTTTCTATTATTGCCCCAGCAAGTGCCTCGCACTTGTCAAAAGCATCTTGGTGTGGTGTTTGCATTCCACTACCTTGATGCTTTTTCTTTTTGCTGCTACCTCATCGCCTTTATACTTTTTCACATACCTTTGTTCATTACTGCCAAAAAATTACCGAAGTATTGATTAAAGGACTACGATAATAATTCACCGAAAATAAATCCATCACAACTACTCAGTGAACAAGGCATTACCGCACAATACATGGGCATAGGTGTTGACCGTATTGATTATACAAAAGGCATCGTAGAAAAATTTCTTGCTATTGAACGCTTTTTGGAAAAGAATCCATCATACATTGGGAAATTTACTTTTGTTCAGATAGGTGCGCCAAGCAGAACCTTGCTCAAAAGTTATTCGGACACGGTGAGTGCAGTTGAGAAAGAAGCCGAGAGAATTAACTGGCGTTTCAAATCAAAAAACTGGAAAGCAATACTCTTATTAAAGCGGCATCACAGCCACGAAGAAATAACTCCCTTTTATTCTTCGGCAAATTTTTGCATGGTTACATCCCTGCATGACGGAATGAACCTTGTGGCAAAAGAATTTATTGCTACACGAAACCATAATGACGGTACTCTGATTCTAAGTCGTTTTGCAGGAGCATCACAGGAACTTCAGGGAGCAATCATTGTTAATCCCTATGACATAGAAAAATCGGCAGACGCAATAAAATTAGCATTGGAGATGACCACAGAAGAACAGCAACAAAGAATGAAACAAATGCGACAGGTAATTGTCGGAAACAATATTTATTCATGGGCAGCAACTTTATTAAGAACAATGGCAACTATTCAGAATTAAACAAAACAAATAAATCGTAGTTGACCTTTCAAACTATATTAGATAAAATAAATTATTGGCGTTCGCGCAACATCAGTAGCAAGACCTTTC
>CAYNCK010000024.1:0-77597 GCA_964396095.1 uncultured Methanosarcinales archaeon
CTCCATAAATTTTTACAGCATTGCAGTGTAACTGATTTTTTATCATATTAATATTCAACTCCATTAACATTGTATTTATTTCAGGATTAGTTACAAAAGTTGGAGTGTATCTAGTTCCAACATCATAGCAAACACCTTTAATCGGCAATCTTCCATGATAATTTACATCATAAACAATTTTTTGTTCTTCAGTAGAACTCTTGAGCAATCCGTCACTTTTGTGCAATCCTGTTGCAGTTATTAGAGTAGCAGCTGCAGCTTTTTTCAAGAAATTTCTTCTTGACTCGACGCTTTTAATATAGTTTTTTATTTCAGAAATATCTTCATCATTTAGCGATTTTCTGCCAATTAATTTCAGAAATTTTATATCCATTGAAAATCGCTTTAAATCACTCTCCAGCAGATTTAACTGGCTTGTATTTTTTAATTCCTCAAACCATGGGTAATTCCTTGTTATATTTTTCCAGAGTTTTTCCAATTCTTTCCTTTCCATTTTTCCTGATTATCCGCTTTTGGATGTAAATAAATAAACGTTTATATTTCCACTATATTGTACATTAAATTCATTTTGAGATTTTATTTCAAAATTTTCTTTTAGATATTTTAAAAAATAACTTTCCTTGTCAAGATTTACATATACAATACGGTTTGCATAAGCAACGTAATTCCTTTCCTCTCCAAGATTATTCCAAATAGTATATATATGTTTATGGGAGGAACATCGATAAATATCTGAGTCACCAAAGCACTTTGGTGTGTAGTAATAAGCAAATGCTGTAAGATAAAATCCTGGGTCTACTATTATAACATCCTTATCGTTAACTATAGACTTAGTGTAGTTAGAAACATTTGCCCAAGGCTCCTTGTCAATTGCCTTTACTTGATTTACAATATAAAATGAAGAAAATATAATCACTACAGTTAAAACCATTATAACAATATATTTATTTAATTTATCAAGTGAAAAAGCAAGCAGCATGCATAACGGTACCGAGCAGAATATAACATATCGTATAAGAAATATTGGACTGATAACCAAAGAATAAGCCATGGTAGTCAGAATAGGCAATTCGGTCCAGAGCAACAATAGTACTACAATTTTTTCACTTTTTAATTTTCTATTGTTAATTATGAAATAAAAACCATATAATAAAATTAGCAGGAATAATATGATTAATTCCCAGCCACCAATAAGATTAGAAACAATGTGAGTAAGGTCGGCGTACTTACTCCTCCAAGTTTGCCTAGCAATTAAATTAAACTGGCTTAATAAATTTAAAAAAGTTAATAAAAATACAAACAAAATAATAGATTGTGCAAAAGCCCAATACTTTAGTTTCAAATATTTTTTATTTATTAATATCAACAAAAAAATGTTTTGTGTAAGTAAAATTAGTAATGCAAAGTAATGAGAGTAGAGCAAAATTATAGTAGAAATGGAATAGTACGCCAAATGGTTTTTATAGAATGTCTTCGCGTAACTCATAAAATAAAACATAGATAGAATAGATAAGAATGTCAATAGCGAATATGTTCTTGCTTCTTGGGAATAAAATATATTTAATCTGGACAGAGCTAATAAGGTTGCCGAAATCAATCCAATTTTTTCGTTTAGGAATTTCTTACAAAATAAGTATGTTAAATATACGGACAGCACTCCAAAAATTAAAGATGGTAGCCGTACCCAAAACATCCCAGTTCCAAAAAATTTAATAAAAATTGATAAAATAATTGTATGAAGTGGTGGATTTGTGTCCTTTAATGATAATATAACTTTTAATGGTTGTTGGGCATTATAAATTGAGAAAGACTCATCCAACCAAATACTTTCTTTGGTTATCCCGTATATTCTAACTATAAAAGCTAGTAATAATATAACTGAAATAAGGATTTTACTTCTATTTTTACTTGAAAACATTTCCAATCCCTAAAACAACTTAAACCCTTTGCTTTCTGTTGTGCCTAATATTCCGCCTTCAACTATCTTGTAAAGAATCTCTTTCTCTGCCTGGATGCTCCTGTGCTTTCGAAGTATAGCTCTTCTGTTTCCGTTTGGTGTTATCTGCAATTCAATTAAGCACTTGCTTCCATATTTCAGAATATCTCCGCCTACAATGTTGACTTTGTCCTTGTCATCAAAATCATGGTAAACCTGGTTTGTAATCAGTATCGGAATATTGCTGTTCCTTGCAATTTCAGTCAGGTATGCAATCTGCCTTCCCAGTTCCCTGTTTACTTCATGAACTTCTTCAATCTTGCCAAGCTCCAAGCGATAAAGCATTGCAATCGTGTCAACAACAATAAGCCCAATCTTGTCATTCACAATCTCTTTTAGCTTCTCAAAAGATTTTTTCTGCTCTAAAAATGTTGTAGGCTTCAAAAATATTACATTGTCAAGGATTTTTTTGTAGTCATGATTAATGCTAACACATATCTGCTTCATTCTTTCAACTGAAAACCCCCCTTCAGTATCGACATAAATTACCTTTTTGCCGCTTCTTGCCATGGTTATCGAGCAAAGCAAACAAAGAAGTGTTTTTCCAGCCCCTGCAGGTCCGTATATGGTTGTTATCACATCCTTCTCATAGCCTTTGTCAAGCATTGCATCAAGCACCTTGCTTCCTGTCGGAATCCTTTCCTCTGCCATAGATTAAGCATTTCCAAAGGTATTATAAAATTTGTGGAAAGATATTAAAATAGCGCCAAAACAGCTAAAGAAATGAAAAAATCCAAGGCAATGGCAATTGCATCATTTGTTTTTTCATTAACTTTCTGGATACCTTTGCTTAACATGATTTTTGGCGCATTAGCCTTAATTGTAGGTATAAAAGCATTATTGAATATTAAAAAACAGCCGCAAAATTACTCAGGTAAATGGTATGCAATTGCAGGAATCACAATTGCAGGATTAGTATACATCACATATTTCACAGGCCTCGGGATATGCCTTTACGGCAACAAGGAAGTATGCAAGGGTATGGGGATCACATTTCTTGGCTGATTTAATAGAAATATTTAAAAAACTCGATGATTATATGCTGAAAACCAATGAAAGACTACATAATGTTTTTGTCAAGCGTTCTTTTTGCCATACTTTTTGCGTATATAGTCATAATTTTCGCAATATATATTATATCAAGGCTGAAAAAACAAAAAATGTATGATTTTGAGCCAAGAGCAAGCATTGTTGTACCTGCCTATAACGAGGAGAAAAACATAGAAGATTGCCTGAATTCTATCTTCAGCCTGAACTATCCAAAGGACAAGATAGAAATTATTGTTGTTGATGACGGCTCAAAAGACAGCACAATAAGCATCATAAAAAAATTCAAGAATGTGAAGCTTCTGCAACAAAAGCATCTCGGCAAGGTTGAGGCTCTCAATCTGGGAATTAAAAATTCTTCTTATGAATTTGTCTTTACAATTGATTCCGATACAACTCTTGACAAAAACTGCCTGAAAGATTTGATAAGCCCTTTTGAAGACAAAGGCATAGGAGCTACAACAGGCAACAATAAAGTGAAGAACAAGCATTCCATAATCACAATGTTCCAGAACATTGAATACAATATGGGCAATCTCATCAGGAACAGCTTTTCAACAACATTTAACAACGGCATCTGGTTTTCAGGCTCATTGGCATGCTACAGGAAAAGCGTGCTTGAAAAAGTCGGCTATTTCAAAAAGGACACAATGGCAGAAGATCAGGATATTGCTCTTGAAATCAAGAAATCAGGATTTAAGACAATCTGCAGCCCAACAGCATACGGATACACAATTGTTCCGGATAAAATCAAGGACCTGTACAGGCAAAGAGTAAGGTGGTGGATAGGCGCTCTGCAGTCAATGATAAAAAACAGGGAGCTTTTTACATGGAAATCCTCTCCCTCAATTATATTCCTCTACATTAACCAGGTCTGGTGGTCATTCTACGCATTTTTGTCGCTGCCATTAATAATTTACCAGATTAACTTCTGGCTTCCGTATAACTCGCAAAGCATCCTTATGGTTGTGAATTATCTTTTTAGGTGGTTCAGCCTGATGGGGCCCATTTATGTAATATACAAAATTCCTGAATGGGGAATATCAACGTATACAATTTTCGGCGTTTTGTCAGGCATTATAACAACCCTGCTAAGCATATTAGCATTCAAAATGTTCAGCGAAAGAATAAAAATAAGGGATGTTTTTGCAATATTTTTTTACTTCCCATATACAATAGTTTTAAATACAATGATTTTAGTCACACTTTTAGGGAACAGGTTTTGGAAAAGCAGTTTTTACATTAAGTGAGCAAATATGAGCACAATTAGCATATTCCAGCAATATATCAATTGGTACATTACATTTGTAAGCGCATTTTTTGTTAAATACAACGCTTTTGGCAGGCAGATACTGGATTTTCTTCATATTGTTTTTGACAGCATGTTCAAGGTGCTTCTTGCAGCTGCGATTGTTATTTCAGCTTTTTACTATGTAGTTTCAATATATGCCCTTGTGAGAAAAAAGAAAGCAAACAAAAATCAGCTTGATATAAACAATGAAAAACTCCCTTTTGTCACAATCCAGATTCCGACTTTCAATGAGCTTGTCGCGATAAGGTGTGCAAAAAGCTGCCTTGAGTTTGACTATCCTAAAGACAAGTACGAAATCCTAATTGGAGATGACAGCAGTAATCCTGAAGTTTCAAAAAAACTAGGGGAATTTGCACTAAAGCACGATCTTGTAAAAGTCATAAAAAGGAAAAATAATAATGGCTACAAGCCCGGTAATCTGAACAATATGCTTAAACATTCCGTAGGGGAAATTCTTGTCATATTTGATTCTGATTTTGTTCCGCAAAGCGATTTTCTTTCAAGAATAGTCCAGCCTTTCATGAGCGACAGGAATATTGCAGGAGTGCAGGCAAGGTGGAAGCTGATTAACTCGAGCCAAAATTTTATATCAGTTCTTGGAGCCACAATTGTATCGACTTGCCATCATATCACAATCCCTTTTATGTACAACAGGAGAAAAATCGCGTTTTTGTGCGGCTCGGCAGAGGCTGTGAGAAAAGATGTGCTTGTAAAACTTGGCGGATGGGAAAATGGCAATTTAACCGAAGACATAGAATTTTCTCTTAGGCTTCTTGAAAATGGCTATAAGATTGAATACCTTGATGATTTGGAATGCGACAGCGAGGTTCCTTACACCCTTAAGGATTTGTACAAGCAGCAGATGAGATGGGCTTACGGAGTCATTTATTCATGGAAGAAGCATTTTTTTGACTTGTTCAGGAGCAAGAATCTTAATATGATAGACCGGCTTTACATGGCAGGAATATTTTGTAGCGGGTATTTGCTTTCAGTTCTTTTGGCAGGATTGTTCATAACAGGCACATTGAGCTTTGTAACACACGCTCCTGCTCCAATAGAATGGGGGAGGTTCTTTTATGAGCTTGTAAGAAATGTGATTCTGACAAGCGGCCTGATAGTTGCAAGTGTTGTTGCGCTTTCAAAGGCAAACAAGTCAAGATTGACGTGGAAGATGATTGCATCATCTTTCAGCTACGGGCTTGTTGTAACTTATTATGTCAATGTAGGAATTTTCAAGGCCCTTGCAAAGAGGCCCATGGAATGGTACATGCTCAACAAGCAGGGCAACAAGCTGTTAAGCTGATTCTTATAGAAAGTATTTTTAACTGATTTGTTTTGGCTCATTAAATGCTTAACGGACACCGGCAAATTTTAATAATAATTGCTTTGTTTCTATCCGCAAACATAATTTTCCTTCATTTCTACAGCGATGTCTGGTGGGATGCTGCTGTATACCTAGGCATGGGAAAATATATTTTCTCAAATGGAAAATCAGGATTATGGGAATCATCAAGGCCGTTGGTTTTTCCTTTTTTCCTCGGATTTGGAAAACTTTTGAATCTTAACATGGTTTATTTAGGAAGATTTATTTCACTGGTTTTTTCTGCACTTGTAATTTTCATGACTTATACAATCGGCTTGAAATTGTTTTCCAGGAAAGCGGGCATTTTGGCGGCTTTTTTTACTGCATTTTCATTGACTTTTCTTTTTTTCAGCTCAAATATGCTGACAGAAATTCCATCAACTTTTTTTGTACTTATCGCTTTTTACTTTTTCCTCGAAGAAAAGTTTTTCCTTATGGGCTTATTTTCAGGAATTGCAGTGATGACGAGGTTTTTTCAGTTAGTTACTTTTGCAGGACTTGGCGTAATCTTTCTTCTTCACTATTGGAAAAAGCCGAAATTTATTCAAAAATCATTTTCCATTATCTTTGGTGCTTCAATAACAATAATTCCTTTCCTGATTCTCAATTATCATTTATACGGTGAATTTCTGCTGCCATTTAAGGAACAGGCGCATCTTACCGCAACAACAGGATGGATGCTCTACAGGGAAAATTGGTTTTATCTTGCAGGCCTTCTAAAAGAGAATTTTTTCATTATATTGCTGCTTGCAGCACCTTTTTTCATGAAGAAAAATTACAAGTTTTATGCATTGATACTTATGCCACTTTTTTATTTAATAATTTTTTCGCTTATTAAGCATAAGGAAATGAGATTTATGATAGTCATACTGCCGTTTTTATACCTGCTTGTGTCTTACGCAATTCTGCAGATTTATTCCAGCACAAAAAATAAAAAACTTGCCATTGTAATATTTGCTCTCATGGCTGCTATATGGATTGTCGATACTTTTTCCGCATTGAAGAATGATGCCAGTTATTTCATTCAGAAAAATGACGAAGCATTGACATATTTTCAGGATTATTTGAAAACTCCAAATGGAAATATATGGGTTACAAACCCATCTTATGCGCTTTACTCCAGCAGCAAGATTAATGGGTTGTTGTATTATTTGTCACCTGAAAATCTTGTTAAGTTTGTTTCAGAAAATGAAAACAATGTTGATTCAGTTTTATACAACAGCTGCGATATGGAATGCCCTCCTGCTGAAATTGACCCATTATGCCTTGGAAGCAGGGAATTTATGGAAAAAATATTTACAGGCTTTAGCAAAATTTATGAAAAGCGGCAAGGCTCGTGCAGATACGCTATTTACAGAAAAATCATCTGACTTTAATGAAGTCGCCTAATGTAAATCCCAATTCCTTTTGCTTTTTTATTGCTTCATGCCTCTCTTCATGCTCTTCAACAAGCCTGACTCCAAGAAACTTTTCGAGCTTTCTTGCAAGCTCTAGAGGCGGATCAGCTTTTCCGGTTTCAAAGTGGTGTATTGTGGATTCTTTCTCATTAATCCTGATTGCAAAATCCTTCTGAGTAAGGCCCATAGATTCCCTTCTTTTCTTGATAACATCTGCATAATCTTCCACAAGAAGCTGGATTTTTTCCACGCCATGCTGCGCCGAATTCCGTTTCCGCGCTTCATTTTTCTCGTGCAGCTTTATGTACTGCTTATGCTGCTCTTTTGCGCTTGGCCTGTGCACTTTGGTAATGATTTTTCCGAATTTGCTGCACGCTTGGCATACATTCAGCTCAACGCCCTCTATCAATACCGTGTTCAGGTTTTTTTCAGTCTTTCCGCATAAGTCGCAGTTAATCTTTATCACCTATTATTGTAATGATTATTTTCCTCTCGCTTCTTGGCCCGTCAAGCTCCGCAAACATTAATGCCTGCCAACGCCCCAGTTCCAGCGAATTGTTTTTTACAGGTATTGCTTCAGATGCTCCTAAAATCGCTGATTTAATATGGGCATCTGCATTGCCGTCAACTCCGTCATGGCGCCAGACACCGCCTGGAACCAGCTTGTTTAGGGCATCAAGCAAGTCAAGGCAGATATTGGGGTCGTAGTTCTCATTTATAATAATTGCGCCTGTAGCATGCGCCGCGAATACATTGCAAATGCCGCTTTTTATTTTGGATTTTTTTAATATTGAGTTTACTTTAGCCGTTATATCAATCAGCTCCTGCTTTTTTGATGTTGATAAAACTATTTCTTCACGCATAATCCTAAGGATAGGGCAAGAATATTTAAATATAGTCATAGATAACCGGCATCAATGAAAACAATATGCGTTTCAGGCACCCCCGGAACGGGCAAGACAACATTGTCGAAAAAACTAGCCAATAAGTGTGATTTATATTATCTGGATGTCAATAAATTTGTGTCTCAAAAAAGATTGTATGAAGGCTACGATAAAAAAAGAAAATCCAAGATTGTTGATATCAAGAAATTGAACAGGGGTTTACTTCAATTCATAAATTATTTTAAAAAGAATGATGGTAAAATAAGATTATTGGATTTGCGCCAATTGTCAAGCGCGAGAAGCACTGCCACATCAAGTTTGTCGAAACTGCCAGGAAAAATATTTTTCAATAAAAAATACTATGGAATAATCATAGACTCGCACCTTTCCCATTATCTTCTAAGAAAATATGTTAATTTATGCATAATTACAAAATGCGATATTACGGAATTAAACAAAAGGCTAAAGAACAAGAAATTCAGTAAAAATAAAATAAAGGAAAACATCCAGTCAGAGATATTTGACATATGCCTGAATGAATCCAGGCAAAGAAAGCATAAAATCATTGTCGTAGACACAACAAAAGATTTTAAAATAAGCGCAATAGTCAGAAAAATGGGTGTGTAATATGCTGTCACAAAGGGTTAAAAACATCGCGCCGAGCGCTACTCTGTCGATAGATGCAAAAGCAAAGCAGCTTAGGAATGACGGAAAAGACGTTGTTATATTCGGCGCAGGGGAGCCTGATTTTAATACTCCTGAAAATGTAAAGCGGGCTGCTAAGAAAGCAATTGACGACAATATTACAAGATATACTCCTGTAGGGGGAATGCCGGAGCTGAAGAATGCAGTTGCCGACAAATTCAAAAAATACAACAAAATCATCTATGATACTTCTGAAATACTCATAAGCTGCGGTGGGAAGCACTCGCTGTACAACATAGCAATGGCTGTCCTCGACAAGGGTGATGAATGCATTTTGCCTGTTCCTTACTGGGTTAGCTACGAGGAGATGATAAAGCTAGCAGAAGCAAAAGTCGTTCTTTGTGATACAGATAGCAAATTTAAATTGACTGCGGAAAATGTTGAGCAAAAAATAACCAAAAATACCAAGATGCTGATACTCAACAGCCCGAGCAACCCGGCAGGAGCTGTAGTGGATCCTTCTGAAATAAGAAAAATAGCAAAGCTTGCTGTTGAAAACAATTTTTATGTTGTTTCAGATGAAGTCTATGAGTTTTTTGTTTACGGTAGGGAGCACTTAAGCATTGGGTCGTTGAATGACGAGATTAGAAATTTGACAATAACTGCAAATTCTGTCTCAAAAACCTATGCAATGACAGGCTGGCGCATAGGCTACTGCGGGGCAAATAAAGAAATAATAAGGGCCATGGACAACCTTCAAAGCCACTCGACAAGCAACCCCAGCAACATAGCACAAATGGCGGCAATTGAGGCATTGAGCGGTCCCCAAGACAGCGTGCAACAGATGGTCAGGGAATTTGACGAGAGAAGAATATTCATGCACAAAAGGCTTAATGAGATTGACGGAATTTCTTGCGTTGAACCTGAGGGCGCATTTTACGCTTTTCCAAATATAAGCGAAACTGGGTTTACTTCAATTGAATTTGCATCAAGATTGCTTGACGAGGCTCTTGTTGCTGTTGTGCCTGGAATGGCATTCGGCTATGACAAGTGCATAAGGCTCAGCTACGCAACATCTATCAAGGAAATAGAAAGAGGGATTGACAGGATTGAAAAATGGCTGAAGAAATGAAAATAAAAATATTCTGCAATGATATTGGATCAGAGGCGGAGCTTGAGGACAGCGAGACAGCTAGATACATCTACAGCATGCTGCCTCTTGACGGTGCTGCGAACAGATGGGGGGATGAAATTTATTTTGTCATTCCGGTAAGGCTTGAAGCAGAAAAGGATGCAACAGAAGTTGTTGAAAAAGGCGACATAGCTTACTGGCCGGAAGGGTGCTGCTTCTGCATTTTTTTTGGAAAAACCCCTGATTCAACAGAGACAGAAATAAAAGCAGCATCAAAAGTGAATATTTTCGGCAAGGTCAGGGGCGACCTGTCGGTTTTTAAAAAAATTAACAACGGAGACTTGATTATTGTCGAGCAGGCATGAAAAAACAGCTTTCTTCTGTAGACTTGCATTATCTTGTAAACGAGCTTGAGGTATTGAAAGACTCAAAGATAGATAAAATCTACCAGCCCGAGAAAGAAATAATAATTTTTGGATTCTACAAGACAAATTCAGGTAAAAAGTTTCTCAGGATTAACGTAGGCCAGTCTGCCTGCATTGTAGAGGAAAAAGAAGCAGGTGAAACCCTCGGCTTTGGCATGTTCCTAAGAAAGCATCTTGAAGGATTTTTTTTATCTGATATTGGGCAAATTAATCCCGAGAGAATCATCAAGATATCGTTCAGTATAAAAGACGAGAAAAAATATCTTTACCTAGAATTTTTTGGCAGGGGAAATGCGATACTTTGCGACGGGCATAATGTCATCCTTAATGCCCTGGAGCATCATGAGTTCAGGGAGAGGGTTGTCAAGCCTAGGCTTAAGTATGTTTATCCTGTCATGAATTATAATATTTTTGATTTAAATGAAAATGATTTGATTAAAATATTTACTAATTCAAAAAAGGAAAGCCTTGTGACAGCATTGGCAACAGAGCTCGGGCTTGGCGGGTTATATTCTGAAGAGGTATGCCTGCTTTCCAATGTGGATAAAAACATTAATCCAAAAAATATAGGGGAGAAGCAAACCAATCCGATAAAAAATTCAATTAAAAAAATAATAACTCATAAAATTGAGCCATTATGTATTTTTGAAGATGCCAAAATTATAGACTTTACGCCTTTTGGATTGAAATTTTATTCTGATGAAAGATACCAAAAGCAGGGATTTTCTACATTCAGCGAAGCAGTTTCATTCTTCTATTCCCATTTCAAAGAGGAAAAGGAAACGGAATTCGACAAAAAGCAAAAATCACTGCAGCACATTATAGAGCAGCAAAAATCAGCCGTTGAACAATTAAAAAATGAGGAAAGGGATTTTAGGCATAAAGGCGAGATTGTTTATCACAATTACAACACCATAAAGGAGATACTTGACGAAATCAACAAAGCATCTAAGAAATATTCGTGGAAAGAAATTAAAGAAAAATTAAAAGGGCATAAAATGATAATGGAGATTAATGAGAAGGATAGGGAGGTTGTTGTGGAGATATGAAAATTAAAATTTTTGTCTGGGCGCTGCTATGGGTAGTTCCATTTTGTCTTCTCAGTTGCATTGTTTTTTTAGTAAGAATTTTTGATAATCAATATGATAAGAAACATTTAATTCCATTAGGTAAATTTTTACAGGAAAAACATGGGCTAAGCTCAAAAAAAATTATTTTTAAAATATCTAAAAAGGGTTCTGGTACTAATGTTGTAATATATAATAAAAAATATGCCGTATATGTTAAAATTGTTAAATCCAGAATATTGATACATGAATTAGAGCATATAAGAAATGGCAGTGCTGATGAGGCATTTAAGCTAATTCCCAAATTAACGCCAATTTTTACAATTTTATTCAAAATACCAAAAGAAATAAAATCATTTTTAAAAGAATTAACATTTTGGCCTGAAATAAAAATTTAACCTGAAAATCTTTTTTACCGCAACCTTTTTAAACCGTTTATTCTTCCAAAGTACTGGACGGCCATAGGGGCTTGGTTCCATCCGTTCCCATCTCGAACACGGCAATTAAGCAAGCCTCCGTTTCTGTGTGTACTGCACTTACGTGTGGGAAATCAGAAAAGCTGTCCACCTTTTCTTTAATTGTTAGGAATTTCCCATCGCTTGTGATGATTGGGTTTTTGAAAACCAATATGCTAAAATTTTAAGGGAATTCATAACTTTAAAAATACCCCGCCCTTGGGGCGATTGGGATTTTTATTTTATTGTTAATTTTAATGCAATTTATCTTTTGAATTTTATTTGGCGTGGCCAATTGTCACAGGCAGGGGGATTCATAACATTTAATTCTTTAGAATAAATTTATCTCAACTTTTCCAAATCTTTCTTTGAATGAATGTGCACTTCTTTCTCAGAGCTCAAATGCCCGTTCAGCAGACCTTTCTTCGCCAATTCAGGAAATACGTTAAATTCAAGGCTTTCCCCTGAATACTCGAATATCTGGGGCTCTGTGACGAATATAGGCGAGAAAACAAGGTAGATGTCTGATTTCTTTGGCTTTTGGGTGAACGAAAGCACTTTGTTCCCTTCAACCCTGACAGTCCCCTTTTCGCTTGGCTTTGATGATGTGGTAAGCATTATTGTTGCTGTGGCGCTCTGCTTTATGTGGTCATTCCACAATTCATCTATGCTTATTTTGCCAAAAATAATGTCCCCATAAACAACAAGAAAATTAGTGCTGACTTTGCCTTTCAAATGCCTCAGAGAATCTGCTGTCCCATTGGATGATCTCTCTTCTATATAACTTATTTTAACTCCCCGGTCAGTTCCATCTTTCAGCACCTCAAATAATTTCGTCAGCAAATTATGCCTTGCAACAACAAATATTGTCTTAAAATTATTCTCCCTTAGCTTTTTAATAGCCAGCCCTATCACGCTGGAATTTTTAATTCTTGCAGTGCACATATACTCATTTCTTGAAATCCTGAGCTTTTCTTCACTGCCGCCGAGAAGGATGACTGCAGTCTTATTTTCCCCAAGAGCATTCTTCACAAGATGCTCTATTACCTGCGACCTGTTCCTTATGTATATGTTGTCTACTATTGAGTCTATATCATCAAGGATTTTCTCGTTTATTGTTATTGATATTTTGGTTTTTGCCATTTTCTATTGTTTTATATTTTTACTTTTAGCGCATTTTAAATTCCCTTACTATGTGGTGTTTTTCTAACAAATATTTTCTAATTTTTTGGCGCCGCAAATGACCTTTATGCCCTTTTTGCTTTATTGTAATGTGACTTGCGCTAATAGCCATTCTAAATAATTCGCTTTTAGCTGGGTTACGCTGATATTTACGCCTGAATTTGTTGATCAATTTATTGAATTTTCTATCTGCCTTGAGTCTTATCCTTATGGAAAGAAATATTTGCTTTTGTAGTATTTTTAGTATGGACTTTATTATGATATATGAGCCTACTATTAATCCTAAAATTAATAATAAATTCTGTGTAGTGTACTCCATTTCAATAATTAATCATTCTTAATATTAAACTTCTTTAGTGTATCCACGGAATTATTAGGTACGATAAAGTAGGATAAAGGTAAGATATTTAAATATATTTCTATTTTCAGGCATTATGAAAATCGCAGTTGCTGGTGCAGGCTATGTGGGGTTGGTGACAGGAGCGTGCTTTGCAGAGCTCGGCAATGATGTTGTATGCGTTGACATAGATGAGTCCAAGATAAAAAAGCTCAACCATGGGCAAATTCCTATCTATGAGCCCGGATTGCACGAGATGATTACAAGAAACTTAAAAGAAAAAAGACTAGTCTTCACCACAGACTTAAAGATTGCAGTAAAGAATTCTGAAATGATATTTATTTGCGTAGGGACACCTCCAAAGGAAAACGGAGAGGCCGATTTGAGCCATGTTGAGGATGTCGCAAGGACTATAGCTGAGGTAATGGACTCCTACAAGGTTATTGTTGAAAAAAGCACAGTTCCTGTCGAGACCGGCAGCAAGGTTGCTAAATCAATTAGGGATTACAACATCCACAAGGTCGATTTTGACGTTGTGAGCAACCCGGAATTTTTGAGGGAAGGCAGCGCCGTAACAGATTTCATGCATCCTGACAGGATTGTCATAGGATGCGAAAGCGAAAAAGCAAAGGAAATCATGCAAAGGCTTTACGCGCCCCTGAAAGCGCCTATTCTTTTCACTGATATAAAAAGCGCTGAGATAATAAAGCATGCCTCCAATTCGTTTCTTGCTGCAAAAATCTCATTCATCAATGCAATTGCAAGCATATGCGAGCTTGCCGGAGCTGACGTCGAGAAAGTCGCTGAAGGGATGGGGCTTGACAAGCGAATCGGAAGAAGCTTCCTTAATGCAGGAATTGGATACGGGGGTTTTTGCTTTCCAAAGGACGCAGAGGCCTTCATCAAGATATCTGAAAAGCTTGGATATGATTTTAGGCTTCTCAAGGCTGTGCAGGAAATAAACCAAAGCCAGAAAAAACATTTTGTAAAAAAAATAGAAAAGGCATTATGGGTTGTAAAAGGAAAAACAATTGGAATTCTCGGGCTTGCATTCAAGCCAAATACAGACGACATGAGATTTGCCCCTTCAATTGAAATCATAAAAGAGCTTCAAAAAGAAGGCGCAAAAATAAATGCATACGATCCTAAGGCCTCTGAAAGGGCAAAGGAAATTTTCAATGATATAAATTATTACAGCAATCCTTATGAGGCTGCGAAAAATGCAGATGCCTTGGTTATCATAACAGAATGGCCGGAATTCATCAAGCTTGACATGAAAAAACTGAAGTCAGTGATGAGAAATCCTCTGGTGATAGACGGCAGGAACATGTACAATCCTGAGGAGCTTAAAAAAGAAGGATTCAAATACATCAGCATCGGCAGAAAGGACGTGGCTTGAATGGATGCAATAATATTGGCGGCAGGCTATGCAACAAGGCTTTACCCTCTTACAGAAAACACCCCAAAGCCGCTGCTAATCGTGGCCGGCAAGCCGATTATAGAGCACATCATATCAAAGCTTGACGGCATAGCTGCAATAAGCACAGTCTATATTGTGACAAACGGCAAATTTGAAAATAATTTCAAAAAATGGCTGAATGATTTTGATGCACAAAAACCAATAGAGATAATATGCGACGGCACAAACAGCAACGAGGACAGGCTTGGGGCTCTTGGCGACATCAACCATGTTATAAATTTAAAGAATATAGATGGCGAGCTTCTTATTGTTGCAGGCGACAATCTTTTTGAGCTGTCATTAATGGATGTTGTTAATTACTTTAAAAAAAGAAACTCCAATGTAATAGTTTTGCATGACGTAAAAGATAGTGAATTGGCAAAGCACTACGGAATTGTCGAAACAAGCGGCGATCTTGTAATCAACTTCGAAGAGAAGCCGCAATCGCCAAAATCTACCCTTGCATCAACAGGAATATATTTATTTCCAAACAAAACAATTGAGCTTATAAAGAAATACATTGCACAAGGCAATAATCCTGACAAGACAGGGAGCTTTATAGAATGGCTTCACAAAAGGGAAAAGGTATATTCATTCGTTACTGATAGGAAATGGTATGACATCGGAAATTTTGAGCAGCTTGAAAGCGCAAACAGGGATTACAAAGTGAAATGAAAAAAATTCTAGTGACAGGGGGGGCTGGCTTTATCGGAAGCCATCTGTGTGAATTTCTTTTGGAAAAAGGGTACAAAGTCATTGCAATGGACAATCTCATTACAGGCAGCATAAAAAACATTGAGCGCCTCAGAAGCAGCGGTAATTTTGAATTTATACATCAGGATGTAAGCAAGCACATTGTTGTCAATGATGGCTTGGATTTTGTGCTGCATTTTGCCTCTCCTGCAAGCCCGATTGACTACCAGAAAATCCCTATACAAACCTTGAAGGTGGGGAGCCTCGGCACTCACAATACTCTTGGACTTGCTCTTGCAAAAAATGCAAAATACCTTCTTGCATCAACATCGGAAGTTTATGGCGATCCATTGGTAAATCCCCAGCCTGAAAGCTACTGGGGCAATGTCAATCCGATTGGACTGAGGGGATGTTATGATGAAGCTAAGAGATTTTCAGAGGCACTAACAATGGCTTACCATAGGATTCATGGGCTCGACACAAAAATAGTTAGAATATTCAATACTTACGGCCCGAGGATGAGAAAAGACGATGGAAGGGTTGTCCCGAATTTCATAGAGCAGGCCTTGAAAAATCTTCCAATGACTGTTTATGGAGACGGAAATCAGACAAGAAGCTTCTGCTATGTAAGCGACTTAGTTGAAGGAATTTACAGGCTTATGCTTTCGGATACTAACGAGCCTGTCAATATTGGCAATCCGGAGGAAAGAACAATTCTTGAATTTGCAGAGTTAATAAAAAAACTTACCAACACAAAAAGCAAAATAGTTTTTGAGCCACTGCCTGTTGATGATCCGCATGTAAGGTGCCCAGACATATCAAGGGCAAAAAAAGAGCTTAAGTGGAATGCAGGGGTTGATATCGAAGAAGGGCTGAAAAAGACGATTGAATGGTTTAAGTCAAATTAAAATCTTGCCTTGTCAAGCATGCCTATAATCCGGTTGTTTATTCCTGATTTGTTCCTGAAGCCGAAATCAAAAAATGCTGCAAAATCAGAATGCTTAAGCCGTGATGCAAGCTCTGCCTGTTTATTCAGTATTCTTATTCTTTCGCCAATAACATCACTATCCTTAAGCTCATAATCAATGCTGCCAGCCATGTTACTTCTTATGTAGCTGCTGATGAGTCCATTATTCTTTGCATATTCACAAATCTGCGCAGATAATTCCAATGGAAGGATTGAATAAAATTTTTTGCCTGATTTAATCAAGTCCGACATTTTTTTCAATGCATCATCCCTATTCCATTCTTTTGAAAACAGGCTTCGGTTTTTAATTCCGTTATATATTATCTGGTTTCCTGACATTATTTTTACAATTCCATCCTTAATCAACAACGCCTTAAACCTTTCTGTTATTTCCAATGTGATTGCTGCAGCATCTTTGTTTAGCGAAGCAAGCAAATTAAAATCTTTTTTCTCAAACCAGTTTTTTCTTAAACTGTCTATGAGCTTCAGCTTTTCATTCCAGCCGCATTTTTCATTTGTAAGGCTTTCAAGAATGCCTGTGCTGTATTTCAATGAGTTGAGCCTTAGCAAGGTATTTCTCACATTTATTTTTTTTGTCACAACCTGCTCAAGAAAATCCCTTGGATAATGCCTTACTATTATATCATTGAGGAGAGTAGTGTCTGCATATTTATTTTCAGCAGGAGTAAGGTTTTTTATTCTTATGTTTTTTCCGTACAAAAGCTTGAAGCTTGTGTTCCTGTAGACATATCTTACGCTTTGAAGCGATTCCTTGTCAATGAAGATAAACGGATGTGACATAAGGTATTTTGTTTTTGAGTTAAGAAAGTAATAGCTTCGCTTGAAAATTGGCATGGGTTTTTCTGCATTATTACTAAAAACTAGTAGCAAGTCCATGTCTGAAATTCCCGGAACAGAAGGGTCGCCCCAGTTGTAAATTGATGTAAGATTCCGTATTTTTGAATATTTTTCAATCACGATGCTTGCAGCTTTCTTGTAATCTAAGATGCCGCACTCTACTGGCAGGTTAAAAAACTTATAATTTTCTTTTTGCATTTTTCTTTATTTTGCCCCATGCCTCTTCAGAAAGGCTGAGCATATTTTTTATTATTTTCTCAGAATTAATTTTATTTGAATTGTTAAAAATATCCATGACCTTGGAGTTTAGCCTGTAATAAAGGAGCGGATTTTGCTTTGAAAATAATCCCGATAAATGCAGTTTCCCCGAAGGCTTCCATTTTTTTCTTATGGAACTTACTTCATCAATGATTTTCCACGTTGTTTCAGGAAAATCCCTTCTTGCTATGTCAAATGCAAATTTTTTGTAAACAAGAGTTCCCTTTGCCTGCAAGTATAATGACGGAAATAATGTAATGCTGTGCAGCAGCGTCTTTGTATCATAGCTTCCAAGCCTGAATATTTTTTCTTCATTCAGCCTTCTGAAATAGCTTACAAAATAAAATAGCCTTTCCATCGCCTCGCTTGAATAATCCCTTGCTGAAAATCCCATTATCTTGTCGTCTTCAAAAAATGATCTTGCGTATTTCAGAACAGGTACTGGAAAATAAGCCTGGCAATAATTGCCTATGTCATATTCGCTAATTATTATAGTGCCATGGTGCTGCAATGGGTCAATTTTGTAAAAATAATATCTCATACGATAAATCTTATTCCTCAGCTCAAGCAACAATTTTGGATCACTTATGGTTTCTTTTGAGACAAAGCTTAATGTGTCAACATCACTCCAGCCCTTGATGTAGTCATTTGTCGCAAGGCTTCCGTGAAGGTAGAATCCTTTAAGGTGCTGCCTCAGGTTTTTGTCTGCATATTCCTTAATCTCTTTCAGCGGCTTTAGGTACTCCAGGTCATTTTTGACATAATCATTTAAATTAAATTCCTCACAAGCTAATTTTTTGATCAATTTCAAATTTTTGTTTTTTATTTTAGAAAGATCCCGGTACAATGCCGATAATATTCCTGCAAAATTGCTATTGCCTATTTTTTTGTTGAATTTGGTGATGCTGTTGCTGAAATCATGGCCGTTATTTTGCAAAAATAACGCAACTTTCTCCAGACTTCTTATTTTTCTAATATTATTTTTTGATATGTCCTTTACGGCAGGATAGAGCAGATACCCCTTGTAAGAAAACCCGCCGTTAAGGAACGAGTGCAGAAGCGAATTCAGCTCGTTCTGCAGAAACCTTGCTGCATAATCGGAATCGATGCCTCCGCTGTTCAAATTTTGGTCGACAAAATATTTGGGAATTATATGCCTAAGCAAAAGTTCTTCGTCATCAGCAACAAAATAATCACAAATTTGCCTGAATTTTTTCATTCCTGAAAATCCTCCTTACGATATCATAATCCTTGCCGTCAAATGCCCTTAGGGCAAGCAAAACCGCGAAATAAACAAGAGCTGAAAATATAATTGTTAAAACCAATCCGAAGATTGAAAGCCGGATAAATGCATACATGGCTAGTGAGGCTATGGCGGGCTTTGCAAGCAGCCTTGTGAAATTGAAAAAATAAAAGCTCTTTGAAACATACCAGAAATACAGGACAATCAAAAGTATTTCTGTTATAAAGGTAGCCCACGCTGCGCCGACATAGCCGAATTTTGGAATCAGCGCAATATTGAGCCCTATATTGAAGACTGCAGTTATTCCCTGCCCAAGCATCCTTTTTCCCTGCTGGTCTATTGATGAAAGTACAGTTCCAAGAAGGAAGTTTATGAATTTTATGAACAAATACCATCCAACAATCTGCAGCACAATTATTGCCTCAAAGTATGATTTTCCATATAAAAAATAAACTATCCTTGACGCAAGCACGTACGTTCCTACTGAGATCGGAAGCCCGATGATGTAAAGGTATTTGAAAGACCTCTCATAAATCAGCCTTAATTCGGATTTCTTTTCCTTGAAGTATCTTGACATTACCGGATATATTGCATTTGTGTATACAGTTGGTATGAACTGAATTGCAAGCGCGATGTTGTAAGCCACGCTGAATATTGCAACCTGTGAGTCATTTGTCATCTTTGAAAGGATAACGCTGCTTATGTTGAAATAAATGCTGCCGAATACTAGGGCCAATCCAAATGGCAGTGATTTTTTGAGCAGGCTTTTCATGAATTGAATGTCAATTCTGATTTTTAATTTTATGAATTTTTTTGATGCAACTGCAAAAGCCGCAATTACGGCAATGAATTCTGTTGCAACAAAAGCATAGCTGAATGCAATAACGCCATAACCGTTGAATAAAAGGTAGAGGCTTGATGCAGCCAGCAATGTCATCTTGAATATTTTTAGGCACGAATCGTAAAACATCATCTCAAAAGCCCTGAATATAGAGAAGAAAAGCTCGGTGAAAGTTAGCAGTATAGTGTATGCCCAAATTATATAGACAATCTGCCTTGTATCCTGAGGGAAGTTGAGAAGATTTAATGCGGCAAATATTGCCAAAAATGTCAAGATTGACAGCAGAATTTTTGCAAAAAACGCATTGACAAAATATTTTGATGCAGACTTCTTGTCCCGTGCAATTTCCCTTATCAGAAGGGTGTTTATTCCCATGTCAGCAAGGAATATTGCAATCAGGGAAAGCGACAGCGCAAAGCTGAATTTGCCGAAATGATCCTTGCTCATAAGCCTCGCAGCATACAGCATGACAATGAATTGCAGCAGCCTTGACACTATCTCTGATGCGCCCGAATAGAGGCTGTTTTTGTATATCCTTCTCGCCGTTCCCATACGAAAAACCAATAAATGAAGCTATAAAAATGTTTGCTAACGTCTAAGCCTTAAAAGATGCAAACCTTTTTATTCTGTTTTGTTTCATTAAAGCATCATGAAAATATGCATAATCTGCACGTCTTACCCGCGATACAAAGGAGACTATTGGGTGCCGTTTATGCACTCATGGGCAAGGGAGCTTGCAAAAACAGAAGACGTCACAGTAGTTACATCAGGAGGCCCGGGCACAAAGGATTTCGAAATTGTTGACAATGTTAAAATTCACCGCTTCAATTATTTCTGGCCAAAAAGGCTGCAAAGGCTGACTTACAAGGGGGGCATGAAGGAAAGCGTCAAGCAGGAATTGCTGCCAAAGCTGCAGATGCCGTTTTTTATGCTGGCATTTATGCTGAAATCATGGAAAATAGCAAGGAAATGCGATGTAATCAATGCCCATTGGACATTATCGGGAATTGCCGCTATGCCTTTGAAGATGTTCTGCAAGAAGCCGATTGTATTGACAGAGCACGGCGGAAGCATAAGAGGGTTGCCAAAATCGCTAAACAAGTTCGTTTTTAAAAAAGCAGATGTCATTACATCTGCACATAATGACATGATAGAATTGATAAGCAAAATGGGGTTCAATAATGTTGTAGATATCAAGAATTTCCTGAACGAGGAAAAATTTCTTAAGAACCACGACAGGGGAAAAATCAGGAAAGAGCTCAATATCAAAGAAAAGCATGTTGTTACATTCATTGGCAGGTTTGAAGAGCTGAAAGACCCGTTGACTTTTGTCCGGGCTATTCCAATGATAATAAAAAAAATTAAAGGCATTAAATTTATTATGGTTGGAGACGGCCACTTAAAAAATGATATAGAAAATGAGATTAAAAAGCTCGGCATTGGAAAGCATGTCCTGCTGCCGGGCCCTACTTTTGAAGTTGACAAATTCTATTCAATTTCTGAAGTTTTCGTCGCATGCAGCTCAACTGAAAACTGCTTTAGCACCACAATACTTGAAGCAATGCTGTCAAAAATTCCGTGCGTGATTACCAAAGCAGGCATGACAGAAAAATTCTTCGTGCATAAAAAAGATGCATACCTTGTTGAAAAGAAAAATCCCCGGAATTTGGCAGATGGAATAACCTATTTGTTAAAAAATAAAAAATTAAGAAAAGCCTTGTCAAAAAATGGAATGGAATTTCTTGAAATGAACGGCTTTAGGAACAAAGTTATAATAAAAAAAATTCTGAAAACACTGAATGAAGTACAGAAAAAATAATATTACAGAAATTTTGGCTCGTAGCTTATTTTGTACTCTTTCCTTAATTCCTTCATTACTTGGTCCAAAGTCCTGAATTCAAAGCCGTCTCTTGTGCTAAAATACTCCTGTATTGTCCTGCCCCATTTTTTGAAAGGAGTTGGGTGCGTCAGGACTATCAAAAGCCCGTTTGTTTTCCTGCAGGCATCAACAATGTCGGAGTAAATTGCCTTTATATTCTCGCCCTCGCCCTTGTACAAATTTATAAACTCAATTTCAGGCAAATGTGGAAATTCAATCAGCCCTAGGTCAGTGAGGAATGGCTTGAAAAGGCTTATTTTTGTCCAGTTGTCATAGCTCGAATCAGCCTTGAAGTGGTCCTTTATAAGCTTCAGGTCAGGCAAATGATATTGATGGGCCCTGACTATCTCGGTCTTTTTTCCAATCAGCTCATCAATAATATTCTTTTCTTCAACAACATTTTTGATTCCGTTCCCAATAAAATTAGCATGGTACTGGAAGTCCCATTTGGAATTATTGCTTATCCATTTTTTTGAAGGGTGCGACATAGCAAGCAAAAACATTGTGGATTTTATTCCGTATTTTTTCTCAATGTCAACAATGTTGTCAATATTCGGCTCATATCCTTCATCAATGTCATGTGTAAATACGATTGTTGGATTTCTCATCTCCAGGCTTTTCTTATAATGATCAAGATATTTTGTTTTAGCGTATTTTTTTCTCAGCCTTCTTACCGAGGCTGCAAGGAGGTAATGGAGGTATTTCATTTTATCCCAAGAATTCTTTAATCCTTTGTGCAACAGTTTTTATCTGTTCTTCCTCAAGTTCAGGATACATAGGGAGTGACAAAATTTCATCAGCATATTTTTCAGCAATTGGAAAGCTTCCTTTTTTGTATCCCAATTGAGCATAAGCTTCCTGAAGATGTATCGGAGTCGGATAATGAATCCCGGTCTGTATTCCTTTTGAATTAAGGTGCTCAATTAATTTTTGCCTGTTTTTGACCCTTATAACATACAAATGATAAACGTTCTTGTTATAGTTTTTTTCAACCGGAAGTATAACCTCGCAGTTTTCAAGCAAATCATTGTATATTGATGCATTTTTTCTTCTCATCTCCGTCCATGTGTCAAGATGCTTTAGCTTTACCCTCAGAATTGCGGCCTGCATTTCCTCAAGCCTGTAATTGTAGCCTATATATTTGTGCACGTGTTTTTTTACCTGTCCATGGTCCCTCAAAGCCCTTAATTTTTCATAAAATTCTTGGTCATTGCTTACAATTGACCCTCCTTCGCCATAAGCGCCAAGATTTTTTCCCGGATAAAAGCTAAAGCAGCCAATATCAGAAACAGGAACTCTTTTTCCATGATGCTCTACCCCATGAGCCTGGCAGGCATCTTCAATTACTATCAAACTATACTTTTTTGCAATTTCAAGTATCTCATTCATTTCAGCGCTCTGGCCGTAAATATGAACGGGAATTATTGCTTTTGTTTTTTTTGAGATTGCTTTTTCAAGCTTTTTTGGATCCATGTTGTAAGAATCTTCATCAATGTCTGCAAGTTTCGGAGTTGCGCCTGTATAGGAAATTGCAGCGCATGTTGCAATGAAAGTGTTTGGAGTTGTTATGACTTCATCCCCTTTCCCAATGCCTTTTGCAGCCAAGGCAAGATGAAGTGCAGACGTTCCTGAATTCAGCCCAACAGAAAATTTTGCATTGCAGAAAACAGCAAATTCTTTTTCAAAGTTGCTCAGCTGCTCGCCCAGGATGAAGCTAGAGGAATCCAGCACATTCTGTATGGCTCTGTCAACATCGCCCTTGATTGAATCATACTGGGCTTTTAAATCTACGAATTTTATCATTTTTAATTAGGTTTATTTGATTTTTATTTAATTTTAATGGGATTTATCGTATTGGATTATTTTTAGTAATGGATTTTTCAATTATGGGTCATTTTCTGTAGCATATTCTGATACCTATATTCTTTTTGTAATTTTTTCCTAGCGCATTGAGAGCTTTTGCCATTTAAATTTTTAAAAATAATCATTAAAATAACTTTTTATTTAATGTTAATACTTATTAAATTTTATATCAAATCCTTAATTTTTCCGATTACTTTTGCAGGATTCCCGACAGCAATTGAATTTGCAGGAACATCCTTTGTCACAACGGATCCTGCGCCTATCAGTGCATTTTCACCTATTGCAACCCCGCAGATTATTGTAGCATTTGCGCCTATGCTTGCCCTTTTCCTTACAGTTGTCTTGGCGACTTCCCAGTCATCCGCGGATTTGATGGTTCCATCTTTGTTAGTGGCTCTTGGCATTTTGTCATTTGTGAAGCATGCATGCGGCCCGATAAAAACATTGTCTTCAATAACAACCCCTTCGGGGATGAATGCAAATGCCTCAATCTTGCAGTTCCTGCCTATCTTCACATTTTTTTGAATCTCGACAAATGCTGCGATTTTTGTGCCCTCTCCAATCTCGCAGCCGTATAAGTTGACAAGATCCTTGTGATGTATAATTAAGTTTTTCCCGAGCTTGACTTCATTGCTAATCATTTTGGATCACGACTTTTGTCCCATCATTCTTCAAAGATTTTTGCACGGCTTCCAAAACCTTCACAACCCTCAATCCTGAATTGCCGTCTGTCAATGGCTTTTTATTATTTTTTATGCAGTCAATGAAATGATCTGCCATTATGCTTAGTGGCTCTTTGCTGTCAATCTTCGGCGTAAAAATATCCCCTGTCCTGTATGTCAGCGCCCATTGCTCATATGTGTCGTAATGCGGCATAGCCGGTATATTATTTTTTTGTATTGTAACACCTTTGTCATATATTTTTATCTTTTCATCCTGCAGTATGTCGTCAAAAACAAGCATCTTTTTGTTTCCTACAATTGTAGTCCTTCTGATCTTGCACGGGTCAAGCCAGGATATATGCATGTTTGCTGTTATCTTGTTTTCAAAATTAAGGCTTATATGGGCGTCATCTTCAATGCCGTCCCTTATGTATGACTGCCCTGTTGCCATCACGCTTAATGGCGTGTTGCTGAGATAGTACAAAAGCATTGATATGTCATGCGGCGCAAGATCCCACACTACATTTACTTTTTCCTGGAACAATCCCAAATTTACCCTTATCATGTCAATCGTGAGAATCTGCCCAAGCTCTCCTTTTTCAATTATATCTTTTATTTTTCTCACAGGGCTGCTGTATTCAAAAGTATGGTCAACCATCAAGACTTTTTTATTTTTTTCAGCCAGTTTTATCAGCTCAATTGCATCCTTCGAGCTGTTTGTTATGGGCTTTTCTATAAGGACATGCTTTCCAGCATTCAAGGCATCTTTTGCGATTTTATGATGAGTTTCAATTGTTGTTGCAATTACAACCGCATCAACATTTTTGTCTTCAAGAAGTTCCTTATAGTCTTTTGTTGCCTTTATTTTTGGATAAATGTTTTTTATATGGCTCAGCCTGGACTCATTTAGTTCAGCGCAATAAGTCATTTCTGAATCAGGAATGCTGTTGAAGTTCCTTATAAGGTTCGGGCCCCAGTATCCGCAGCCGATTATTCCAAGTTTTACCATATGCACAGGTAAATATTAGGTATTTAAAAAGA
Source organism: uncultured Methanosarcinales archaeon (assembly GCA_964396095.1). GTDB lineage: Archaea > Nanobdellota > Nanobdellia > Woesearchaeales > GW2011-AR4. The sequence continues at coordinate 25,007 of CAYNCK010000024.1, forward strand.
TATACTAAACCAAATAAATCAAACAGAACTCTCAACAGCGGCCTTTTCTCCAATATTCTTATTCAGCTTATTGCTGTATATTAAGTTATTCTTGATCTTCCTCACAGCAGACCAGACTTTTATACCGGCTTTTTTCATTATTCCTCTTGTCGGCTTTGGAAGCCATGCCCAGTAAGCGAGTGTTCCCAAAACATTGCCGAATTCCTTTCTTGCAATGTACTTTATGACAAATTTTTCGCCAATTTCTAGAGCTTTTTTTCTGTCTTCCTGTGAGAATTCCGCAGTTTCAATTATTGGCTCTCCGTCCCAGACGCCGAGGTTATTCTGGTATTCCTCTTCCGTCATTGTAAACCAGCCGTTCTTTTTTGCAATGTCATAAAATTCAGTCCCGATATAAGGCAAGGCAGAATAAAACCTTACCTCTTCCAGTGGAAGCTCCTGCGCAAGCTTTAGCGTCTGCTTGAAATTTTCCATGTTGTCTCCAGGCAGTCCAATTATGAAAAATCCGCCTGCAGGCAGCCCAGCTTCATGCGCAAGCTTTGCAGCCCTTTTGATTTGCTCAACTGTGGCCCCTTTTTTCATCTTGTTCAAAACATCCTGCACTCCTGACTCAATTCCAAAAGCAATGTAAATGCACCCTGCCTTTTTCATCTTCTGGAACAATTCAAGATCAGTCTTGTCAACCCTGATTCCGTTTCTCAAGTCCCACTCTATTTTCAAGCCTTTTTCCACAATAAGGTCGCATATTTTCTTGACGCGATTCATGTCAAAATTAAATACATCATCATTGAATGCAAATCTTCTGTACCCGTAATTCTTATACCAGTGCTCAAGCTCGTTTGCAACATTTTCAGGAGACCTTGCCCGAAAAGTTCTTCCCATTGTGAGAAATATTGAGCAGAAAATGCAGCGATGAGGGCAGCCCCTTGATGTGACGATAGGTAGTTTCTTGTCCATGTATTCCTTGAGTTCGAATAAGTCAAACGCAGGCCTTGGAAGCTCGTCAAGGTTGTCAAGGAAAGGCCTTTCAGCATTAAGCACAAATTCATTTCCTTTCTTGAATCCTATGCCAAGAATATTCTCCAATGGCATACCTTCCAGAATTTCCTTCAGGCCCATTTCCCCTTCCCTTAAAACAGCAATGTCTGCGCCGGATTGTTTAAGCACTTCTTTTATTGTCGCAGAAGTGTGGGGTCCTCCGATTAAGACCTTAATATTGCTGCCGAGTTTTTTTACTTCCTTGATAAGCACGTAAACATCGTCATGCCCCTGCGTCACGGTTGTAGTTGCAAAAAAATCCGGCCTGAATTTTTTAACATAGTCAATGACATACTTGTCGTCATATCCAAATCTCATGTCAATTATTTTTGTTTCATATCCGCACAAGTCCCTTGAAACTCCTGCCAAAATTGCAATTCCGTAATGGGGGGAAGTTGGCTTGCCCATGATGCCGACAAGTCCGGGAATCACAAAAAGAATCTTCCCTTTGATTGAGGGAGCATGCAGCAAAACAGACTGTTCAGTAGAAACTTTATGCATAGGCGCATTATTGTTATCTTCCATTTTATTGTATGAACAAGCCTATTATAGTTTATAAACATTTCTACCTACGGCTCACAAAAATAACTATTTTGCTATTAGAGAATATGCATTCAGTTTATTAGTAAATGTATTTACTTCATCTTTTTCAAAGAATTATTTAATTTTAATGCTATCCTGCCCCATGTGCTTTCCTTAAGGTTTTTTCTGTAATTTATCTTTCCTTTGGAAATCTGCGCTTTGATTTTTTTTACCATGTCATTTTTGTCATCCGGATTGCAGAGGCTTCCCTTGTAATTTCCCAAAATGAATTCAACATCACCGAGACGTGTAGCAACTATAGGGGTGTTGCATGCCATGTACTCAACAACCTTGTATGGGAAGCAGTATTTTGTGAAGTCATTTTCCCTGTTTGGCACAACGCATACATCTGCCGCATTGATCAGCATAGCAACTTTATTCTGCGGCAATGAGCCGAGATATTTAACCCCTTCCTGGGTTAAATCAGGCTCGTTGGCTTTTCCTTTAGTAAAAAATCCCCTTATCAGATGCAAAAATTTCTGAAAGTCATTGTATCTAAGGCTTGTATCGCTTCCTTTTCCGTAAACAAATCTTCCCGCAATAACCAGCTTAAGGTTTTTTATTTCTGTTTTCAGTTCCCTGAATGTTTCAATCAGCAAATCTATCCCTTGCCTTGTCTGGATGCTTCCCGTGTACGCGATTATTTTTTCATCCTTAAATCCAAAAGCTTTCCTGCATTTTTTCCTGTCCATCGGCCTGAACAATCCCGTGTCAACTCCGTTTTGTATTACTACAACATCTTTTTTTCTTATAGAGCCGAGTTTGTTTTTCAACGAATTGCTTACAGTAGTAATCATGCCTGCGTTCTTGACAACATGGCTGTCAAGAACCCTGTAAAACGGAATCCTGAACATGTCGTATGTCTCATAATTATCGTGCAGGTCATAAACAAGCCTTACATTGTATTTTTTTGAGTAGAAATAGCCTATAGCTCCCCATAAAGGGTCGCTTGTAGCAATAATGAAATCATATTTTTCATTTCTTAACTTATTGTTTAATTCCCTTAAAAAACTTAGAAAATAAAAAAAACTGAATGGCCTTATTGAGACATAAATGCCGTGCAGCTTCAAATCCTTAGTTTCAAATTTCCTGTAATCAGCAACAAGAAAATCAATATCATTGTCCAGCTCTTTTAATGCGCTAAAAAGCCTGGTTTGCCTGCCAAAATCCTCGTCTATTATGTCTCTTGTTGCAGTATACCTGCTTGTAAGAACAAGTATTTTCATCTTACTTCCTGTTCATATCCGCTATAAACCCGAATATAATTATCTGCAGGCCAAGGCTTAAAACCAGCACGTCTAGCATCATGAGGCCAAGATGCCTGAATGCGCCGTTTCCAAAAAACTGGAAGTAAACAAGATAAAGCCCGAGAACAAATCCAACAAAAAATATCATACTGCCCACAATCCCAAAAAATTTCAGAGGCTCAAAATCCCGGTATACTCTTATTAGGTTAATGAAAGCCCTTACTGCGTACCCAAACGGGTTGGAGATGAGCCTGCTCTTGTCTTTTCTTTTTGCGAAATAAATAGGGACTTCCTTTATCCTGAATTTCTCCTTTACTGCCCTTATTATCTGCTCCTGAGTATAGGTATGAGTTGAATTTATCTTCACATTTTCAGCAACCTCCCTTGTAAAAGCCCTAAAGCCGGTCTGCGCGTCAGAAATACTGATTCCAGTTATCTGCGAGACAACCTTTGAAAAAGCAATGTTGCCCAGCCTTTTTACAAGAGGCATCTGCTCTATTGTTCCTAAGAACCTGCTTCCAAGCACCATGTCATAGCCATTCTTAATCTCCTTCACGAGTTTTGGAATATCCTTGGGAAGATACTGCATGTCGGCGTCAATATGCACTATAACATCTGCCTTTTGCTCTATGCATTTTTTCAGCTCTGTTCGGAAGCACTCAGCAAGCCCGTAATTTTTTGGATGGGAAAAAACAATTGCGCCTGCCTTTTTTGCAGCGTTTCTGGTGTTGTCAGTGCTCCCGTCATCAACTACGATAATCTTGAAATTATAGCCTTTGCCTTTCAGCGATTTCTTTATCCTGCCGATTACATTGCCGATTGTATCTCCTTCATTATAGGCAGGGATTGTAACTATTACGTTCATACCCGCACTTAAGGTAAAATATTTATATACCTTTCTGTTTTTTTCGGATGCTTAATACTGATTAATTAGAGTTGAAAAATGACAGCAATAAAAGATTATGTTAATTTCTTCAAATTAGCAAGGAAAAGGGAAAGATCAAGCGATGATTATTTTGAGTTTGAAGCGTTCCAGTCATCGCTTGTAATCAGGTCGCTGAAAAAAAGAGGCATAGCCTTCAGCAAAATGAAAATTCTCGATGTAGGCTCTGGGAGAGGGGGGTATGCATCCATGCTTTCAGATGAAAATGCAAAAGTCGTGTCGCTTGACATAACAAGAGAATTTTTCCTTAAAACAAAAGCTGTTGAATTTGTGCAGGGGGACGCAGCAAGGCTTCCATTCAAATCCGATTCTTTTGATTTTGTTTTCTGCTCAAGTCTTATAGAGCACGTCAAAGATTCCGATGAGATGGTAAATGAAATTAAGAGGGTTTTGAAAAGAGACAGGATGTGCTACCTAAGCTTCCCTCCCTTCTGGAGCCCTGTAGGCTCTCATCAGTTCAAGCCGTTCCATTATCTTGGCGAGAAAGTTGCCGTAAAGCTTTCAAGAAAATTTTACCATGTAAGAAGCCATACTTATGGTGATTATTACGGAAAATTATACATAAGGACAATAAAACAAGTCAAAAGGATTATTATTGCGAACAATATGGAAATTCTGTCGCTTACAACAAGAATGTCGCCAATCAATTTTGCAAAAATTCCGATAGCCCGGGACTTCCTGACATGGCATGCGGAGTTTCTTATAAAAAAGTAAGTTATATATACGCATTGGTTTTTCTCCGATAGGGGATTTGATGTACGCTTCAAGCATTATTTTGTTCTTTTTGTATTGCTACGGGTTTGGCCTAGGTTTAGGTATGTTTGTAAAGGAATCGGAGGATTTTTTTGAAAGGCATTTGATGCGCATAGGCATTGGCCTGGGGGCAGTAGCTGCTTTTGGCTTGCTGCTGAATTTGATAAAAATTCCGCTTGACTGGAGAATTTTTACCGCAATCAGCATAGTTCCGATTATTATTTTATTATTGAAAAATCTGAAGAAGATTTCATCAGTATTTAAGGGCATAAAGCTTAACGTCTATGTCCTGGTCATGCTTGTTATATTTTTCCTGACATTGCATATGTACATGAAGGGCGCTTTTGCCTACCCTTACCTTGAAGATGATGATTCATGGAGCCATGCTGTCGGCGTGAAATATGTTTCTGTTGAGAAGACGATTTTTGACCCTGCCAACAGGATACAATACATCGATCCTTATCCTCCTTTATACGACATGCTTATAGGAATTCTTCACCAGACAAATGACTCTGTTTTCTGGTCGCTGAAATTCTTCAACGCATTAATAATATCTCTAAGCATAATATTCTTTTATTTTTTTGCAAAGGCTTTTTCAAGCAGCTCAAAAAAGGCATTGTTTTCTACATTCATCCTTTTTTCAGTCCCCGCTTTCATGAGCCATTTCATCTGGGCAATTTCTCTAACAATGCCTTTGTTCTTTGTCGCATTTTATGCCATTGAAAAAATAAAGGACGATAGGAAATGGATAATTGTGTCTGCAACAGTCATTGCAGCTGCCCTTACATCTTCACCATCGCACAGCACTTATTTTGGATTGTTTTTTGTTATTTATTTTATTGTCAAAACATTGTCTGAGAAAAAATTCATGTTTTATCATTTAATTGCCTGTATTTTTGGAGTATTGCTTTCATTTGCCCTTTGGTGGCTGCCGATGATTCTTAAGCATGGTGTTGAAGCAACCCTGAGGGGGGTGGGCCTGCATGCAGGAGGCAGCGTGCTTAGCATTGGAGGGACCGGTGACAGGGTTTATTCATTTTCAGATTTTCTTTGCGGATTTGATTCTGGTTGCTATAATGGCTCCAATACAATAAACAATCCAGTCGGAATCGGCATAGCTGTTATTTTTCTTGTTTTTGCCGCGCTGGTATTTTTTATCTATAACTCAAGGCAAGAATTGAAAAAAAGCAGGATGACCATAATCATTTCTTATGCAGTTATTGCATTGCTGATTCTATATTTTTTAGGAAGCACATACCTCAAGTATATAGACACAAAAACCACAAGAGCGTTGGCACAAGGATCTGTCCCATTTTTTGATTTTCTCTCTGAGCAAAGGTTTCTCGTCATAACTTTGCTGTTATTTGTTTTTGTGCTGTTGCTAGTTATTATTTCGCAATGGAAAAATTCAGATAAAAATTCAAGTTATATTGCTGTAGCCCTCGCATGGCTTGCTTTTGGCTTTTATGCAGTAAGCGCGGGCCCATTTGAATACAAGCTTTCATCTTTCAGGGCATGGATGATTCTTGCGATTCCGGTTTCCATAATTGCAGGGGAAGGAATTTATTTTATCCAAAGCCTTGCAAATTCAATTGCAAATGGAATTATTCGAAACAAAAATATTTCAGCTGCACTTTCTTTGATAGCGATTTGCTTGATTGCATTTGCTGTTGTAAAGACTTCATTCATCCCAAAATATAAAGTTAATACCGCCCAGTGGGGCTCAGGGGGCTTCTGGACTTATATTCAGGACTCTTCAGGAAAAGTGACTTCTCCGGAATTAAGCGGCTATCTGTGGCTTAAGGACAATATTCCGTCTAATGCAAAAATATTTACTTTCTCCAATGACGGAATTATAATAGGATTTGACAAGTTCATCTGCCATTGGTGCACAGATGTTGTAGAATACCAAAAAAGCGGATTCAACCAAAGCGCTGAGGAGAATTACAACTGGCTTAAAAAGGAACAGTACCAATATATTATTATAGATGCGCAGGCAGCAAAAAAATTTGGATATAATGAAACATCTGGCAAGCTTCGCGGATTTATAAATTCAACAAGATTCAAGCCGATTTTCGGCAATAACGGCTTTGTTATATTTGCAGTGGCCTGAATTATTTTGCAGAAGCATTTTAATTATATTTTCCCATAAAGTCCCATATCCTTATTTTTAACAGGTCTATCGGGTCGAATAGCACGCATTTTACAAAATTTATTTTTGAGTCCGGGTTATTTATCCAAACAACAGGCACTTCCTTCATCTTAAGCCCAAATTTTTTTCCGAGATATATAATTTCGGCATCGAACATGCCCCCGTCAAGCCTCTGCTTTCTGAATAAAATCTGAGCACTCTTTTTCGTGAAAAGCTTGAAGCCGCACTGGGTGTCTTTTGGGGGATGCGTAAAAGTAAATAGGACAGCATGAGCATAAATTTTTGCAAGGAAAGCAAACAATCTCCTGTAGAAAGGCTGAGCCACCTTAACTTTGCCTTTATCCAGGCTTCTTGAGCCGAATGCAAAATCATACCCTTTTTTTATGTAATGCATCAGGCTGTCAAGCTCCTCTATTGGTGCAGACAAATCAGCATCTGTAAACAGGACATAATCGCCTTTCGCACTGAGCATTCCAGCTTTGGTCGCATAGCCCTTTCCTTTGTTTTTTTTGTATCCTATTACCCTTAGGCTTTTGTGATTTCTGGAAAAATTCCTTACAACATCCACTGTGTCGTCTTTGCTGCCGTCGCTTACAACAATAACCTCGAAATTTAATTTCTTGACCTTGGAATAGGATAATATCTTTTCCAGAGACGGGACTATTCTGTTTGACTCGTTATACGCAGGTATGACGATAGAGAGCGATATATTCTTTCCCATCATGCCTGAGTTTTAATGAATGTTTAAAAATATTGTGAAAATGAAATAATCATTCATTATTTCCTGCAATATCCTATAATGCTGAGCCCAAAAGGGAGCTGCACGCCATTTTTTATCAAAGAATTCTCAATCTTGAAAATCGAATAGAAAAAAGAATGAATAATTTTCGGGAATTTGATGTGGTCCGCTTTGCTTGATTTCTTTTTGAGGATTCTTAAGAGCGCAATCTGGGGAAAAAGTACAGAGTTCCAGTAGTTTAGTTCCAGGCCATGAAATTTTTCCAGCAATTTTCTTAAAATTTTTTTGCTGTATCTCCTTTTATGGTCCAGCGCCCTGTCGTGGCTGCTGAATAAAAATGGGTATGCGGGTACCGAAAAAACAAGATAGCCGTCTTTCTTAAGCACCCTGTTTGATTCTGAAACTGCCTTTTTGTCGTCATATATGTGCTCGAAAACATCAAACGATACAACAATGTCAAAAAAATTATTTCTGTATGGGATATTGCAGGCATCGGCCGCTTTCTTTTCAATGCACAATTCTTTTGGCACAAGCTTCAAAACATCTTTGCTTATGTCAATCACATAAACTTCACCATACTTGTTAAGAACCTCCAAGTCGTAACCGCTTCCTGCCCCGATGTTCAGTATCCTGAGCTTTCCTTTTTTTGATTTTGTAAGTCTTGAGAGAAGTATTTTAATTAGATCCTTCTTGCCCCTCAGCCAGCAATGTGTCATCGGCTGCCCTCCAACATAATCTGCGTAGTCCATTTATTTCTTTATATCATATACAAATATTGTGTAGCCAATGCTCTTTATCGGTTTATATTTGCTCAGCCACTCGAAGCAAGATTCATTAAGCAGATTGTAGCCGTGAAGATTGGAGGCGCTTATTGCAATTATACCATATTTTTTTGAGCAATCTTCTTTATATTCATCTAATCCAAAATTCGGAGCCCATGGAATATAATCCTCCATTGGCAGAGGCTCATATGATATATTATAATATGAAGGGTCAAAAGCTCCATGATAGCTTAGCCAGATTTTTTTGATGCCGTTAATTTCTATATAACTTTTCATGCCATTTAAATCCTGCCCAAAATCTAGATTTGATGAGAGCAGATATTTATGCCCGTTTGCATGCCCAATAATTTCATTGAAATACGCAATGTAATGCGGCATAATAAAAATTGTTCCTATTATATACCATGCCAGAAGTATAAAAATAATCCATCTAAAAATAGTGTTGTTCTCTTTAAATCTTAGATTCATAATCCTTGAGCTGAACAGAAATACGAAAGGCATTATGGGCAGAATATGCCTCAATCCAAGATTGAAATTTGTTATTATAAAAATTCCCGCAAAAAACAGGATTGGCAGCAATATGAACAGATCGCTGAAATCCTTCTTCTTTGACTTGAAATAAAAAAATAATGTAACTACAAAAAAAATAATCAATGGCAGGGGATTTTTTATTAGCAAAACCTCAAAAAAATAGTACCACTTGCCTCCATTGTAAAGCTGCCCGTTTATATATCCCAGTTTTACTTTTGACGACTCAACCCGGTACTGTCCAGCAAAACCTGCAGGGTACTGCGGCATTGGAATCTTAACATCATTTATGAAAAAATTAGCGAGATGGTTAAATGTGCTTCCTTTTGCAAAATTCTTGTCAATGGCAGAATGCATTGCATTGACATACCTATCCGGAACAGATTCCGCAATTGAACCAAAGCTGAAGAAATATGTAGAATAAAGCACAAAAAAACCAATTGCCATGATGATCATGAAATGCAAAAAATACCTCTTTAGCAGTTTTTTTTTGTTTTTATTTTTCCTATATGCCGATGCCAAAAAAAGTATAAGCATTATCGGAATAAGAAATATGGCTGTGAATTTTGATGCCATTGCAAAGCCGAAAGAAACTCCTGCAAGTGCGAGCCTTGCTTTTGTGTATCCTTTTATAAGCAGTTTCCAGAGCAAATAAATTGTTGTGAATACAAAAAAGGCAATAAGGAAATCAGTAAAAACTAAAGTATTGTAAGACAAAATTGTAGGTGAAAATGAATATAAAGCTAACGCAAAAAATGCCGGTTTTATGCCATAAATCTCCTCAGCAAATAAAAATAGCAGAATGCCCAATATAACGGACAGAATCAGGAATGGCAGCCTGGCATAGATTGTGATTTTTTCAACATCATTTCCTGACTTGAAAATCATGTCCTCAGAGCATTGGTAATAGCCGAAATCAATGCAATTCTGGTAGGAATACGGAAGATTAACTTTGGTGAAAAGCAAAGGAAGGCCGGTTAAAAGAAATGTCAGCGGAGGGTGCAAAATAACCATGCGTGTGTCAAGATGCTTAACAAAATAATAGCCAACAGCAATGTACGCAGGCTCGTCTATGACAAGATTATTATTCAGCAATGCATATAATGACTGGGCTAGAAAAAGCAAAAGAAGCATTGATGCAAACAAATATTTTTTGCCATTACTCATATTTATTCCAAAAATGAGTACGCATTTTTATAGGTTATGGAAAATACAGTAAGCCATACTTGATTATTAAATAATATTCCCTTAATTTTTATTATAAATTTAATTCAATAATAAGAAGCCGAAGAAATTAAGTTGAAGATTTTGCTGTACCGCCAATAAGCCTTTTTAGGCTTTTTGAGAGGAACAATGAAAAGCTTCTCTCTGTCTTTGTCTCCTGCTTTGAAGTCAAAATATTCCTCATCATCCTTAGCTGCTTGAACGGATGGTATAAGCTCTTGTAAAAATAGAATGTCTTGTAGACTCCTGCAATCCTTTGGTTGGCAATCTCCCTGTCAGGATACCAGTCAGGAAGATCATTTACGTTTGCGCCTGCATCCTGCTCCATCAACGCTGGATCTATGTCAGCAAAATATTTCTTTGTTATTGGAGTGTTGGGATATGGTAGCATCGGTGCAGGGCAGATTTCATCAAGGCCTGCCTTTGCCAGCCTCTTAACATAATTTGTGGTAAGTGTGTAATCCTCTTCTGTCTCCGCCTTTGCGAGTCCAGTTATGATAAAGCAGCCTGTCTTTATTCCAATCTTGTGGCATATATTGACGAGCTTTACTATAAGCTCCAAGTCAATGAACTTGCTGTAAACCTCTTTCAAAAGCCTTTGCGAGCCCGATTCAGGCGCGAAAATCAGATATTTGCAGCCGGCATCCTTGAATAATTGCAGATTTTCCTCGTTCATCTTTTCCGGCCTAACTCCGCTTGGAGTTGTCCATGTTATCTTAAGTCCCCTATTTATTATCTCTTTGCAGATTTCAACAGCCCTGCCCATGTTAAGCGTGAAATTGTCGTCGTTTATCTCAAAATGAGTAATTCCATGTTTTGTTATGCATTCCTCAATCTCATCTACAAAATTCATCGGGCTTCTTGCTCTCCATGTTCTCTGCCAGAAAACAATGCTTGCGCAGTAAGAGCATGTCAAGGGGCATCCTCTCGAAGAAGTGATTGAAGTGAATTTGTTTACAACAGGCCCGTGAGAAAATTTCCTTTTCCAGTAGTTCTCCAGGGGTATCAAGTCCCTTGCCGGGAATGGAATTTCATCAAGATTCTGCACAAATTTTGTTTTTTTATTTACCTTGATTTCCTTGTTGGAATCCATAAACGACAGCCCGTCCAATTGCGAGTAATCTTTTCCGGTTGATAGGCATTCAATTAAATCATAGCAAGTCGCTTCGCCTTCTCCAAGAACAGCAAAATTTGCGCCATGCTCAAGATAAAAATCAGGATGCATTGTTGGGTCATTTCCTCCGACAATAATTGCGGTATCCGGAAATTTTTCCCTTATCCTTTTCAGGATTTCAACATACATTCTTTGCTGGGTTGAGAAATTGGTTGCAACAGTTATGTAATCCGCCCTTGGGTTTATCTTAGAGACTATCTGATCAAAATTCAGCCCAATATAGATTATATCGCCCCACTTATTCTTCTGGAATATGCCTTCTCCAACAGCATCAATAACCTGGACATCAAAGCTTTTTCTTAAATAACCTGCAAGATATGCAACGCCCATCGGAACAGCCAAAGAAACTGTAGGTTTCTCTATTAATGGGGGGTTTATAATGGTAACATTTACATTATTCATTAAGCCATACAGTCTTGTAATATCTTTATAAATTTTTTCATTTTTAACAATTGTTAATTTTAATATTGTTAATCAAAACATCTAAAAACCAAAGTACTTTACCCATGCTTAAAAAACCACAGAAAAGAATTTAAATAGTAGCTTAACAATAGTTAAGTATTTAAAACACAAGAGAGGTGCTTTTCAAGATGAAAGTTTTACTTATAACCCCACCATATCCAAAAGACAGGATTTTTAGGAAATCAATGAAGAATCTTGGAGCTGTATTGCCTCCTTTAGGTATAGCTTACATAGCTTCAATGCTTGAAAAAGATGGCCATAATGTGAAGATTATCGACGGCCCTGCATGGGCAACTATTCTTGGCTATGATTTTACTGATCTGGAAAGGGACATAAAGGAATTTGCCCCTGATGTTGTAGGAATTTCAGCGTCAACCTCTCAAATAGACCATGCAAAAAGGGCAATTTCAATCGCAAAATATGTAAACAAGAAATGCGTTGTCATACTTGGAGGCACCCTTATAAGCGCTGACCCAAAGGCTTTGCTGAAATTCGAGCAGGTTGATTTTGGAGTCTACGGGGAAGCAGACTTGACCTTTTCTGAAATTTTGAAAACTGTTGAAGCCAAAAAGTCTGTTGAAGGCATGGAAGGGGTAATCTGGAGAGAAAATGAAGATGTAAGATTCCTAAAGCCAAAGGTAATTACAGAATTAGACCAGATTCCAATGCCTGCAAGGCATCTTTTAAGGATGGAAATATATAGGCCATCTCCTGCAAATTACAGAAGATTGCCAGCCACAACAATAATGACATCAAGAGGCTGCCCTTACCAATGCATTTTCTGCTCAAGGCCGACAGAAGGCACTGCATTTCGGGCGCATTCTGCTGAAAGGGTTGTTGCTGAAATAGAGCAGCTCACAACAAAATACGGCATAAAAGACCTGCAGATTTTTGACGACACATTCAGCTTGATTCCAAGCAGAGTTGAAAGAATTTGCAAATTGCTTATTGAAAAAAAGATTGACATAAGCTGGAACTGCATGACCAGAGTTGACAAGATAAATCCCGAATTGCTTGCATTGATGAAAAAAGCAGGCTGCTACGAAATTGGCTTTGGAATCGAGTCAGGCTCTGACAGGATATTGCAATTCATCAAGAAATCAACAACAACAGAGCTGATAAGGAGGGGAGTCAAAATGACAAAGGAAGCTGGAATTGATGTCAGGGGATTTTTCATGATTGGCTTTCCTACAGAGACAAGACAAGAGATTCTTCAGACAATCAGCTTTGCCAAAGAGCTTGATGTTGATGTTGCTCAGTTCATGGTTTCAACTCCATTCCCCGGAACTGAAATGTGGGAGATAGCAAAGCAGAATGGAAATATAAATGATGATGACTGGAACAGCTTCACGTTTTACGCTCCAGACAAGATGCCATTCTCTTCAAATTTATTGAGCGACAATGAACTGCTTTCACTTTACAAGAAAGCCTACAAGTCATATTACTTAAGGCCAAAGTTCATGCTTAGGCAGCTGATGAAAATGAAATCTCCAGCAGATATAAGCAGGTACTGGCTTGCAGCAAAAGGAGTCCTTGGATGGTAGATAATTAAATTATTTATATGCCCTGTCATGATGCTCAAATTCTACTAATTGAACTGCATTTCTTTCTTTATCTATTTTGAAAATCAAAACAAAAGAGCCCGAGATATGCACTCTTCTTAAATGCTGCATTGGAGATTTTAATGGTTTGTAATGATGAGGATTTTGCAAAATCTCATTAATCTTCTTATTGATTGCATCAGGAGTTTTTTTATCTTTTTTGTATAATTTACCAAAAGCTTTATTTAAATTTTCAGCAACTTCCAAAGAATAAGCCACTAGCCAACACCATACTGCTCGGCGAAATTCCTTACCTTGACAAATTTGCCCTTCTCTGCCTTCTTTATCCTTTCAATGAACTCCGGCTTAAGCTCCGGCTCATTTGCATTTTCTATATAATACTCTATAACCGCTTTAACAGCTTCTGACTTGCCCTTCAATCCCAATTTAGCCTTGACTATATTAAGCACCCTGTTTTCATTTTCATCAATTTCAATCAATGCCTGCACCATATAACCTCACCTAAGTTTGTCTAAGTTGGACTTATTTATAAAGGTTGCTGTTTTTAGTGACGAATATAGAATGGCTAATCCTATGGATCAAGAGGGATATAAGAATATCGATTATGCCAACTTCAACAAATAAACTTTTAAATATCCCTTATGTTTCTCCTGTATTATGAAAAAGCCAGACATTACAATGTTTTTTCCTGCTTACAATGAAGCTGAAAATATACCAAAAATGCTCAATTCTGCAGTTAAAGTCCTGAAAGATGTTGCAAATGAATATGAAATACTTGTTGTTGTTTACGGAGGCTCAACAGACGGAACTATAGATACCGTGAAGAAATTTGAGAAAAAGAATAAAAAAATAAGGCTTCTGATTCAGCCAAAAGAAAAAAAAGGGATAGGATATGCAAAGATTATGGGATTTACAAATGCAAAATACCCTTATATATTTTATGCTGATTCTGACAACCAGTTTGACCTGAATGATTTCAGGAAATTTCTGCCTTACATAGGAAAGTACGACATAATTGCAGGATACAGGATTGAAAGGAATGACCCAAAGACAAGAATAGTAATCTCGAAAATATATAATTCTGTAATGAAGGTTTTGTTCGGCGCAAAGGAAAAGGACTTGGACTGCGCATTCAGGCTTGTCAGCAAAAAGGTTATAAACAGCATAAGCTTGACATGCTCGACAGGACTGGCGACGACAGAGATACTTGTGAAGGCAAGGAAAAAGGGCTTTAGTATAAAAGAAGTCGGAGTCAACCATTATCCGAGAATCTTGGGCAAGCCGGTTTTCGAGTGGGAAATCGGATTGAATTTGCCGAAGCCTAAAGTTGTAATGAATATTTTGAAGGAAACGGCAAAGCTGTGGATTGACATGCGCATAAGGGGAAAATAAAATGGCAGGATTAATCTGGCATGCAAGGAATTTTTTCAGGCTCCTGTGGAATGTTCACATTCGCCATAGATGCCCCGTCTGCAAGAAAAAAATAATCGAAACAAATTATCCGGAAGAGTTCATCCAGCAGGCAAAATGCTCTGACAAAAAGTGTGGCTGGGGATGGAACAGATGAGCCTTTTTGAATCAGCAATAAAATCCCTCCTCCTCATAAAGGCAGCCAAAATTAATGATTGCTGCAGTGAATTTCTCAGTGGAAAAGTTCTTGATGTGGGCTCTGGAAGATGCTATATTGCAGACGAAATACTGTCAAAAAACAACCTCAGTGTGACATGCCTTGACGTTAATGATTTAAGCCAGACAAAAATGAAGGTTGTTGTCTATGACGGGTTGAACTTTCCTTTCAAAAACAACGAGTTTGACTCTGCATTGGTGGCCTATGTTTTCCACCATTGCGAGGATCCAATAAAAGTTCTGAAAGAAGTTATCAGGGTCTGCAAAGGCAACATAGTAATTTTCGAGGACACAAAACCATCCTTATTCACAAATTCAATGGATTTTTTGGCAAACAAGATAAGGGGAGTTGAAACTCCGTTTAAGTTCATGACAGAAAAGCAATGGCTGGCCATTTTTAAAAAGTTAAATTTAAAAGTAATGGCAGTTAAGCACAAGGTAGAGCAGGAGTGGTTTTACCCATTGGTGGAGCATACAATGATAGTTGTAAGGAAAAAATAACTAAGTTTAGTTTAATTGTTAGGAATTCCCCATCACTTGCGATGGATGGGTTTTTAAAACCAATACACTAAACTTTTATGGGAATTCCTAACATTAAAAATACCCCGCCCCTTAGGGCGGTTGGGATTTTTATTTGATTTTAACAATGTAATAAATAGGCGAGGTGGCTCGACTTGGCAATAGGAGAGACGCCGAGCACTAAATATTGTGAGCGAAGCGAACAGATTAAAAATAATTCAAAGTAAGATACAATCAAATTTTGTAAATAATTTTCCACAAATTAAATATCCTTACTTACTGTCTGCCTGGACATGTAGGAAATGAAACATTTCCGAGCACACTCAAAAATTTTCAATTTTCGATTATTGGGCACGTCCAATATCACTCAAAGTGAGATTTGAACGTTAAGTGAGAATAAATAAAATCCATAAACGATTGAAACAAACAATATACAATAAATAATAAATAAACTCATTAAAAAATCAATAAACAAAATTCAAATTAAAATATACAAATCAAAATTAAAAAACCAATAAAATGAAATCACAAAAGGACTTTCCGGCAATTGATGCTTATGAATCGATGTTTGGGAGAAAGGTTGAAGAAACTGAAAGCTTCATGCCGAGCATTCTTCCATTGAACCTAAACAAGCAGCTGATCCATTCAGTGATGGGGAAAGCCAAAAAGGAAAAGAAATGGGTTCTTGCTTTTGTCATAGGCACAAAGCCCTGCTTCTACAAGTTCTACGGCTCGATTGTTGCTGCGAACAAGGCAGGAATTCCAAGCTTCATAATAAATTCAAACCAGCATTACGATGATGTCTTGACTCATGGGCTTACAGAATTCAATCTAAAAAGCCAGGTTGCATGCAACCTATCTATAAGGGGCGACTTGGCTCAAAAATCTGCAGAGCTTATGCTGAAAGTAAGCTGGCTTGCACGCTACCTAAAGAATGAATGGCCCGATGTGACTGTTGTCCCTGTTGTCTTAGGTGACACAATTATGACGGCGATTGTTCCTGCTGCGTGGATGTTTGCACGGCTTGAAAAAGCTATACAGGTTGAAGCCGGACTGAGGTCAATGGCTCCTGAAGTCATGAAAAGATACAAGGATGTTGACATTGAGACTTTCATAGACCAGCAGTTTTACGGCAAATGGCTGTTGCTGAGGAACGAGCCGTTTCCGGAGCAATGGGATACCTTTACATCAGCTGCAGGGAGCGAATATTTGTTTGCTCCTGTAAATCTCAACAGAGACCATTTGATAAGGGAAGGCTATCCTGAAAAAAACATCTGGGTTACAGGCGGGGTTGTTGTTGACGCGCTTGAGCTCAAAAGAAAAGAGAAATCTGAAAAAAGCGTTTTTAATGTATATCCTCAGCTTGAAAAAGGAAAGTGGCTCAGGGTTGACATTCACAGAAGGGAAAATTTGACTCCGAGAAGGTTCAAGTCAATTATAGGGGCAGTTGAAGAACTTGTCATGAAAGGGTACAATCTGAATTTTATCGAGATGAGCGCAACAAGAAGCGCTCTTGACTTCTACAAAATGAGAGGGGTAATAGAAAAGCTCAAGAAAAAGAAGAACTTTTTGCATACTAATGTATGGCCCGAATATGCCCATGTCATTGAGTTTTTTCAGTCAAAAAACTGCCTTGCTGCATTAACAGACTCCGGAGGCGTTCAGGAGGAGCTCAACCTAATTGGAAAAGCATGCCTGACCTGCAGGCTGAGCACCGACAGGCCCGAAACAGTTTTTGATGCAAAAAGCAACATTCTATCTCCGCCAATAAGCAAAGAGTACCTTGTAAAAATCATCAAGCACATAAATTCTGATGAGGAGCTTGTAAAAAAAATGAACATGCCAAAAAAGCTTTACGGCAACAAGGCAGGCCAAAAAATAATATCAATTGTTTCTGAACTTATAAAAAAGAAGGACCATCCGTTTAAATGGGCACACGAAGTGCTGGGATTGTGGACAGAAGAGGAAAAAGGTGTTAGATATCTCTGATTTCAATCCGTCTAAAAAACCAAGGCAGCATATTTTTGCAGTTTTTCTGTTGTTTGCAGTATCCTTGATTTTTTTTCATAGTATAATCTCTAATAGTACCTTGCTGGATAATGTCCATCACATAAACAATCTTGCATTTCTCTCTTACAGCATAAAAGACGGGATTTTCAACCATCACGAATTTCCGTTATGGACTCCTTATTTCTTCAGCGGCATTCCTTTGATAGCAATTCCGGAGCATTACATCTTTGACATGAACCTTGTTTTAATTCTTCTCTTCAGAGATATTTATCTCGCAATGAACATGTCAGTCATCATTTATTTTTTTGCAGCAGGGCTTGGAATGTATTTTCTAGTTTTTGAGATGATAGGCAGCAAAAAATCTGCATTTATATCTGCCTTGATTTATATGCTAAATGGATTCATGCACACCTTTTTGATTGGCGCCCATATAAACCTCCTTGAAAGCTATGCATTGATTCCGTTTGCAGTTTTATTCACCATAAAGGCATTGAAGGAAAAGGAATGGATCGCATATTCTATTCTTGCAGGGGCTTTCCTTGCAATGCAGATTTTGATGGGTGGCGTTATTTTTTTCTTTTACACGGCTGTATTGCTTGGATTGCTGATTGTATATAATTTTGTTTTAAATCCAAATCTTAAAAATATTAAAAGGATAACATCTGCTGTGGCCATTATTGCTTTTGTCATGCTCGGTCTGTCAGTAGTTAAATTATTGCCGACAATAGAGTTTGTCAGGCAGTCATCAAGGGCATCGGCAGTCAGCTATGGGGAATACCTTGGCAACCCTTTGAATATTAAGAATGCATTTAATATTTTTATTTATAACATCGGCTACAATGATATTTCAGGAGCTCTTGGAATTGTTGGGTTTGCACTTCTTCTGCTTGGATTGATGTCGTTCAGGAAAAAATACCTGATTTTTTCAATAATTATTGTTGTTCTTGGCATCTTGCTTGCTGCAGGCACCCCTATTGCTAAATTATTCTTCAATTATGTTCCAGGATTCTCGCAGATGAGGCACATTGAACGAGCCCTTGTGTTTTTTGTTTTGGGAAGCTCGGTGGCAATAGGATATGGTTCATTAAATTTGTTCTCAAAATTGCAAAACAAAAAAATTTCAAAATTTATTATTAATGCAGTTTTTATTTTGCTTGTTGTTGCTATATTTTCAGAAATGTTTCTATTTCAAAACAAATTTGCAGTCGTGAAAGTTGTCAATCCAGATGATATCGGGCTTTTGCAGCACATTAGCAAAGACAAGGATTTGTTCAGGACAATGAACCTTGGATTAAAGGAGATTGTTGGCACTTCAGGCTATGTTTACTATGCTCAAAAAGGAATTGAAGATGCGAAAGGGGGAGGGGGCATCTGGACAGACGATTACATAAATTACATTGCCATCTCTGAGCAGCTTAACCCTTCAAGATTATGGGGATTAATAAATGTCAAGTATGTCGTTTCAGACAATCCGGTCGATATTCCAAATATTGAGTTCATAGGAAAATTCAATGAATGCAAGGATTGCGGAATCTGGCAGGCATTCGGGCCTTACCTGTACCTCAACAAGGATTATGTTGAAAAAGCGTATTCAACTGACAAGGCAGTCCTAGTTGTCGGGGATGGCAAATCAGCAAAAGATACTATTTATTTTCTAATTTCAAGAAATCCAAACCCATCTAATAGCGTTATAATTCAGGGGGGCGTAAGCATTAATGATTATTCCTCTCAAGATTTAAGAAAATTTTCTGCAATAATCCTCGGCAAAGGCTCTGCTGATCAAAACAGCCTTGCATTGCTCAGAAATTACCAGGCATCCGGAGGAACAATTCTTCCTGATGTCCTAAATGACAAGTCGGTTATTGACCAGAATGACATTAATGATTTGTTCCATAAAATAAACGGCACCCATGAGCATATTGATATAAAATCATTTTCCTATAATGATGCTGCACTGGACATTTCGGGCAAGAAAGGTTTTGTCGTTTTTGGGGAAAGATATGCATTCTTTCCCGGCTGGAAGGTAATGCTTGACGGCAAAAATGCAGAAATCATGAAGGCAAACAACTATATCACCAGCATTTACATTGACGGGAATTATAATGAGATGAAATTCCAATACAAGCCAGCTTCATTTTATAACGGGCTTTACATAACTCTTGCAGCTTTATTTTTAATTATTATTTATTTTTCATTTTTAGCATACAAAAGAATTAATGCTAAAAAAGCCCTGTAGCTTCAAATTGATTTTAAAATTCCTTCCTTAAAGCCCGTGAACACGAAATTCAGGTCTTTTTTAATTTCTGAATTGTCAAGTTTTTCCCTCAGAGGAAAATACCTTAACTGCTGCGTTGTCAGGCTCGGGTTTGGAACAATTATCTCGTAAAAAGCAACAGCAGGCTTCAGCAGAAGCATCGGAACATGAATTTTTATTACTTTTTTATCCATGGCATCAGCAATCATATCAATAATTTCATTTAGCGTAATCGCTTCATCACAGCAAGCATTGTAGGTTTTTTTCTTTTTTAAAACAAGGCATTTAATTATTATTTCGACAATATCGTTCACAAAAACCGGCTGGAAAATATAATCTCCTGTGCCTATTACGGGAATAATTCTTGATTTTTTTACCATTCCCGCAAGCTCGATGATGAATTTGTTGTCGCCTTTGCCGTAAATAACTGTCGGCCTTAATATTGTATAATTGATTTCGGATTTTTTTATTTCAATCTCAGCATCATGCTTGCTTTTGCCATACTCGGTCATTATTTTCCTTCCTGCCAAATCACTGCTTATGAAAATGAAATTATTGATTTTATTTTTTTTGGCAATTCTCAGCAGGTTTTGCGTGGATTTCACATTAGAGTCAAGATAATCCTTGAAAGAATTTGATTTTATTATTCCTGCCAGGTGAATGATGCTAGAAATTTTTATTTTTTCAAGCGATTTTTCCAGCATATTGAAGTCAGTTAGCTGGCAAATAATTACTTTTATTTTATTGACTTTAAGATATTTTATGAATTTTTTGTCTGAAGATTCCCTCAGGATGCAGCATAGCTCATATTTTTCCCCGACAAGCTTTGAAATTAAATTCCTGCCAACAAAGCCGGAAGCCCCAGTGACTAAAATCATGGTATTCACAATTGCTTTATCAAAACACCGACATCCTTTAAAAATCTCCCGTTCAGAACTTCTCTGATCAAAAATCTCGGGCTGAAATAAAACCTGTTGAATGCGCTGGTGACTTCCTTCTCAAGATATTCCTGGGTTATTTCGTCAGATACCTGCATTGCGGCGCTGTATCCCCCAAGCATGTCAAGAGTCTCTGACTTAAGCCATTTGTTTTCTTTTGCCATGTCATAAAGCTGCGTGCCGGGAAAAGGGGTTGCAATCTTGTATTCCACCTGGCTCGGCAGCAATTTAAGGCTGAAATCAATTGTTTCCTTGATTGTCTGCTTTGTCGACCCGGGTAATCCAAGTATGAAAAAGCACGTTGTTCTTATTCTGTTTTTGTGCAGCAGCATTACTGTCTCAAGAATCTTGCCAGTATCCAATGGCTTCCTGTTGATAAGCTTCAGTATTTCCGGATGTATATCCTCTACGCCAAGATTGACACATTCGCATCCCGCTTTTGCAAGAAGCTCGATGGTTTCTTTTTTCAGCAATTCTGGCCTAGTCTCGAATGCAAACCCTACTTTTAGCTTGCTTTCAATCAAAAGATGGCACAAATCCTCAACTCTTTTCTGGTTCAGCGAAAACAAAGGATCCCTGAAGAAAAATCCTTTTGCGCCAAATTTTTCATAATCATACTTCATCTCATCAAAAATATTTTTTGCATCCCTTGCTCGCCACTTCAGCCCCTGGTTTGCAGGATATGGGCAGTACCCGCATCCGTAAGGGCAGCCTCTTGAAGCCTGGATTGTAACTAACGGTGTTTTTGAAACCATGGGAAAGTATCTGTACTTTTTGTATGGAAACAGGCTCCAGTCAGGGAAAGGCAATTCTTCAAGCTGCTCTTTCTCCAGCCTTCCTGACTGCTCTGTCTTTACAACTTCGCCTTTTTCTACATAAGCAATGTTTGAAATATTTTTTAGATTTTCACCGTTGCAGATATTTGCAATTGAAGTTTCAACCTCTCCGAGAATTCCGATGTCAAAATTCGGCATGAGAAGATTTGGCCTTTCATTTATCATTTCCCCTTCAACAATTATCTTGACATTTTTACAGCTGTCCTTTATTTGCTTTGCAACAATATCCCTTTCGAATATAAAGCAGCTTGCAGAGCATGCCATAACAGCATAATCCGGCTTGAAGGCAGTTATTTTTGGCATTATATCGTCTAATTTCAAGTCCTCTGTTGCGGCATCTATCACCAAAAGCTCGAATCCTTTCTGCTTTAGTATTGTTGCTGCATAAACAAGCTGTAATACAGGAATATGCACATAAGAATTCTTCATCTTGGTAACCATTGTAGAAAGAATGTTGGAGCTGAGGCTATTCTTGACACCCATCCCGCCCATCAAGTCCCTGTTGATATGGTTTTCATCAGGGCTCGGAGGGTTTAAAACAAGCACTTTAGCTGCCATTTTGTTTTGAAATAATTGAAAGAGAGATACACACAACATCTGCCCTTAACAATAGTTAAGCACGGCAAGTGTATTTATAAAGTTTGTGATAGGCATCTGTAATAATAGGAAGTTTTAAATAAATGCAGATTGGAATTAATTCACTGCAAGCTCTGTACCAGAATTCAAGCGAGGCGATTGTAAATGCTTTGGTTGTGAATAATATTAATCCTTTGAATGTTTCTCGGCAGCTTAACAACACGCAAGAACTAATCCAGTCAACACAAGGATTATATCTGAACACATCCGAGCAGGCCTTTGTGATTATCGAGAGCAATTTCTCCAATTCTATTTTCTTTCTGAGGAACGCTTCAAAGCTCATTGTTTTTTCCCATTTCATGACTGTCTTTAGGCTAAAATCAGAAAGATTTATATACTTCCGTAAAAACGGATTATATAATCCGTAAAAACGGAACACAATAAAAATGCTTACAAAACCGCAGATAAGGATATTCGGGCAATTTTTGAAGAATGTATTCGCTGAATATACTTACAAGGAAATAAAGGAGATGTCCAAAGAGAAATCAAGCGACACCTTCCATTGCGCAATACAGAAATTCAAGGACGAGGGGCTGGTGAATGAAAAGATAATCGGGAAATCAAAGCTCTATTCTATTGCGCTTTCAAATGAAGCAAGTTATAATTATCTGGCAATAGCTGCCATGGGAAGGCTTAACAAGCAAGCTAGGTTAATCTTGCAGAAGCTAACTGAAGAAATAAACAGGTACACCTTATTTTACTCTCTAGTTGTTTTCGGCTCTTATTCAGACGGCACCCAAGATAAAAAATCTGACTTGGACATAGCAATTATAATTGAATCAAAGAAGAAAGAGCACGAGGTCAAGACGGCTATTAACTCAATAGCTAAAATTTCACTCATAGAGCTAGACTGCCATGTCATAACAAAAGAGGAGTTTCTTGAAATGCTAAAAGCAAGCTATGAAAACCTTGGCAAGCAGATAGCAAGGAAAAACCTTCCAATCCATAACAATTATATATTCTATGCAATAATCAAAGAGGGAGTTGAAAATGGATTCAGACATTAAACTGTTCATAGAAAGGTCAAAGAATGAAATGGACCTGGCAAATGTTGTTTACATTGTCACAGGCAACAAGAGGATGCAGATAGAGGAATTTCATCTTGACAGTGCGCAGACATTCTACAGCGGCGTCATTGCCCATTCCTATTATTCAATATTTTATGCAGCTAAAGCCTATCTTTTGATGAAAGGCATAAAGACAAGGCTGCCAAGCGAGCATAAGAAAACTTTCGACCATTTCAGGGATTTGGCATCAAAAGGCGTGATAAAAAAAGACCTTATCAAAATCTATGAGCAGGAATACATCAAGGCAGAGGAACTGCTCAGGATATTCAAGTCTGAAAAAGGCAAGAGAGGGCATTTCACATACCAAAGAATAGCCCAGGCAAACAAGGAGCCGTCTGACATCAGCATGAAGAATGCAGGAATTTTCTTTAAGCACATATACAATCTCTGCGAAAAGCACATCGCATAAGCGACAATTATGCTTCTTTTATGCGCAGCAGATTATATCTCGTGGAGATTACCAAATTTATTTTGCTTAATGGAAACAACATCGACTAGAAAGTAATTTAATCAATAAAAAGTTAATATTTCAGCCTGCAAAATTCTGCATATGACGATTAGCCTTGAAATCTTGATTAAAAGCAGAAAATTTAAATTTCTAAGCTTTATTTTGTTGTTTAATGACCAAGAAATTTTGGATATTGTTGATTTTATTATTAAATATCTCCCTAGCTGAAGGAAGCGGATTATTTAGTACTGACGGCAAACCAATACCAAATTATGAACTATATTTTTATACCCACAATAAGACACTGTGATACTTTAAATCAGGACTTGATGGATCATTTTACCCAAGAGAAGGCATAATTCCAGAAAATGATGTTGTGCGTTTGTCAATATGCAAAAATTCCACCTACACTCAGGGGAAAAAAGATATTGAGAATAGGGCAGATTCAAAGCTGCTTTGTGATGGAGTTATCAATGCAAATTTTTATACTGCCTTAAAAAATATTACAAACTTAAATATAAATATTGATAATAAAAATGATGGGCGGGAGATTTCCAGACTTTCTATAGGTTGTGGGGGTGGTGGAGACTTATATTGCTCACATACTCTTTCAAACTTTCAGCTATCTACTAATAATTCTATTATATTATTTAAGAAAGAATATTTTTTAAATTTTTCAGACCAAGATACAAATCTTAATATCGGTCAACTTAAGCTAGAACAAGGAGTATACTCCCTATCTACTTTTGCCACCAATGGGAAAGATTCAAGATTATTTTTAGTGCAATTTAATGCTTACGAGTATAATATTACTAATCCTTACTGCTGCGAAAAAGTCAAGGCAGTTGTCAATACAACCAAATCAGGATGATTATTGGCCGATGGCAACACAACAACTACACAATTCTTAGGTCCCAATGAAACCATAGGCATACCAATTGTCAATTTTAGCGAAGGTGCTAAATGCAATCCAAGTAAAATAGAAATTAATTTCTTTAAAATTGAGAATCTTAATGTGAATATAACTCTATTTGAAATACTTTCATTTTCATTATTTTGGGGTTTAATGCTTTTTGGTGGCATTTATCTTCATAAGAAAAAGTCATCAAAGCCTAAAACTTAATCCACAACATTAATTATTTCTAAACAATTTAGCACTCCTCACATAATTTTCTTTCGGCACACTTCAAAATTCAAACTAGTTTTTTTCTTTATTGCACTCTCCAACGCTAATTTTCTTTCTTAGGCACGCTCCAAAGCTTCATTGTGTTTTCCATTTTTAATGTCGCTTTCGCTAAAACATCATGGCTTCTCCGCTGCAAGTCACCTCCAAGAAAATTTTGCAATGAAAGTGAATAAAAATCTCAGGAAAACATGCAGTTGAATATAAATTAAATAATTAAGTCATCTGCGGCATATCCTTTCCAAAAACCAAATCTTTTATAAATCAACATAAGTTCTTTCACATAGTTTAGTGGGGTTTTATTTCATGAAGTTTGAATCAAAGCATCTTGAGTATTTGTGCCTTTTCTTCTTTATAGGATTATTGCTTTACACTGGCATGGGTGTTGTTCTTGACTACAGGCTTTCACATTTTGCTCCTTACGGCTATATGGCATCAGATGCATTCTGGGATTTGGCGCAGCAGATGTATCTGCAGGATTCAGGCAATTACCGCTTTATGCCATATTACATGCGCGCAGGATTCAAAGACACAATCGGATTCCATATGCCTATTTTTGCCCATACTGTTGTCTTGTTTTCAAATGCAAGCGGCATTCCTGTGCATGATGCAAACCTCATAATTGCTTTTATCTTTTCTATTGTCTCATTGATGATATTCTATCTGATAATGAGGAATTTCAACAAAAACATTGCAGTCATTGCTTTGTCGCTTGGCACTTTTCTTTACATGAAGAATTTCATGATATTTTATCCCTGGGGTGTTTGGGATATTATAGAAACATCCTCATTTTTTCTTGCTGCCCTGTGGGCATTGGACAGGCTTGAAATAAAGAGAATTTACATTTTGCTTGGGATATTTATTGCAGGAGTCATGCTCACGCATATTACAGAATCATTTTATCTGGGTTTTTTCATTTTGGTTTTTCTAATAATAAAATTCCTGAAAAAGAGGCTTGAAATTTCAGACATAGCAAGGGTTTTTATTGCAGGAACGCTGGCTTTGGCTTTGGCTTTTTACTATATTGTTATATTCAAATTCGGCTACGGCCATAATTCCTCTGATTTTTCATTCTACATAAATATTTCAAATCCTGAATGGTATGATGTTGTCATAACCCATTTCGGATATGCGCTTCCTTTGATTGCAGTTGGCGCACTCATTTCAATTTACCTTGTTTTCACAAAAGAAAAATATTTTGCGCCTTTGGCTGGATTGCTGTTCCTTTTTGCAGGCTATACAAATTTTATCTCGGTTCTTGGCCCAAGAGCGCTCCAGATGCGCTCATTGTGGCCTGTTGAGCTCTCGGTTTTTTTTGGAATATCAATATATTTTATTTTAAAAATATTCATTAAGAATTGGAAGCTATATATCTCAGTTGCAATAAGCGTGATTCTTGCAATTGCTTTTGTCAATGCTTACCACACAGCAACGCCGCAGCAGGGGCTTATGGATGACGAGCACTGGAAGGCATTTACATGGTTTTGGAGCAACACAGACCCTGATGCAAGGCCGCTGTTCTTTTACGGAGACTCTTATACGCAGGAAGCAGTTACCTTCACGACAAAAAGAAACGGCTACAGAGTCGATACTGATGATTTTGTCAATGCCCTCAAAAACAGGACAATAAAAAGATATTACAGCTCAACTGTCGCCGCAGCTGATGACGGCGACCTGCAGTACAGGATTTCATTCTTCAAATACGGCTACCATTACCATGAAGAAGACCCTGCAAAATTCTCAGGCCCTCAGGATATCTGCAAGTTTGACTATTTTGTCTTTGACAAGGCTGCAAGGCAGCTTGTCCTTGCCCAATATAACCTTTTGATTGTATCAGAGCTTTTGAAAAAAGATTTCATAAAAATAGCATTTGAAAACAGCGAAGTGCTGGTTTTGAAGAACAATAAGCTAGGAGCAGATTGCATTGAAAAAAGAAATTTTTAGCAGGCTGAAAAAGGAAGTGGGTTATATCCTAATTATCTTTTTGATAATCTTAGCCATTTTTAATTTTATTTTCTACAAGGAAATCTTTTTGGTAAAATTAAGCGCTGTATTTTCATTCTTCTGGCTTTTTATTTTGCCGGGATATGCAATAATGCTCTACTGGAACGAGAAGCTTGAATTTATTGAAAGATTCATCATAGGAATCGCTGCAGCAGCTGCAGTAACAGGAATTTCGAGCTATTATCTTGGACTGCTTGGATTAAATTTAAAGTACAACATATATTTGCTTCCCATCATCCTCATTGTTGCAGGAATATTTTTCGCTTCAAGGAAAAACATTGACTAATTCTTCTTTTTGAATTTTCCGGCTGCAAAAGCCAGAATTAAAAGTATTGCAAATATCATTATTATGGAAATTTTGAATGATATTAAAAACCCCGTCAAATATACCAGCGCAGGAAATATTGTTAGTCCTAGGATTATTGAAAATACAAACTTCTCTCCGTCATTAAGCTGGAAATTATTGAGCATGATATAAAACGGCAGAGCCATTAATACAATTCCAATTACAATCCATATCCCGGTCATTTCGAATAAATAATAGGCGAATCCAACTGACGCTATTGCTGTAATAAATGCGAACATCATCAATACCTTGTCATATTTTTTTAGGATCAAGCTTGAACACCCTTATATTGTTTTGATTGTAAACGATAGTATGATTTATTAACATTTCTTTCTCAAAAAGCTGCATTGCATTAAATGTATTCTGATCTTTCATAGGCCCAATCATTGTATAGTCCATCATTACATACCACTGTTGTGATTTTATAACATCTTCCTTGTTAAGCAACAAATAATAAAACCTTGTCACGTGCTGCGATGCAGCTCCCATCCATCTTATCTTCTTCGCTGTAGCAGAAACAAAATTATCCTGGTATGGGATGCCTATTATTGTTATGTTATATTCTTTTGGAACATTTACAAGCACCCATTGCGCTGCCAGGTACTCTTCGTTGTTCAAAGAAACAAAAAATCCGTCATTTGTGTATGGATTGTATGTATTTTTAGTGAGGATATTTGATGCAAGCGCCATGTTAACGGAAATTGCAAAATAAATGAAAACTGCCGCAAGCCCGTATTTCAGCAGCTTGTTGAAATTATACGGCAGCTTGACAAACGACGAAAGATAAACAGCGCCTATTGCTGCCAAAGGAGCAAATATATGCGCGGATGCAGACAAGGACCTGTGCAAAAAAGAAGCCTTTCCCAAAATATCGCGGTGAAGCACAAGATAAAGGCTTACAAGCCAAGCAAGCATAAGCAAATCCTTTTCTTCCCTTCTCCAAAGCAGGAATAGAATTCCAATCAGCAAAAATGGCAAAGTCCACAATCCATGCATCTGTCCGAATGAAAAATAGCTTTCAGGAACGCTGCCAGCATAGTCTTTAGGATTTAAACTCCATTGGAATAATCTTGAAAAGTCAAAAGAGCTTTGTGGATTTCCGCTTGCAGCTGGCTTGTTGAAAAGCTGCGGGAAAATATTGAATGTCTGGTATGGGAACATGAAAAATAAAATCAGGAAAATTATCGCAGCAATTGAAAAATGCCTGAAACTGAAAATAAATCTTTTCTGCTTTATGGACAGAAATATGTAAAGCACAATCAATCCAAAAACAGAATGGAAAAAGGCAAGAGGATGTATCCAGATATTTATTCCCAAAAGCAAAGCCGTAAGGTAAGCATAAATTGGCTTTTCCTTCTCAGTGCAATACCTGTAGAAGCAATACAAAATTATTGGAATAAATGCATAACCAAATCTTTCAGGCCACTGCCCCCATAAGTACGGCATGAAGTCCCTTGGAGAGAAAATCAGCAGCAAAGACGACAAAATTGCAGGCAAAAACCCGAATAATGAGTTGACAACAAAATAAGCCGTTATTATGATGAATGAAGCCATAATTGTATTTAACAGGAATACGGGCACAACCCGATCTCCACTGATAGATTCCATAATTCCAAGAGCAGTGTGAAATGGGGGCGGGTACCACAAAGTATGGGGCTTGAACCTGTTGTCCATTCCATACCTCAAGTCAATATAGGGCGGGAGGTTAATGAATGACCTGTCGTTGTATGACATGTAGTCAGCAACTTCAAAATGCGACATTGCATCATATTCTCCGTATGGGAGCTTTCTATCCTGCAAAGGCTGGCTCCAAAAATAAATGCCAAAAAGATATACTGCCAAAAATATCAAAGTCTGCAGGTAATTTTTATTCAGTTTCATAATCTTAAGCCATTAAGTTGGATTTATAAAGATTTGTCTGCATTCAAGGAAAAAGCTTTAAAACAGGCTTGGAATAGTCATTCATGATGAACATACTTATAATCAAGCTTGGAGCAATAGGCGATGTAATTAGGACAACTTCCATACTTCCAGGCCTTAAATCAAAATTCAAAAACTGCAAAATTGACTGGGTCACAAAAAAAGAGTCGTTTGATATTTTAAAGAACAATAAGCTGATTAATGAAATGTGCCTTATTGATGATGTAAATAAATTGAATAAAAAATATGATTTGGTTATTGGCCTTGACGACGAAGATTCTGCTTGCGAATTGATATCAAAAATAAAATCAAAAAAAATAATCGGCGCTTATTTTGATGAAAATAATAAAACCTATACAAGTGATTCTTCTGAATGGTTTGACATGGGCTTGATATCCAGGTTCGGAAAGCAAAAAGCGGATGAATTGAAGGCTAAAAATCAGAAAACCTATCAGTCAATAATGTATAGGATTCTTGGCTTGGAATACAAAAAGCAGGAGCCAATCCTGAATTTGGATAAAAAATCACTGGATTTTGCTGAAAAATTTGCATCGAAAAACAAAATCAAAAAATCCAGTTTGGTTGTAGGAATAAATACTGGCGCAGGAGGGAGATGGCATGACAAGAAATTAAGCGAAAAGGCAGCTGCAGAACTGATTGACAAGCTGAATAATTTAAAAAATGTGAAAATAATCCTTTTCGGAGGTCCTGAAGAAGAAGAGAGAAATAAAAAAATAAAAAAACTTGTCAAAACAGAGATCATAGATGCCGGCTGCAATAATTCTCTCATGGAATTCTCTTCTTTGGTTAACTTATGCAATGTTATTGTCACAAGCGACAGCCTTGCATTGCATGTCGGTGTTGCCTTGAAAAAGAAAATTGTCTGTTATTTTTATCCTACTTCCGCAAGCGAGATTGAATTGTACAGAAGAGGAACAAAAATAATATGGGAAGGAAAATCCTATTGCTCTTACCAGCCCAAATGCGACTTTCCTCCGAAAATAGAAATTGGGAAAATTATAGGCGCAGTTAATTCTTTAATTTAAAAAATTTCAGGTAGCCAAAAATTCCAGTAGCCAATAAAATTATTGCGCCAATATACATACCGGAAGGTAATTGTTTTGTATTTATGTCCTGAACTGCCATGCCGGTTATCTGGCTTTTTTTGCTTTGGTTTTCAGATTCTTGTTTGACAGAATTCACTTTTGTTTCTTTTAATTGTTCATTATTTTTATTTTCAATATTCTGTGTAATTTCACATTTTTGTGAAGTAGATGGCGATTTGCTTGCATCAGGACATTTTGCGTCCTGTGAATGCTGGGGAACTTTAACAAAGCTGCAGTCACGTGACTGAATTCCATTGGAGCATGCTGTCCAGTCTCCGCATTTCCACCCACAATTACATATCCGCCATCAGATGTTTGTATAGAAGAAGAAGCAGATATCCTAGTAGAGCTGGAAATAGTTTTATTCCATTGAAAATTTCCATCAGAGTCTATTTTATAAATATCAATATCGATATTTTGTGTACTTCCGTCTATATTACTTACAACAAAATACCCATCAGAGGTTTGCTTCACACCAGCTGTCGCTGAATTGAAACTGCCACTGACGAGAAGGGAGGTATTCCAAATTCTATTACCATCAGAATCTATTTTGAGCAGTTTTATACTACCCTGCCAGGAACCTATGTCTGTGAGACCATTTACAGATATTATATATCCGCCATCAGATGTCTGCTCAATTGAGGGAGTGCTTTCAACAATAGAAAAATTAAATGTGTTATTCCAAATTTTATTTCCATTAGAATCGGTTTTTATTAATCGTAAATCCGTTTCATGGGAACCTGTAGCTGGTTCAGTTGTAGTATAATTTGACCCCAAAATTCCAGCTATTATATAACCTCCATCATTTGTTTGCTTAACTGATTGGCCGGAATCATTTCCCAAACCCCCATAAGTTCTGTTCCACTCAATTACTGCAGGAACTTGTGCAGAAACAATACTACAATAAATTACAAAAAATAATATTAATAAGATTACAGGCTTAATAGCCATTGATTAACCCCCCAATCGTTAAAAAAGAGCATTCTATTTAAATATTGCCATGAATTATCTTTATAAATAGCCTATCTATACTAATACACAATGAAAACCTATGTAATGATTCCAACCTATAACGAAAGAGAAAACATCAGGAATCTGATAGGTGAAATCCTGAAACTGAAAATTAAGGACCTGCATATTGTTGTTGTTGACGACAATTCACCTGACGGAACATGGAAAGCTGTTGAGGATATTTCAAGGAAAAACAGGAATGTTAATCTTTTGCTTAGAAAATACAACAAGGGAAGGGGCTCTGCAGGAAAAGACGGCTTCATCTACTGCCTTGAGCATAATGCCGATGTTGTCATAGAAATGGACGCGGATTTTTCGCATGACCCAAGATATATCCCTTCAATGATTAAGGAATTAAAAAATGCAGACCTTGTTCTTGGCTCAAGAAGAGTTTCAGGCGCTAAAGAAATTGGAAGGGGATTATTTAGGAGATTTGTAACTTCAGGCGCAAATTTTTACACAAAAACAATGCTCGGAATTAAAGTCAGGGACTGCAATTCCGGATTTCGGTGCTTCAAAAGAGAAGTTCTTGAGGGAATTGATATTCATTCACTCGAGTCAAAAGGCCCTGCAATCGTGCAGGAAGTTCTTTTCAAGGCTCATCTCAAGGGATTTAAAATCAAGGAAATGCCGATAACATTCATAAACAGGACAAAGGGCCATTCAAAGCTCGGCATTCCGCAATTGGCGCAGGGTTATTTTATGGTGATGAAGCTGAAAGCAAAAAATGTTTTAGGATTGATATAAATAATTTTTACTAAATTATTGTTTAAATTAAAAGTAATGCGTCGAGAAATAAAGTTAAACATGAATTGCAAAAGATTGTTGGCATTATCTAAAACATAACTAAAACCAGCATTGAAATAAAAACCAAAAATGAAAATAGCGATTTTAACCCCGACATTTTCTTATTATAGCGGGATTGACAGGGTTGCAGAAATGCAGGCAATAGAATATTCAAAAAAAGGCAATCAAGTTACAGTTTTCACCCTGGAAGCAAACCTTAAGCCCAAGGGTTACGTGCTTGAAGTGCTTGGAATGCCAAAAACGCCTTTTCTTCAGAGGCTGTACAGGCTGTTTTTCTTTATAGATGTTAATAAAATAAAAAATACAGCAATTAAACTGAAAGATTGTGACTTGATAATCTCGCATTTTTATCCTATGAACTGGATTGCAAACTGCGCAAGCAAAAAATACAATGTTAAATATATTTACTACAACCACGGCATCGGTTACAGTAATTTGTTCGGGAATATTTTTGAGAAATTTTACATGAAATTATTTGGCTTCTTAAACAAATTGTCTTTGAAGAATGCAAGCTCTGCAATTTCAATAAGCAAGTTCATGCAAGCCGAGCTGAAAAGAGAAACAGGAATCAGCAGCAGGGTTGTCTACGATAAAATTGACACCAGCAGATTCAAGAAAGGAATTGACAGAAGCAGGATAAGGAAAAAATTCAGCATTAAAGGCAATGAAAAACTACTGCTATTTGTCGGAAGAATTTCTCCGCATAAGAACATACATACTTTGATTGAAATATTCAATATTGTGAATGAAAAACTTCCTAATGCAAAATTGCTGGTTGTGGGAAAGCCAGCTTTTCCTTCGTATTATGAAAAATTAAAAAATATGGCGAACAGGAATGTCATTTTTGTGGAATTTGTGGACGACAATGACCTGCCATATTATTATGCTGCATGCGATTTATATGGTACGGCATCATTATGGGAGGGATTTAACCTGCCGATTGCAGAGGCCCAGGCCTGCGGCAAAAGAGTTGTTGCTTTTGACGTCTGCTCGCATCCTGAGGTTGTGAAGGGAGGCATATTGGTAAAAAAAGATGACAAGCGGGCATTTGCAAGTGCAATTATAAATATATTAAAATGAAAAAATTCAGCGAGCTGGATAAATGCAAGAAGCATTCGATTATTGTAATTGTAATGTTCTCTTTAATTGTATTATCCTTAACTTCTGCCTATCACGTTTCAGGTGATGGGTGCTGGCACATCCCTGCTGCAAGGTTCATTGCTGAAAACAAAAAATTCCCGCTGTTCGAGCCTCTTGGAAGGGACGAGCCATTCTGGAGCCCTCCATTGTATCATATTTTTGCCGCAGCTGTTTACGGAATTTTCAACAGCATCAGCCATAATGCAGCGGATTTTGCAGTAAAATTTGTTTCACCTGTTTTTGGTATAATGTCATTAATATTATCTTTTTTAATAATTAATAAATTATTTAAATCCAAAATTGCATTTTACTCAGCAATTTTCCTTGCATTTGTTCCAATATTCATAGACTACGGCATTTTGAGCTATGTGGAAAGCACGCTCACCTTTTTTGTTTTGCTGAGCATTTATTTCCTTTTAGAAGACAAGGTTGTTTTGTCAGGAATTGCAGCAGGGTTGTCAGTTCTTGCAAAATACAACGGATTATTCATCCTTCCACTTCTGATTTACCTGATTTATAAGAAATCAGATAATAAAAAAATATTCTATAAAAAATCCATTACACTTCTATTTATTGCAATTGCCGTTTCATCCCCCTGGCTAATAAGGAACTGGATTTTGCTTGGAAATCCAATCTGGCCGTTCCTTAACTTCGTATTCCACGGCTTTGCGCCAAAATCATATTCAGCGGCAAATTTTTCATATATTCTGCATCCAAACACAATAATATTTACCTATCTTGGAGTTTTTGGAGTCCCAGACGGGAATTACCATTCAATTTCATATTTTAACCTGCCTTACATGAATATTTTGCTGATTGTATGGCTGGCAGGAACGCTTATTTTTTTCACGCCATTGATTTTAGGAATTTTCAGAATTATAAATGACAGAAAAAATAAAATAAGAAAAATTCTATCCATGTGGATTATTCCATTTATATTGCTCTTCTTGCTTTATATCATTAATGTAGGCTGGTCAGTTTCAAGAATAATTCTTCCTGCATTTCCTGCAATAGCCGTTTTCTGGGCAGTCGGATTTAAAAAATTTGCATCCATTTCAAAATCAAAATTAATTCTGGTTTTGTTTATTTTGGTTATTGCCGGGCTGGTTTCGTCAGAAATAATAAAATTTAGTTTTGCTGCACATGAATGGGATAAGTACGAACTAGATTTTAATTGGGTTAAATCAAATACCAATTCAGGTTCTATTTTCATCGCAAACGGCCAGTGCGTCCCTTATAACATAGAAAGAACATCGTTATATGCAACTGATGAAAATATTAAAGAAGCAGATTACATCTGGGTTAACCAGAACTTCAATCTTGACAAGGTGTCAATTTACGACGATAAAGCATTAAGCTTCATCAAGTCCCAGAATTATAAAATTGAATACAGAAACAAAAATACAGGAACTATAATTTATTCAACTAAACAATGAATTTTGGCCTGAAAAGGTATTTCTCGGAAAAAATATTCAATATATAATAATCATCAGCTTTTCTCAGCTTTTGGGCGTGTTTTCTCTTTTTCAATATAAAATTGAAATTAAAAATTACAAATAAAATTGCCTTTATCCTGGCAAATGCCAAATCAAGCCTTAAGGTAATAAGATCCTTTACGACTGCAATAAACCTTAAAAGCAAGACATAAGGCAGATACATAAGAATATTCTTCCATGATAAAACCTTGAAAAATGTAGTGAGCAGGTTCCTTTCCATCAGGTAAGCGGAAAATGATTTGCTTGATTTCTGCATTGTAACAGCATGCATATGGTGCAACACAGCATCAGGGGCAAAAACGACCTTTTTTGCAAGGAGCCTTATCCTTAATCCCAGGTCAACATCCTCTGCATAAATAAAATAGTCCGGGTCGAACAAATAGCCAAATTTTTCAACAAAATCCTTTCTTACCAATCCAACTCCAAGGTATGGAATCTCTTTTATTTCATTATTTTTATTTCCTTTTATGTGCCCGTTGTAAAATGCCCGTGAAATCCATGTTCCTCCTGATTCCAGCTTTTTATGGTAAAAATTTACAAGCTTCGGCGCAGCCATTGCAATATTTTTTGCATTAATCGCCTTTACAAGATTTTCAATGCAGTTCTTGTCAATCTCCATGTCGTTGTTGAGAAATAAAATATACTCGCCTTTGCAGAACTTCAATGCAGAATTTATCCCCGAATATCCGAGGTTTTTTTTATTTTGGACCAATCTAACATTTCTGAAATTTTTTTTCAGAAATTCCTGGCTTCCATCACTTGAGTTATTGTCTACAATTATTATCTCAAAATTCTTATAATTTGACTTTTCAAGCGAAGAAATAATTCTTTTTAGGAGGTTTTTCCCGTTGTAATTCACTATTAATGCTGAAACAAGCCCTTTTTTCATTTCTTGGCAACCTTCATAGTGAAGTCTATTTTTAATATAATCTCGCCAAGAAGGTAGCTTACCAAATGCCTCAGGTCAATCACATTTGGAAACAATGACTTTGGAACAGGCAACGGCGGAATAATCCATCCTATTTTTGACGGAATCAATTTTATTTTTCCCATAATGAACCCGGGATATGAGTCATAGCTCCTCTTTTTTTCTGTGAAAAATTTCATCCCGTCAATATTGAAGAAATAATTATGATTTGGATAAAAAGCTCCTGAAGAATGCCAGTAAGGCACGATAATCCTGACAATTGCATTGTTTTTGCAAATCCTTCTGATTTCCTGCATTGCACTGAACAAATCATTAACATGCTCAATTACATCCTGCCCGTACACTTCATCAAAATAACTGCTTGGGAAAGGCCACGGGTACTTGTCAAGGTCGTGAACAACATCAACTCCCTTATGTCTTGACTTGTCCAGATTAACATAGCCTTTTCTAATGTCCATTCCGCATCCGAGATTTAGTTTTCTTGGCTTCATTCTATCTTATATTTTTTCCATCTTTTTGTTGAAAGGCTCATGTCAACCGTCAACATGGGCCCTTTGTATTCCTGCAAAGTCATCTTACCCACATTTTTTGAGCCTGCAAGCACAGCCAATTCATGCATGCTCATTCTTTTGCTGCCTACAATATGCACTATGCCCTTTATTTTCTTCTTGCATACATCCAAAATTCCATCTGCAACATTGTCGCTGAACAGATAAGTGCCAAACCTGTCAACAAATGCTTTAGGGTATTTCCACTGCCCTTTTGGCACAAAATTAGTTCTTATGATGCATGTGTTTTCATATTGCCTTGAAACAATCTCTCCGCATAATTTTGTGATTGAATAGTAATTTTTAGGTGAAGGAGCATCGTCTTCTGTGTAATATTTTTCTTTTTCACCTGAAAAAACACATGCGGTTGACATGTAAATCAGATAGCAGTTGTTGTTCAGCTTTTTTAAGGCATTCACGATATTTTGAGTGCCTTCGGCATTTGTGAGCCATGCCTTTTCCTTATTTTCTTCGCATTCCCTTATTCCAACCAATGCAGCAGTATGTATCAGGATTTCAGGCTCGTACTTCAATATAATCTTATTCACAGAATCAGTAATATCCATTTCTTTATGAATTGGGAAATATGCATCTTTGAAAACTTTTTTCAATGATTTCCCTAATGCACCGCTTCCGCCAGTTACAAGCACTTTCATAAAGCATAAAGTACAATATTGCCCTTTTTAAAGCTTGTTGGAAATAGGGCGTTACACTAAAGTCATCAAAATATCAAAACAAAAACCTTTAAATAGGCATTACTTCCCTTTATTTCATAAATGAATGAGGGAAAAGAACAGCTGGATTTCGTATTTATTTCTACAGCTTCTGATATACAGTGTTACAGCATCAGGAGAGTGTCTGCGTATTTGAAAAAGCACGGGTTCAAAACTAAAATGGTATTTTTGCCGCAGCCTTTTTCCAAGCGGTATTCCGATCAAGTGCTTGAGCAAGTTGTGGACATATCAAAGGATGCAAAACTAATTGGCATCTCTCTTATGAGCAACTACTGGCACAATGCGGTTCAGCTGATTAAATCTCTCAGGAGCAAATCCGATTCTTTAATCATAGGCGGGGGCCCTCACCCAAGCACAAATCCCGACCAATGCCTGGAGGAAGTCGATATGATATGTGTTGGGGAAGGGGATGACACTTTGCTTGAGCTTATGAAGAGGATTAAAGCCGGCATTACAGACTACTCAGGAATACCCAACCTGCAGTATAAGCAGAACGGCCAGATTATAAAAAATACGCAGGAGCTTTTTGAAAAATCAGACGAAATTCCGATTCCTGATTATGACCTTGAAGATCATTTTGTTCTTTTTGAAAACAAGATACAGCCAATGACTTACGACTTGTTCAGGTGTTTTCACGGCCACGATTACATGACGATTTTTGCTTTTGGCTGCCCTTATACATGCAGCTACTGCATTCATAATATATACAATAAAAGGTTTAAGTTTAGGTTCAGGAAGAGGCCGGTTAAAAATGTGATTGAAGAGCTTAAGTATGTCAAGCAAAAATTCCCTTTCATCAACAGGCTAAGGATTGAAGATGACACTTTCTTCTTTTACAGCAAGGAGGAAATGGAATATTTCAGGGATGAGTTCAAGAAATATATCAATATTCCGATTTATGTCTGCGGCGGCCAGCCAATGGTGATTAAAGAGGAATTGATGAAGCCGATGGTTGAGGCAGGCATGAACAGGATAAGGATGGGCATAGAGACTGGTGCAGAAAGAATACAAGCCATGTACCAAAGAGTCATATCAAACAAGAAAATACTTGAAGCCTGTAAAGTAATAAACAAATTCAAGGAAGTAACAGTGACATACGATTTTATAACAGATAATCCTTGGGAGACGGAAGAGGAAACTTTGCATACACTTAAGTTTATTCTTGAGATTCCGCATCCTTACAGCTTAAGCGTTTTTTCACTTACATTTTACCCAAACACGGACATACACCTTCAGGCTATTGCCGATGGCATAGTGAAGAAAGATGAGGATACCCTTGCAAAGCATTATTGGGGTGTCAAGAATAATTACCTGAATCTGATGTACTATCTTTGTGATGTCAGGTGGATTCCAACAAGATTCAAGGCATTTTTGCTGAACGACAATGTGAGGAATTCCAAATTCAAGCCCATCATTATGGCTTTCCTAAGATTAAACAGGATTGTGAAGAACAGGAGCTCCTTGTTCAAGTACTTATGGAGTTATGTTACGGAATTGGATTACACAAGAATTAAATTCTCCATAAAAAAATATTATAATGACTACAAGTACTATTATTCATTAAAAAGCAATGTGCTTGGAAACTAGTCGATAATTCTGCTTTTGTAGGAAAAATTTATAAAACAATCCCTGTTGGTTTTTAGGATGAATACAATAACTATTGTTGGCCTTGGGTACGTCGGCCTGCCTCTTGCTTGCTTGTGCGCTGAAAGAGGCAATAAAGTCTATGGGTATGAAATTGACCAAAATAAGGTGGGTTTGATTAATAATGGCACAAGCCCGATTGAAGATGAATACCTTGCAAACAAATTAAAGAATTTAAAAAATAAAATCCATGCAACAGCAAATCCAGGTGACTGCATTCCAAATTCTGAAGTTGTAATAATTTGCGTTCCAACCCCCGTTGACAATAACAATGCCCCTGACCTGACTGCATTGATGGGTGCAGTTGCGTCAGTCTCAAAATTCATAAAGAGGGGGACTTTGCTCGTTATAGAATCAACAATTTACCCGGGCACAATCGAGGAAGTTGCGCTTCCTATATTAAAAAAGCAGAAATTTGATGTCTATAAAAATGACATTCTTGTTGCGCATTGCCCTGAAAGGATTGACCCCGGCAATAAAAAATGGACAATTGAAATGCTGCCAAGGGTTGTTGGAGGAATCACAAAAGAGGCAACAAAAAAAGCAGCTGAATTTTACAGGAGCATTATAAATGCCGATGTCCTGGAATTAAGCAGCGTAAAGGCAGCAGAAGCAACAAAAATAATGGAAAACACTTTTCGCGATATAAACATAGCATTTGTCAATGAGATGGCCCAGAGCTTTGACAAGGCAGGCATTGATATTATTGAAGTAATCAAAGGCGCTTCAACAAAGCCGTTTGCCTTCATGCCGCATTACCCTGGCGCAGGAGTTGGAGGGCACTGCATTTCAGTTGACCCGTATTATCTAATAGAAAAAGCAAAACAGCTTGGCTTCAACCACAGGTTTTTGATTCTTGCAAGGGAGATAAACAACGGCATGCCGCATTATACAGTTGAACTGTTGGAAAATGAGCTTAAAAAATTAAAAAAATCCCTGAACAAAGCAAAAGTCGGTGTTCTTGGATTGGCATACAAGGCAAATGTTGATGATATAAGGGAAAGCCCTGCATTTGACATAATAAATATCCTGAATTCAAAAGGCGCAGATGTTTTTGTATTTGACCCTCATGTAAAAAAAGGCAGCAATGTAAAAGACTTGGATGAACTCCTGAACAAAAGCGATTTTATAATTCTTGCAACAGACCACAATGAATTCAAAAATATGGACTTAGATAAATTAAGAAAATATAAGATTCTAGTTTTTATCGACGGCAGGAACTGCATTGATAAAGATAAAATAAAATCAATGGGAATTCTGTATCACGGGATTGGGAGAAGCTGATTAACCATTTCTTTTAAAACTATGATTAAATATTTAACCAATAAAAAATCAAGAGTAATAAGAGTAGTAACCAAATTAAAGGTCTAAAAAATAGTTTATTCAATCTATCATTTTTATTTCTCAAATCAAAAACAAACAATCCAATTAAAAATGCACCCATACTAACAAGGTGCAAAATGGTAAATTCATTAACTGGCAGTCCAAAGCTTAAAAATCCTAATATTAATGTTGAAATGAAAAATAAAGAATAGTCATAAAAAATAAGGGATATACTGGATTTAGGCTGATAAGCTACAAAAAAACTTATAAAAACTATTAATATTAAAATGGAACCAATCCAAAATGGTTTTAATGAAACTTCCCTTACCAAGTCCAATTTTATATGAAAGTATTGATCTTTGCTCATATCAATCTTATAAATTGCCGTTTTACCAGAATTAACACTTTCTTGAGCTTGTTGTAGACTATTAAATGGAGGTTTATCTCTTGTACTTTCAACTTTAATATTTTTAATAGCAAAGTAAGGAGGTGCATTAATAAATAATTCATATTCGGAGTTTTGACTTGATTGTAAGAATAGTTCTATTGAATAAGAATCAATAGGAAAATATTTTGGTGGTCTAGTAAAATTTACATAGTCACCTTCAAGAACAAACTCTTGATGAAGATCTATTGGAGTTTTGTTTATTAAATAATCAGGAATATTAAAATCAATCTTTTGTCTTAGAAAAGGTCCACTAGTGGTTTCTCTGGAGAGGGATGCTGTATTTATTTTACTATAAAAAAAAGTACTCCAAGATGTTAAAATTACACCATTTAGAGTTACAGAAACTGACTTAATAAAATTATTACCTTTAACTATTATTCCATCTATAAATCTAGGATCGGAATTATTGGCACGATTTGTTACCTGAGCTATACTTGATTCAATTGGAATAAAATTAGTCTGTTCAAAGATTTTTAGGTATTTTTTTACAAAGAAATCATTGGGAATTTCAATATTTATTTTAGTAAAATTTAGACTATTTGGTGGCATAGTAAATGTTGCAGTGTGTGCGACTTCGTATGTTTCTTTATTAGTCCTATAAATATACAATACAGAAACAATAAACAAAATTAAATATATAAGCCCGAGAAGGTATTTATATTTTATTTTCATATTGTAACAGTAATAATTAATTTTTTGAAGCTGTATGTTTTGAGTTCTTCCTGATTAATTATTATTCTTTAACAAATAACTTAAAATAACTCCAACGCTTCTGTATTCCCCTATATTTCCATTCAGGCACATGTCTTTCACTTCATCAAAAGTTTTCCACTCAACGTAAATCTCCTCACTAAATCCCAATTGCTGGCCTTTTTCGTTCTCTTCAAAATCATCAACAATGAAATAAAACAAATCCCATTGGACAGTCAGGCCTGCACTTGAAGTTAAATAATGACTTATGTTCTTTGCAATCAATCCGGTTTCTTCAAGGCACTCTTTCTTTGCAGCCTTTGTTGCATGCTTCAGTATGTCAGAATCCTTAGCAAGAGCTTCCTTGTATTCTTTCAGCGAATCAAAAACCTTGCCTCCCGGAAGCCTGTAATCATACGCATTTAATTCAAAGCGAAATTCCCTGGTAATCAGCATTTTACTGTCTTTTATTATAATCAGCCTGACGCCAGGCGCTCTTCGTGCAATCTCAATATTGGATGATTTTTCACCGGAAATAAAATTCTTTTTTATAATCTCGAAGGTTTTTCCTTCGAACAATAATTCTTCATTGTTTGATTGATTTACCATAGAATTAATCACTCATAAAACAATTCTTCTTTTCCAAGATTATCTTTGTACCAGTTGTATGTTTTTGCCAGCCCTTCCTGAATATTAACCTGAGGCTTCCATCCAATTGATTTCAGTTTTTCAATTGACGGAACCCTTTTCATTATCTCCCTTTCCTTTGTCCTTGTTTCTTTTCCAAAGCTTACAATTTTCGGCTTCAGATTCTTTCCTGAAATTTTAATTATGAGTTCAGCAAGCTCTTTCATTGTAATCTGGTCGGTGTTTGCAATATTATATGCTTCTCCTTTCACGCCATTCTCCATCACCTTTTCAATCCCGCTCACGATATCTTCTATGTAAGTAAAGCACCTGACTTGAGACCCATCACCAAATACAACAGGCGCTTCGCTGTTCAAAACTTTTTGTATAAAGATTGACATAACCCATTCAAATCCCTGCCCGGGGCCATAGACATTGAACAGCCTTACAGGATTAATGTCCATATTGTGCTCCTGCACATAGCCCTTGGCATACATTTCAGCTGTCAATTTTGAAACTCCGTAAACGCTAACAGGGCTTTTCGGGCTGTCCTCTTTTAACGGAATCTCCCTGGCTTCGCCGTAAACTTCAGAAGAGGATGTATAAACAATTTTTTTCACGTTTGTATTTAGTGCGCATTTGAAAACATTCACAGTTCCGTCGATATTTACAGCCAAAGTATGAAGCGGCTTTTTGTCGGAATTAACAACTCCAAGTTCTGCAGCGAGATGGTAAATTGCATCGCAGCCCTCCATCTCCGGCTTTAAATCTTCAAGTACGGATTTTTTTACAAACTCGAGCCCATCGTGCTTGAACTTTATCGGCTTTATATCTATGACTTTTACGTCATTGCCTCCATTAAGAAGATGCCTTACCAAGGTGTGGCCTATAAATCCATTTCCCCCTGTAACCATTATTTTCATGTTGTGCCTGAAAACTGCGATTGTTTATAAATTTAATTTATTTTTTAGGAATTACCCCATTTTTTCCAAGATAATCATAAATTAAATCCGCTGCAAGCTCATGCCCTTTTTCATTCCAGTGCCCGTCAATATTGAAATAAAAAGTGTTGTTGATGTTTTTCTGCCGGAAATAAGGAAGCAGGTCAAGAAATCCAATTTTATTTTCAGCTGCAAATTTTGCAGCCAGTTTTTGAATCTTGTCAGGCTCCAGATTTTTTTCATCAATATTGTTTTGCTTTGCAAATTCAGCCAGCTTATTTTTGTCAACCTGTTCCCTGTTCGGAATAATTACCATAAGCAGGGGAATCTTGTTTTCATCGGCAACACTTTTTATTTCATCTATTAAAAGGAAAGCTTTTTTGATTGCCCCGCCCGCTTCAGCAGTTGTGTTTTTGTAGAGCATATCAGCAATCGTAACGTCCCTTTTCACATTATCACTGCTGCTTATCTTGGATTTTGAAAGGAATAATCTTATTAGAAAATTATTTTTTGAGTTTTCAATAATCACTGTTTGTGTTAAGGCGCACAAATGCGAATATCTGCTGCAATACAGCAAAAAGCTTTTCGCCCATGATATTTTCACAGGAATATTCTCAACAAGCTTTTCGTTTTCCACTGAAACAAGGGGAGTTATAGCATTTTCAGCAACATCTCTTGAAGAAAAGTCAAGCAAAATCAAGTCAGGATTATATTTCAAGCCCTCGGTTCTCAAATAAAATAATTCCTGCGCCGTGCTGTAGCCGCCGACAGCCATGTTTATGACTTCATATTTTCCTTTTAATTCATTGTTGAGCTTTTTTTCTAGAATATTTTCATAAGTCTGGTTTAGCTGCACCTGCAGTGCCTGCGAAAAAGAAGAGCCTATAAGCAATATCCTGAAAGTTCCTTTAGGCTTTTCATAGCTGTACTCGTAATCCCTTAACCCATGCGAGTTGAACTTTATTGTATTTGAAAATTCCTGCCTGTGGTAATTTGTTTCAAAATTCGGAATGTGCTTAAACATCAAA
This sequence comes from uncultured Methanosarcinales archaeon, assembly GCA_964396095.1. Taxonomy (GTDB): domain Archaea; phylum Nanobdellota; class Nanobdellia; order Woesearchaeales; family GW2011-AR4. The sequence continues at coordinate 68,451 of CAYNCK010000024.1, forward strand.
GTGCTGTCAAACTCAGTATAGTTGAGGTTCTGCGGGAAAAATATTCTTATGATTATTTCAGCAAGAAAAAGCATGATAATCACTACAATAAGCAACACAAGCAGGTTCTGTAAAATTGCCTTGAGTCTGCTGGCTTTTTTCTTTGGCATAATCTAAGTTTATTATATTCGGTTATAAAGTTTTCTTAAAAAATCAATAAATATCAGCTATAGCTGTGCCGAAAGAAAGATTTAACATAATTAAAGATGATACAGACGACAATGCAATATTAGAATGTGCAATAGCTTGAAATGTAGATTGTATTGTTAGTAATGATAAGCATTTATTAAAGCTTAAAAAATTTCGGAATATAACTATATTAACGCCAGATGATTTTATAAATATTTATAGGTGCTTGCTTCTTAGCATAAGTATAATCGCTTGTGGTATGTAAAGTTCTTCCTGCTCCTATTAAAAGAATGTTTTGTGAACTTAATTACTCATTTTTAGTCTATGCTTAATAAATAACTTTATAAATGAATATGCGGCTCTGCAGATTTAAAAATGGCAAAGAATAAGCCGAAAAATATTCTTAAAAATATAATTTTGCTAGTTATAGTTCTCTTGGTTTTTCTCGCTTTACTTGAAATTATTTTGAGGATAACCTACCCTATTTATTCAAACTATAACACTGAAATGTGGAGATATTCAGTTCTTTTGAAAAGAGCCAGCCCCAATCCAAATGTTTCCCATGAGCATATACCAAACACCGAAGCATTCCTGTACGGAGTTGATGTAAAAATAAACTCTTATGGATTCAGGGACAATGAATATTCATTGAAAAAGCAGGACAACACTTATAGGATTCTAATTTTAGGCGATTCATTCACTCTTGGGTGGGGCGTGCCAATTGATGATGCCTATTCAAAAGCCCTTGAGAAAATGCTGAATGAAAACATAAAAGGGAAAAAATTTGAAGTAATCAATACAGCTTTGGGCAATTACAACACTCAGATGGAATACGAGCTTTTGAAGGAAAAAGGAATCCAATTCCAGCCTGATATGGTTATAGTCGGCTATTATCCCAACGACCCTGAACTGACTGTTAAATTCGACGACAAGGGAATTTCAACATTCGTGAAAAGGCACAGCTACATTTACGTGTTTTTCTGGGACAGGATAACCAAGCTGCAGACAAGAATTCAATTGGCAGGCAACAATGGCCCTTACACCGGCTATGTTCATAACCTGTATAAAGGCGATTTTGAAGGCAGAAAAATAATGGAAAGCTCACTGAATGGAATTATCGATTTAAGCAAAAAAAATAATGCAACTCCTGTCGTTGCTGTTCTTCCTCAGTTTTTCGGCAAATTTGAGGATTATGAGTTCAAGGAAATCTATCCTGCCGTGAGCAACATCACAACAGGAAAGAATGTCTTAGCCATTGACATGCTGCCGTATTTCAAAAATCATGAGGTAAGGGACGTGATTGTTTCATTTGAAGATGCTCACCCAAACAAGCTCGGCCACAGCATAATAGCAAAGGCAATTTACGACAACATTTACGGGATTGTATCAAAAAAGAAATAGCAAGGTTGCCTGTTTTTATTAATATAATTAATAAATCTATAAACATTTCAAAACACAAAGCAAAATATAAAAACACATCTTATTTTCATCTCTTAAAAATGGAAAAAAGCCAAACTTTCCTTAAAAGGAACTGGAAGATGATTTTGATTATAGCGGTAATAGTGATACTTCTTGTATTGTTCATTATCTTAAGCGGCAAAAATGTTGTATCTCCTGACTTGAGGTATTTTCCTTCATAGGTGTTTAAATGCTTTTACTCCAAGAGCCTTCAATTTTTAGGTCAGTTCTTGAGCCTTATACAAAGCTTTTATTCGGGGATTATTTCAACACAGGGCTTCTGCTGGTATTTGGGATTTTGTTTGCTTTAATTCTTTACACAATCCCAAAAAAATTCAAGTTCAAGGCAATTTTAACAGCAAGCATCATTTTTGCATTAATCTCGTCAACATTTGCAAATTTTATTTTGTTCATCATTATTGTAGTGATCCTTTTTTTCTGCTCAAATTATAATTTCAGGCTAAAAAATATTTTATTCTGGCTTACGGAGGCATTTTTGCTGATATCAACAATGCTGGTTTTCAGGATTTTTAAATATCATTCCGCTTTCTATTCATTTGCAGCTTATTACACCATGTACCGCTCAATCCACTATTTTGTTGACGTGAAGCAGGGCTCTTTGAAGAAAGTTGGAATTATTGATTACATAAGCTACTTGTTTTTCTTCCCGTCATTCTCCCATGGGCCTGTTGAAAGGTTTGAAAATTTAAATTTAGAGAATGTAAATAAAATCCATGTAGTATTTGGGTTTAAAAGAATCCTGGTTGGAATTGTAAAATACGTATTATTGCTTTATGTTTTTTCTAAAATACCTATAATTCCGTTCTCATTCAGTAATTTCTTGCAATGGCTCGTCTATACCGCTTACGGGAATGCCATTAAGCTTTACGTGCTTCTGTCAGGTGACATAGATATAGTAATTGGAATATCATCGTTGATGGGGTTCAAAATAAGTGAGAACTTCCCTAAATTCCCCTACATTCAGGAGACCCTGACAAAATTCTGGCAGAACTGGCAGGCAACGATTGTCAGCTGGCTCACAGCCTACGTTTACTTTCCTCTTTGCAGGAACAGGAAATATGTTTACCTGAAGACGATGATAATAATTATGATAATAGGCTGGGCGCATTTGTTTTATTATTTTCAGGATTTCCCATCCACAGAATACATTTTGTATTACACTTTGTGGGGAATATTCTTAGGAGGCACATTTGCATTGTCAAAAGTTATTGAAAAAAAGAAAGCAGATTCAAGAAAATCAGTCGAGGCAAAGCACCCTTCAATTGCAAAAATCCTATACGCTGACAATATTTTCACAAAATCATTAAACACCTTCATTACCTTCAACATAATTGCAATTGGATGGCTTTCACCATTGTACATATTGCTGGCAAGCTTACGATGATACTCAACATAGGGATAGACATAGAGAAAATTTCAAGGTTCAAAGGCAAAAGCAAGAGTCTGCTGGCCAGGATTCTTACTGGAAGGGAATTGAAATCCCTGAAAAATAAAAATTCACAAACAATTGCGGGAATTTTCTGCGCAAAGGAAGCAATTATCAAGGCATGCAGCATAATAGAAAAAATAAATTTCAATGATATTGAAATTTTTCATAAAAAGAATGGCATGCCTTTTGTCAAAATAAAAAATTTAAAGAAGATAAGCTCAAAAGATTTAAAAATAAGCATCTCGCATTCAAAGGATTATGCAGTCGCAGCTGCAGTTCTGCTAAAGGTGATTTAAATTAACGAAAAATTAAGGGGAATATGCACAAAAGTCTTCAACATTGCCCCAAATGAAGTATCTTCTGATATTTCAAAAGCAAACACTCCTGAATGGGATTCCCTAAGCCACCTGATGCTGTTGACCGAAATTGAAAAAGAGTTCAAAATTAAGTTCACTGCAAGCGAGACAATCAAAATTAAATCAGTTGAAGACATTGAAGCAGTTCTAAAAGGAAAAGGGTTATAAATTCTGGGATGTTCTTAGATATAGTGCATTTTTTATGAATACCCTTGTTTCAGTATTGGAAGAGAATTACGCAAAAGATCCAAATAGATTATTCTGTAAATTTATAGTCGGGGAAACTACAGAGGAAATTTCATGCAAAAAGCTATTTGAAAATTCTTTAAATTACGCTTCTCATTACAGTAAAAATGGCGTTGGAAAAGGAGATTCTGTTATTATCATACTCAGGCACTCCCCTCATCTTTTTTACTCTTTTATTGGCGCAATGATGATTGGAGCAATTCCTTCAATTCTTCCGTTTCCCTCTGAAAAACAGGACATAAACATCCATCGCGATTCAATGGAAAAGCTTTCCAAGAGAATAAGCGCAAAATGCATCATAACCTACAGGGAAAATATGGGTGAAGTTTTGCAGATAAAAAAAGATTTAGGCATTGGCGCTGCAACTCCTGAAGATATAAAGCCGGCAAATAATATGATATTGAATGCAGATGTAAATGAAAATGACATTGCATTTCTGCAGCACAGCTCAGGCACAACAGGTTTGAAAAAAGGGGTTGCGCTGACCCATAGTTCTGTCCTGAGACAGATAGAAAACTACTCACAGGCAATCAAGCTGAATAAATATGATGTTATAGTCAGCTGGCTTCCGTTGTACCATGACATGGGGCTCATAGCCTGCTTCATGCTGCCCATGATTAAGAAAATTTCATTGGTTATGATGGACCCATTCGAGTGGGTCTTAAAGCCGAATATTCTTTTCGGGCAAATCGATAAAAACAAAGGAACTTTGTGCTGGCTGCCGAATTTTGCATTCAATTTCATGGTAAGGTGCATAGACACAAGCTCGGAAAAATACAATCTTTCAACCATGCGGGCATTTATAGACTGCTCAGAGTCCTGCAAGCACCACAGCTTCAGAATCTTTCAGGAGGCATTTAAAAAATACGGTGTCAAAATGGAATCATTGCAGACATGCTATGCGATGGCTGAAAATGTTTTTGCCATAACCCAGTCTGAAATTGGAAAAAATGTCAATTCAGACTTTGTCGACAGGCACGAATTTGCGCAAAATCATGTAGCAAAAAAATCAGCTGAAGGAGCCAATGCGATCGGATTTCTCTCCTGCGGCAAAACAATTTCTAACACAGAAATAAAAATTGTCGACAACAGCAGAAAAGAGCTTCCTCAAAGGCATGTCGGGGAAATCAAAGTTAGGAGCAACTCACTATTCTTGGGATATTTCAAGCTGCCTGAAGAGTTCGCAAAAGTCATTGAGAATGGATGGTTCTATACAGGAGACCTTGGCTATATGGCTGATGGCGAGATTTACATAACAGGAAGGAAAAAAGATTTGATAATTGTTCAGGGCAAGAATTACTATGCGCATGATATTGAGTACATTGCAAACCATGCTGAAGGCGTAAAAAAGGGAAGGTGCGTTGCAATTGAAGTTTATAACGATAATCTTGGTACAGGAGAGGCCATTTTAATTGCTGAGACAGAAGCAAATGATGAAGATAAAAAAAGAATAGCAAAAGATATCAAGAAAAAAGTAAGCGAAGAATTAAACCTTTCATTATGGGAAGTGTATCTTGTTCCGCTAAAATGGACCGTAAAGACAACCAGCGGAAAAATCTCAAGAAGCGACAACAGAAAAAAATACCTGAAGGAAAAGTTCGGAAAAGGCATCTAGCAGTTTTTTTTGATTATTATCTCAACAATTCTTTTTGCGGCCTTGCCGTCCCACAATCTTGGAACTTTATTTTTCATGTTAATTTTTTTATTTATTATCTCCGTTGCCTTTTTAACAACTTTATTCTTGTCAGTGCTAATCAGCAAATTTGTTCCTTGCTCGGCTGTAACGGGCCTTTCCGTATTGTTTCTTAATGTTATGCACGGCACTCCAAGTATTGTTGTTTCTTCCTGAATGCCCCCTGAGTCTGTCAGCACAAGCCTGCTGTTTGCCATCAGTTTCAGGAAATCAAGATAGCCAAGCGGCTCAGTTATGATTAGATTTTTTAATTCTTTTATTTTTTTATGAAAGCCGAAGGCTTTAATGTTTTTCATAGTTCTTGGATGCAAAGGAAAAACTATCTTTATTTTTCCGGACAGTGATTGCAGTATAGACAATATGCTCTCCAATGGTTTCTTATTGTCAACGTTGCTTGGCCTGTGAAGCGTAAGCACGCAATACATTCCATTGCGCAATTTTAATTTTTGCAATATTCTTGATTTACTGGCTTTTTGCCTGTTTTTTTTCAGCGTATCAATCATAACATTTCCGACAAAAAAAATCTTTTCTTTGCTTATTCCCTCATTTAATAGATTGATATTTGCGCTTTCTTCTGTTGTAAAAAGAAAATCACTGATACTGTCTGTACGTATTCTGTTTACCTCTTCAGGCATGGACATGTCAAAGCTTCTTAACCCGGCTTCGACATGCGCGACTTTTATGCCAAGCTCATGGGCAGCTTCTGCGCCGGCAACTGTTGAGTTCACGTCTCCTACGACAACAACCAGGTCCGGCTTTTGCTTTTTAAGTGTTTTTTTGATTGCAGCCTTGAGAAATTCTCTTTGATTTTCAATCTTGCCTTCAGGCGTGCCAATCAATTGGGATTTAGGCATTGGAATCCCCAATTCCTTAAAAAAAACCCTGTTCATATTATAGTCATAATGCTGCCCTGTATGAACTAATGCATGGCTTATGCCTTTTTTTTTGAATTCTTCAATCAAAGGGGATATCTTCATGAAATTCGGCCTTGTCCCCACAACGCTAAGAACCCTTAATTTCATTGCCGAAAATAAGCAAAAGGTATATAAATAGTTATCTATGAGTATGGTTTCTGTAAAAAAGCCTTATCGACTATGTCAGATGCTAAATCCATTGCAAGAAATGTCGCTTCTCTTTATATCGGCGAAATAGTAAGCCAGGTTTTGACTTTTTTTCTAGTTGTATCAATAGCAAAATATTTTGGCGATGTCGGCTTGGGTAAATATTCCTTTGCATTTTCTTTTGCAGCCTTTTTGCTAACCCTTGCCGATATGGGGCTCCCTATCCTGGTGACGAAGGAAGTTGCAAAAGATAAAAGTTTGACAAAGGATTACATGACAAAGACATTTACTTTAAAGCTCATGCTGAATATAGCTGCATTCGCAATAACAATAATTGCCATTATCGCTTCAAGAAAAGATTATGAAACGGTCATGCTCGTAATTCTTGCGGCCATTGCAATGTTTTTTTATAATATCGCAGGAATGTACAGGGCAATTTTCCAGGCGTATGAAGTAATGAAATATGAGTCATACTCGAGAATTGTGGAGAGGATTATTGCGGCCTCGCTCGGCATTGCATTGTTTTACAAAGGCTATGGAATCATATCTTTGTTTTTGGTTCTTATCCTGTCCAATTTTGTTTATTACATCGTGATTTATATTCTGACAATAACAAAAATCATTAAAGTCTCTTTGGCAGTTGATTTCAAATTTTGGAAGCAAAATTTAATGGACGGAATACCATTCTGGACTACAAACATATTTTTAAGCATCTATTTCAGGATAGACACAATTATGCTGGGATTCATGAAAGATTTTGCGGCAACGGGATTGTACAATGCCGCTGCAAAAATTGTTGAAGTCCTGACAAGGATACCCTTTCTCCTGATAAGTGCAGTATTCCCGACATTGGCAAAATTTCACAGGCTGTCTTATGACAAGACAAAATTGCTTTATGAAAAATCATTTTATTACATGGTCATTGCAGCATTGCCCATCACAACAGGATTGATTTTGCTGCCTGAAAGAATAATCCTACAGGTTTACTCTGCGTCATTTAAGAATTCAATTATTGCATTGCAGATTCTTGCAGTGTCCCTCGTTTTTGTGTTCGTAAACTACTTGATGGGGTACCTTTTGAATGCAATAGACAAGCAGAAGGTTTTTACAGCGATTGCAGGCATAACAACAGCATTCAACGTAATTCTCAATCTTGCGCTAATTCCGGCTTACAGCTATAAGGGAGCTGCTGCAGCAACCCTTATCAGCGAGATACTGAATTTCGGAATGCTTTACTATTTTACATCAAAAAGCAAGTTTGGACTTAACCTTGTAAAGATGTTTGCAAAGCCTATGATAGCGAATATCTCCATGATCGGGGCGATTATTTATTTCAGGCATCTCCATCTAATCCTTCTGGCAGCAGTTTGCTCAGTTATTTATTTTGCTGTGCTCTTACTTGTTAGGGGAGTTGGCAAAGACGAGTTCAACTTAATGAAATCATTCATCCCAAAATGAAAAAAATAAAAGTAGCTGTTGTAATTCCAACTCACACAAACATAAACTCTTCCTTGCATGTGCTTCTGAGTATATACTGGCATCTGATGAGGACAAAAAATGTTGACGTCACAATTTTCACATGCGTAAGCAACAAAAATCCCTACCCTGGCTTCAAGGTTGAAAGGATTAAGGGGATTGATCATGTAACATTAGCCTCAAAGGCGCTTTTTGTACTTGGATTGCCGAGATTTTATTATTCAGATTTGGTGGAGAAGCTTAAAGGCTATGATATTATTGAGACAAGCAATCCTGAGTTTTACATTTTTGCTTATCAAAGCTACATTGCTGCAAAAAAATACGGCACAAAGCTTGTTCTGAGGACATCGCAGACAGTTGAAGGTTTTTATCTTTTTAAAATATCAAAGCATTTGGTGATTCCTTTTGCAAGAAAGGCTTATGACTATGCATCATGGCTTTTGTTCACAAACCTGGAGGCTGCCCAAAGGGCTGAAAAGCTCGGGTTAATGGAAAAAAATTCCAGAAAGAGAGTAATAACGGGGCATGCAGTTGACACAAAAATTTTCAAGCCGATGAAAGTTAAAAAAAATAAAAAGCCAGTTATACTGTCTGTTGCGGGGCTTTATGAGATAAAAGGGCATCATCTGATAATAAAAGCATTTGCAAAAGTAAGGAAAAATCATGATGCTGAACTATGGATTGTAGGAACCGGATATTATAAAAAGAATCTGGAAAGGCTGGCAGAAGAATTGGGAGTAAAAAACTGCGTGAAATTCCTTGGAAGCAAGACAAGAGAAGAGCTGGCAATTATATATAATAAAGCTGATATTTTTGCCCTTGCAAATTTTCAGGAAATTACCCCTGCAGTAAATGAAGCTTTGGCTTGCAGCGTTCCTGTTGCTGTAATGGAATGCGGCGGAAGAAAATTCGTGATTCCTGATGGAACATTTGGATTAGTTGCTAAAAGGTTTGACACATGTGACATGGCTAATCAGATGATTAAGCTACTGGACGACAGGAAATTCGCAAAAAAACTTGCTGAAAAAGGAAGAAGCCATATCATAAAAAACTTCGGTGTTGAGAAAGTTGCTGCTAAATTCTACAGGTGTTTTGTAAAACAGGCTTAGTAGAAAATCTCCATCAAAATAGCCCCTAAGTTGTAGGCTATCAACCGCATATATATTTCTGCCCGCTGTGTGCGGGCAGTTAAACCACGCAAGTGGTTTCCAAATAATCTTTTCAAGGCAGAAAATAATG
>CAYNCK010000025.1:0-8242 GCA_964396095.1 uncultured Methanosarcinales archaeon
TAAGCCAATGTGCCTTCTTTTTTATATTCTTCAAGCAGCGTATAGACTCTCTGCCTGCTTATTTTTTGTATTCTTGCTATAGAAGTGGGGCTTCTGCCACTTCTGAACTGATTTATTATCCATTTTCTTTTTTTTCGTTTATTTTTGCCATAAAATCACCTAAAAGCAAGAAATTCGGTTCATTCTTAAAAGTGTCAACTAATTATGAAATTGAACAATTGGAACAAAAAACCAAAAAATATATAAATGAGTGTGTTGGATATAATATCCAAGAGGGGTGAAATGGCAGAAACAACATTGGCAGACAGGATTTTGCAGGATTTTTCTATTGTGGCAATCAAGAAAACTTCCGTTAAAGTGCCAAAATTACCCCTTAAATCAGGAAATAATAAAAGATTCATTAATAAGAAAAATTTTTCTGCACAAAAAAATAGTTTTATTCCGATTTCTTCAATTGTTAACATACTCATTAAAAGCGCAATCGAAAAATCCAAAACCGGCAAAAAGGAAATTAAAGCGGATGAAGGAAAAAGCTACAAGGTTATTAAGGAAACTTTTGAGCTGAATTCCGGCGGAGGCTATGGTACCTCATCCAAAGGCTACGGTGCTGCTCCGTCGTCGTCTTATGTGGATTACGGAAAATTATTTAGCTATCTGGGCAAGCTTAAATCTAAAAATGCATACCAGTCAAATGAGAATCATGTTGTGGCATTAAATAATTCTTTGGAAAGCGGCAGTTTTGCATTAATTGACAGGGAAGCCATGGAAAATGGCTCAAGATTTGTAAGATATATGAAACACCCCACCATAGACCTTAATATGTCCTCCCTTGTTCCAATAGGGGGGATGAGCTCATCTGAATGGGAGCAGTTTAAGCTGTGGAAAATGATTGACCCAACAATGTATTTGCTCAAGACTTCAACTTCTTAGAATTATCTTTATTCCAATCCGGTTTCCTTCTTCAGCTTGTAAAGCACGGCCTTTCCTGCATCAAGCTTGCTTGCTGCCTTTTCACTTTCTGTCATGTATTTCTCAACCCGATTTAATTTTTCACCGATTGCCCCAACTTGTGCCAACTGATCATCGGACAAATTCCCGTACAAAGAAAGTGACTTGTCAAGCTTCTGCAATTGGGAGTATGCTTCATATGTCTGAGCTATTGCTTGGTATCCTGGAGCGGCATTTAACCCCCGATTTGATTCTTTTCTTGCAGTTCTTTCCAAACCTGCATCATCTGCCTCAAAAAGCTTGGATATATCAACTGGCTTTTGCTCAGGCGCAATGTCATCTGCAATTTTTCCTATATTGAGCTCATGCATTGACTCTTTTATCAGCTTCTCAATCTCGTCAACCTCTTTCTTTTTCGACTCCTCCATGAGCTTTAGCCTTTTTATCCTTTCTGCAGGAGAAAGCCGATTCAGCTCTTTCTTATTTAGCGTCATGTAAATAATCATATTTTCATTCAGTATTTAATATTTTTCCTTGGATTTTTGCAATCATTTCCAAATCAATAGTTTTTTAAAATAAAGCAAAAATGCTGAATTCATGGTAAAAAAGAAAATCAGCGTCGGCGGGCAGGCTGTTATTGACGGCGTAATGATAAGGGGGCCGACGATGTATGTTGTTGCAGTCAGAAAAAACAAAGGCATGATTGCAAAAAAATCATTGGTTCCAAAAAAGAAATACAAATTGATGAAATTGCCCTTCATACGCGGGTTTGTAGGGATAGTTGAGATGCTAGTAATAGGAATAAAATCCTTAACGTGGAGTGCCGAGCAGGCTTCTGGAGGCGGTGAGAAAATCAGTAAAAATGAAATTGCCTGGACACTTTTGTTTTCAGTTGCGGCTGTAATTTTGTTTTTTGTTGCTTTGCCATATTTCATTACAAATCTTGTCGGATTTACTGAAGAGAAAAAGCCCATATTGTTCAATTTTGTTGACGGAGTTGTAAAAATCCTTATTTTCTTAGTCTACATTTTTGCAATATCTTTCATGAAGGACGTTAAAGTGATGTTCCAATATCATGGCGCTGAGCACAAGGCAATTCACTGCTATGAGGATGGGAGAAAGCTTAATGCCAAAAATGTCAGGAAATTCACAACATTGCACCCAAGATGCGGGACTTCATTCCTGCTTATAGTGTTTATTGTAAGCATTCTTGTATTTTCTTTTCTCCCATCATTGATTTTAGCCTACTACCAAAAATTTCTCGCCTTTGGCTTCTGGACACGCAAAGCAATATTGTTTTGCTCAAGGATAATTCTGCTGCCCGTTATTGCAGGAATTTCATACGAAGTTCTTAAAGCAAGCGACAAGAAGCAGGACAATCTTATTTTCAGGATTATTTCATTGCCCGGGCTTGCATTGCAAAGGATAACGACGCAGGAGCCAAGCAAGAAGCAGATTGAGGTCGCAATATTTTCACTAAAGAGACTATTGAAAGCGGAAAATAAAAAATAAAAATAATTTATCTTCTTTTTCTTTTTCGGCTTCCCTAGGTTTCTTTACCTTATCAAAGCGCGCCTAGCCTTAATGAAGGAATCTGACCAAAGTGGAATTTTAAAAATTTCGTTTTTACTTCGAGAAATAAAGCAATATCATTGCATCTCATCGATTTTTTTGAGATATTCCTTGATTCTTGAAATTATGCTCGGCAGCAAAAATTTCTCGATGTTATCCTCAAATACTTCGGCAAGGCTGTTGTGCTCTACAATCCTGTAGGCATTGAGCCTTTTTTCAATCAATAATAAATCCTTTAATCTTTTTACCTGCCTTCTAATATTGGATGATGCAATTCCAAGCATTGCAAGTTTTAGCCTTTTTCTTTCTTCAATCACAAGCGAACAAATTTCATCACTTGTCACATTTAAATTCTTTTTTCTAGCCTTTATTAAAACATTTAGAATATCAACAATAACATCTCTGGAATCACCCGGCTGCAGCAAACCAACCGACAGGCAAAGCTTCCTTACCAATTCTCTTTCGCTGAGGCTCGCCGGCTTTTCATATCTTCTCAGGGTAATCTCCATAAGGGGAATATCCTTTGCTATTGTTTTTTGCTTTGGCATGCTGGTTAAAATTATATTCAGAACTATAAATATATTTTGATTCCCTATTTCTTTGCAAGGCTTAGCACTTCATCTTTGTTCAGCAATGAAATTCCTGCTTTTTTGCCTACAATCTGCACTTCAATGATTTTCTGAGGATTCTCCAAATCAACTTTTAGCTTGCCAACAACCTCTGTAAGTTCCATTATCAGCTCGGTAGTGCCCATCTCAAAATGCCTCTTGTGAAGGTCAAGTTTCCATTTGTCAGACTTCTTGATTCCTTTTTGTATTCTTTTTATTTCCTTTTGCATGGATTTAATATTTGCCGGAACCCATTTATCAACAGGAACCCAATAAAAAGTATGCTCAAACATTCCTTTTTTGCTTTTCAGCTTGCCAAGTACCTTTATTACTTTTTTTGCATTGCCAACCCTTAGCATAAAAATACCGTCCGAATTTGACTTCAGAAATTTTGGCTTTTGCCTTATGGATTTAAATGCCCTTTCAACCTCTTCCTTTGCGCTTCCAGCATGGGAAGGGTCATGAGTTACAAGAAGGTTTGCGTCCAATTTTATCACCTGAATGTACAATAAACTTTGATGTATAAATATTTTTCTAAACCATGTCGAAATGTATTTCAAATTCCATATTTTTTACTTTTTCTGCACTTACAAATTCATGCTTCTTGCTTGGCTCCAGCTCTGAAATCCTCAGCTGGGAAGCGCCGACTTTATCCTTGATTAAAATGCTCCAGTCTCTCAGCATATCTTTTAGCTCATTGCCTGTTTTAATGAACAAGGAGATATTATTGGATTTTTGAAGGCCTGCCTTTTTCCTCAAAGCCTGCACCCTTCTCATAATTTCCCTTGCAAAGCCCTCTGCCTCAAGCTCGTCTGTAATTTCCTTGTTTAAGTACACAAAACCGTTTTTTATCTTGCCTTCCACATAAGGAAGCGGGATTTCTCTTGCCACAATCAGGTGCTCCTTAGTAAGATTTATTGTTTCGCCGTTTATCTTGCATGAATATTTTCCTTTTCCCTCTATTTGCTTGAGCACCGTTTCAGGGCTGTCTATTGTGAACTGCGCGATTATTTTTGGAGCTTTGTCACCAAAGTCCGGCCCAATTTTTGCGTAGTCTGCCTTGACTTTTAATTTTGTGTTGGGCAATGAATCAATTACATTGACTTCTTTTACATTGAGCTGTTTTTTAATAACTTCCTTCATTTTATTGATAGCGCTTATTGTATTGCTGTCCTTGGTTGCTATAACAATTTCCTTCAGCGGCCATCTTGCCCCCATATGTATTTTCTCCCTCAATGCCAAGGCTGCCTGGACAATCTCTCCGATTGAAATCATTGATGACTCAAGCTCATTGTCTATCATTTCGCTGGAAGGATTTGGCCATTCGAATAGGTGTATGCTTTCTTCCCTGAGCTTGAATACATTCCTAATGTTCTGGTAAATTTTTTCAGTTATAAACGGCGCAACAGGCGCAAACAGCTTGAGTGATTCAAGCAGCACTTTAAAAACTGTAAAGAGCACAGCCTTTTTTTCCTCATCGCTTCCGGTGGAAGCCTTGTCCCTTGTCAGCTGAATATATGTTCTGCTCAAGTCAAGAAAAAGACTTTCAGCCTCAAGAGGAACTTCATTTAGCCCGTACCCGTCAAAAAGCTCCGTTATTTTTTTTATTGCCGAGTTAAGCCTTGAAAAAATATAATTTTCTTCGATATCAAGCGTGATTTTTTCCAAATCCAAATGAGACGGGTTTGTCTTGATGTTATTCGACATCTCAATAAGAAATTTATGGAGATTCCAAAGGACTGCAAGGTTCTTGTGCTTTACTTTCATGTCATCAAAATTGTAGTTGATGTCGACTCCAGGCGCTGTCCCCCCTATCATGTAATACCTTAATGTGTCTGCACCGTATTCTATTATAACTTCCTGGGGCAGAATGTAGTTTCCAAGCGACTTGCTCATTTTTCTTCCCTGGGCATCGTTGATGAAGCCGTGCATGTACGCTGCCTTGAATGAAATGTTGTTCATTGCAATCATTGAAGCTACAAATAAAAGATTGAACCATCCCCTGATTTGGTCAATGCCCTCAAGGATGAAATCTGCAGGATACAATTTTTCAAACAAATCCTTTTTTCTTGGATAGTCCAAGCAGTTCCATGAAGCTGAGCCTGAGTCAATCCAAACATCCAAAACATCCGGAATTCTTTCTTTCATTGAGCCGCACTGGCAGCTTATTTTAACCTCGTCAATCCAAGGCTTGTGAAGATCGTCAGGAATTCTTCCGGCAAGTTTTTTTAATTCATCAATCGAGCCAATGACAATAAAATCATTGCATTGCCTGCATTTCCATATCGGCAGCGGAGTGCCCCAGTACCTCTGCCTTGTGATTCCGTTGTCTCGTAAGTTTGCAATCCAGTTGTCAAAATTTTTTGAGCCTGCAAAATCAGGAACCCATTTTATGTTTTTGTTCAGGATTCTCATCTTATCCTTCAAGTCTTCTGTTTTGAAGAACCATTGGGTTGTAGGCTTAAAGATGACGGGATGTTTGCATCTCCAGCAATGAGGATAACTATGAGTAAACTTGGCTTTTCCTACCAAAGAGCCGTTTTTTTCCATCAGCTCAATGAATTTTATATCATCTTTTTTTGCTATCAGGCCTTTAAAAACAGGATGGCCTTTCGGATAAGAGCCTCTTTCATCAATCAAGCTGAATGGCTTTATATGATATTTAATTGCAAGTTCATAAGATGTATCCCCGCATCCCGGTGCAAAATGAACTAATGCAGTACCTTCCTCAAGATGGACAAAATCTTTAGAAAGTAATATAGTGTGTATTGGTTTTGTTTTATTTTTCTCTTCTTCTAATTCCGGGAAAACTTTATCAAATGCAGGAATATACCTTTTGCCTTCAAGAGAGGTTCCAAGGAATGTATCCACTACCTCATACTCTTTCCCTAATTTATTTTTTATTACTTCTTCAGCCAATTCTTTTGCAACAATCCAGTGCTCATAGCCGACTTTACATTTTACATATTCAAAATCAGGGTGAACGACAACACCCAAATTGAACGGGATTGTCCATGGCGTTGTTGTCCATATGATAAAATATTCATCTTCTGTCCCGTCAATTTTTAATTTTACATAAATTGATGTTTCTGTCAGGTCTTCATAAATAAGCTCATGCTTTGCCATTGACGTCGAATCATACTGGCACCAATGCATTGTTTTTTCCCCTTCGTAAAGCCGATTATTTTCAAACGCTTTTTTTATCAGCCACCATTCTCCTTCCATGAATGTATTTTCTATTGACCTGTAGGCGTTTTCAAAATCCATCCAGACTCCGATTCTTTTGAAGTCATTGTTCATGGAAATCATGTTTGTTATTGCAAATTCCCTGCATTCATTTACGAAATTTGCAATGCCATAATTTGGAATTTCATCCTTATGGCTTAATCCGAGCTTTTTCTCAACTGCCTGCTCTGTAGGGAGCCCGTGCATGTCGTAGCCCGCCCTGTCCCAGACATCAAATCCTTTCATTCTCTTGTACCTTAATACGGAATCTTTCAGGGACTTGTTCCAAGCTGTTCCAAGGTGGACCTTTCCTGATGTATACGGGGGACCGTCTAAGAAATAAAATTTAGCTTTTCCTTTATTTTTATCTTTGGCTTTTTCATAAATATTGTGCTTTTTCCAGAACTCCAGAATTTCAGGCTCAAGCTTTGTTGCGTCGTAGTTTTCTATCATTTTTGTTTTAATATTATAGTTTAATTTTATTTATATTTTAAGTCGAAATGTTTATATAATAGTTTGGTTATTATTTCTATATATGGAACAAAAAATTAAGTTGCAATCTAACTGGGAAAGGCTATGTAATGAGATAGAAGAGCATATGAAAGATTCAAAGTATGCAAAAGCCTTAGAAGAGTTCATTAGCCTCACCTCTTAGCATATTCTTAAATTTACTATAGTTAATGAACTTGGGAGTTTTTCTGCCTATCACCGAGTTGATAAGATTATAAGCCCTGACTGCGTTTTCTGTTACCATGCTTCTTTCATCGTTGCTTACTACAATATTGAGGTTATTAAGAGAAGCACAACTAACTATTATAAAATCATCGATGATATCCTGTTTTGATTTGGACCCGCCAAATTCCTTATATGCTTTGTAATAATTATCCCCTATTTTTACAATAGAGTCATTAAATTCAAAGCTATGATTTTTTGTAATCTCATCATAAAGGTTCAGCAAGTCTATTCGAAGATTTTTTCCGCCAACTTTTATTTTCTTTGGCACATCCCTTAATTCACTTCTTATGATTTTAAACCCATAAATTACCAATCTGTTATTTATTTTTATACTACTTATTACTTCTAATCTTTCCCGGTCCTGTGCCAGCAACCCATAAAAATTTGTATCGGGCAGTACTCTTTTCATAGCAACCTGTCTTTTTATTCACTTCAAAATTTTTTACTTATAAGCCTTAATAATATTAAAAATTCTAATTTTGTTTTATAGATTTGATGTTATTATTTAAACTTTACCCAAGCCTTATTATAACTGAGCCATTTATTTTTGACATATAGACTATGCTTAAAGTTTTTGGCTCCTTGGATTTTGAAATTGGCGTTTCATTTCCATTTTCTTCCTGAACTTCATTTAAGTCAATCCCTTGCAGGTTCTCCGTCTTTAATTTGCCAATTGCCTCTTTGACGGAAATTTCTTTTCTTTTTATCCCGTCTTTTAAGCTGCTTAACCTACTGACCTTTTCATCGGTTGTATTTTTTTCAAGTTGCTTTATTTCTAAATTTTGCGAGACTGCATTTCCTGTAATTAAGTTTGTGCTATTTTGATTTAATAGATCTTGAATGCCGTCATTGGACTGATTTTTAATTAAGTTCTTTTCAATTTTCCCAATTTCTTCTGCAAGCTTGAACTCTAGGAATTTTCTGCTGCACCTGTCATCAACCTTGCACACAAACTCCATATTTTCATCAACCATGCACCCTACGTATTTGTCTTCTGATGACTTGATGCACAAAGGCTCAGGTGCACCCTGGGTTTCAAGGAAATGAGGGGAGTTTGCTGCCAAAGTTCCATAGCTTAATCTGCCGCTTACATTTGCGTTTCCCGAAACAGACAAAGTAACGTTTGGGATTGTGTTGCCGATGCCGACGTTGCC
>CAYNCK010000026.1:0-2282 GCA_964396095.1 uncultured Methanosarcinales archaeon
AGTCCTTCGGCAGGAGTGCAAACCACGGCTGTTTCATCCGCATTTCGCAAGCCCGATGTTAGCGGTTCGTTGTTTTTTGTCGTCCGTTACCGTCCGTTGTCTGTCGAGTTTTTTTTTGTCTTGTTGTAAATTGTCCTTAAATTTTTTGCGAATGGTGGCTGAACAATATCACTGTCCCAAGTTTTTGGAATTGTCGGGAAGAATTCTTTTGTCTTGAGAATGACTCGTCCTAAAAAAAGTTTACACATTTTGGTTGATAATCCTGCTACAAGTTTACACATTTAATTTAGTCCTGAATACTGTTTACATTTCGATAAACTCAATGTAATACATTTGCATTGGAGATTGAAACGGAAGCAGGCTCTGCTGAGAAGCAACCTGCCAGGGATAAATCTCCGGAGTGACGAAGTAATTCGTTTGAAGCCGGGCGTAACAGTCCGGCTTTTCAATTCAAATTACTTTTGAACTCCCTCATCCCTAAAAAAAATCTACGCATCCATAAGTACCTCCTTTTGTTTTGGTTTATAATAATTTTTCCAGCGTTTCCTTAACTCTCCGCTTTGAAGGTGAGCCATTGCGGGAGTAAGCATATCAACGCTGCTGTGCGGGCGTTCGTGATTGTAAATGCTGATGGCGATTGCCACTTCTCTCTGCGCCTGCGAAAATGTTTCAAAATATTTTTCAAGCAATTCATCTTTGAGAATTCCATTCATTCGTTCGGCAATGGCATTTTCCAATGGGTCGCTGTTTTCACTCATGCTCACGCGGATGTTTCCTAAAAGTTTCATGTAACCTGCGCTGTAATATTGCAACCCGCGATCAGAATGATGAATCAGATTTTCTCTGTGTGGATTATTTTTAAGTGCCATCTTCAAAGCGAGAACGCAACCTCTTGCCGATAAATCAGTACATAAATAAAATCCGACCACCTTATGCGAATAGGCATCGGTAATCAAACTCAGGTAACCGAAATCTTCTCCTATGGGAAGGTAAGTAATGTCGCTCACCCATAGCTGATTCGGTGCGGTGGGAATAAAATCTTTTATCAGGTTCGGATATTTCTTAAGCCAGAATCCTGAAAAAGTAGTTCGGGGTTTTCCGCCTCTTCTTCTACGCACAAGCATTCCTCTTTCTCGCAATAAATCAAAGAATGCATCTCTGCCGATATGAATATGGTGCTGCTGAAAAAAACCATTCATTATAAAGAGCAGTTTCCTTAATCCGATTCGTTTTTGTCTTGCGCGGATACGGTACACCTCTTGCAAAAGCAGTTCTATTTGCAACGCTTCTTTTTCCCTGAAACGAAAATGCTGGTAATACGCTTGCCTTGAATAACCAAGCAGCAAGCAAAGCGATGACAAGTTCCTCTTTTCGCTTTGCCCAATCTTCATGACTGCTTGGCTCCAGACTTTTTTCGGATGGGAACGCCTAACTGCTCTTCGGCAATATCAATCATTGCGTTGAGCAGTTTGTTGTGCATCTGTGCTTTGAGAAGTTCCTTCTGCAACTTTTTTATTTCAGAAGAATCCTGTTTTGCTTTGGGTGTTCGCCCGGTCCGCCCATTAAGATGATTCACTTTAATTTTTTCTCTGCGCCTGCCTTGAAAGTACTGCACCCATTCGTGAATGGTTTGATGCTTGATTCGATACTTGACTGATAGTTTCCGCAGGGAAGTTCCTCCCGCCAGATACTCGGCAATAATTGCCTCTTTTGTGATTTGTTTGTCCATAGTGTTTACAAATTTAAGTGTAAACCCTAATCAGGACGAGACAACTGCGGAGTTGTCCACGAAGCGTGTATTTGTCACTCGTTTTTATTCTGCCCGATTACAAGATTGTCTGCCGAAAAGTTGTCGTGTTGCTGTCGTGTTGTTTGGTTTTTGACGCTTGCAGTTAACTTGTGGCTTGACACAAGTCCGTTTACAAACATTTACAAACGGTTGCAAACGACAAATAAACAGTTTTTTGCATATTGTAAATATAAAGCATTTCCATAATGCGGATTGAAGGTATTGTTAAGAAATAAGGTGGATTCCTATAAATAAAATCCGAGGATTGGTGTAAAAGAAATTTGAGAAGATGATTACATCGCACTCTTGAACTGCATCAAAAACCTCACATCATTTTCATAAAACAAACGGATGTCGTTGATTTGATATTTCAGCATTGCAATGCGCTGAATACCCCTTCAGTAAGCAAAGCCAGTATATTTTTTAGAATCTATTTTGCAATTCTCTAAAAATTTCGGGTGCACCATTCCGCAGCCGAGGATTTCCACCCATC
>CAYNCK010000027.1:0-1871 GCA_964396095.1 uncultured Methanosarcinales archaeon
GTTACATCCATAATAGTCAGCCTAATTTTTTGGTTCCTCCTCGGCTCTTTAATCGGATTTTTGGTTTATAAAGTAAAGAAAAAATAAAATGCCTTACAAATTCTCCCCGTCAAGCTTAAGTTTGCTCAAAGAATGCCCAAAGTGCTTCTGGCTTCGTTTCAACAAAGGCATTAAACGGCCGGATTCAATATTTCCGTCTTTGCCTTCAGGCATGGACAGAATCCTAAAAATTCATTTTGATGCTTTCAGAGACAGAGGTGAATTGCCTCCTGAATTGGCTAAGCTGAAAGGCAATTATAAATTATTTGACAATGCAGAGCTGCTTGCCGTATGGAGGAATAATTTCAAGGGGATTTCATATACTGATAAGGGTGGGAATGTGTTTAGGGGCGCTGTTGACAATATACTTGTGAAAAACGGAAAGCTCGTAGTCCTTGACTACAAAACCCGCGGCTTTCCTTTGAAGGAGGATACTGCTGCCCATTACCAGAACCAGCTTGACATTTATAACTTTCTTCTCCGGAAGAACGGATTCAAGACCCTGAACTATGCTTATTTATTATTTTACCATCCTTCCAATGTTGAAGCTAATGGGAGCGTTGTGTTTAATACAGATTTGGTTAAGATGAAGATTAATGTTTCTAATGCTGAGAAAATATTTAACGATGCTCGTAAAGTTTTAAATTCCGGTATTCCTGAAGCAAGCGAAGAGTGCGGGTTTTGCGAGTGGGTGAATAATTGTACTAAATCCTGAATTGGAGAACTATAATTCTTCATTTATCTATAAAAATATCCCTTTTTTTCTTTGGTAATGTAAGAAACACCTTTAAACAATTCCATAAAATTCCTGCCTATTAAAGGAAGTGTATCGGATGGTACAAAATGAACGCTTAATAAGTTGGTAAATGATTTATTTACTGTGTCATAAGCTGTAACGCTTAATTTGTACCCATAACCGAAGAATGATTTATTGCCACATGCACAAGATACGCCTATTGTATTGGCTCCCATATTTTTTAAATCAAGCCCAAGTTGGCTTTGAAGATTAAGAGGTATTGTACAGTAATCAGCACCCGTATCTATTATACCAATCACTTTCAATATTTTTCTTTTGTCATTAGGATTTTTAAAATCGATATTTATTATAGGCCTTGGCAAACTTGTAGGTTTAGGATAAGCTTTAAGCTCAAAAGGAAAATTTCTCATTTTTATAGAAGAAGCGCTGAGTCCTTATCCGGTATCTTGGTAAAAGTTGGGGGGCGGTCTTTGCATTTCTTATTGCTATCTTTTACTAATTTCTTCAAATCTTTATTGCTTGATACTACTTTATTCTCGCATATAGCTACCCATTGCCCTGCGTAAATAGACCAGTCCTTTTTCATAAAAAAATCCATTACATTCATTTCCTTTGTTTTGTGAAATTCCATTTGATATGCGCCTCCAAGTGTTTTAGATAGGTGTTTCTAGCCTTTAAAATCTAATCCACCCCAATGAGATAGGGTAGGATTTCTTGGTATTTAAATCTATTTGAGAATGAATTATGCTGCCAGCCTCTTTTTTAGCCATTAAAACACCTTTTTTATACTATAAACCCTAATCTGGAGGTATATAAGCTTTTCGGCAGTTAACTGCTATAAGAAATCCATGCGATAATATTCAAGAAAAGGGCGGGCGCGTAGACATCCTAGAAAAATTTAAAACCTAGCAAGCCGTTGGGCTTTGCTAGGGGGTGGACAATGAAGGTGTCCACCAATGAAAACAAAGAAGACTTTTTTTATAAGGTTTGCTGAGAGCATATTGCGTGCCTTAAAAATACGGCAAGTCCGCCTATATGGCAGTAAGTTTAGTAAGAAGACATACACACTACACCA
>CAYNCK010000028.1:0-2538 GCA_964396095.1 uncultured Methanosarcinales archaeon
CAGTAGTGCATGGTACTCATTAAATAACTTTTCGTTTTGCGGCAAATTTTGCATGAATAAATTTTGCAACTCATCGTATGTATTTCCATTATAGCCTATTCTATTTAAAATTCTTTTTGTGTATGCATCAACGACAAAAACCGGCTTTTTGGCTGCATACAATATTATTGAGTCAGCAGTCTCAGGGCCTATGCCGTTGACTGACAATAATTCATTTCTCAGCCCTTGAATATCCTTTTTGAACAATAAGCTCAATTTTCCATCATAATTCTTCAATAAAAACCTGCAGAAATTCTTCAGCTTCTTTGCTTTTTGGTTGTGGTAGCCTGATGATTTGATTATTTTGGCTAATTTTTTATTTTGGATTTTTATGATTTTTTTAATGTTGATTAGATTGTTCTTGTTTAAATTTACTATAGCTTTCTCAACGTTTTTCCATGCCGTATTTTGAGTTAGAATAGCGCCAAAGCAAATTTCCAATTTTTGCTTTTCATTTAGTTCAATATTTTTGTGGTATTTTGGCTCAAACTCACCTTCTTTTGTTACAGGCCACCAGTGCTGATGGTTGAAATTTGAGAGGAGTTTGTTGTAGATTTCTTCCAACATAAAATATGTGGTATATGACGTTTTTTAAAAAATTATCTATTCCACATCGGCAAACCAAAAGATATTTAAGATGTCACAATATTTGATAAAGCAGAATTGATGTAAGATGACACAAGGTATCCTTAAAGCGAATAGTATCTATGCAATACCAGAACAAGTTAGAAAAAAATTCGTATCTTTAGGAATTTTTTATGAAGATTCAGCAGATAAAGATTATGAAGCAAGACAATTAGAAGCATCCATAGTAAAGCATAGGGCAGATATTGTACAAGCTAAAACTTATAGCAATATCCCTTTGGGAGATAGGTTGGTGATGCTTATAAAAGAAAGTGGCACAAAAGGTGATGTACTAGTCGTTAGTAAGGATTTCTATGAAGTTCCAGAATATATTCGAAGGAATATCCAAGGTTTTAAACTATTTGAGGTTTATGTTGCAAGATCTAAAAAACGACACTACCAAAGACTTTTAAAAAAATCTTAAGAAATCAGCACCGCGTTAATAACCCCATCCTGCCCGGGCCTTGATGTGATTTTTGCCTTGCCAAGCTCTGTGTCAATTACACAGCCTCTTGTCATGATGTTTCTCCTTATAAAATGCCTGTTGGCTGGATTGTCTGTTATTGTCTTGATTTTAATCTGCCTGAATGACTTTGATTTTGGATCAAACAAATTTGCAGTATCTGCTCTCAGCATCCTAAGCTTTCGGTTTGCGCCCATCACTCTCAAAACAAGCACTTTCTTCTTGCCAAGCTTTGTGAATGAAGGCTCTCTTCCAAGCTCGTACTGCTTTTTCTTCCTGTAAGCTATGTACCTTCCGCCTGTTTCCTTTCTCTTTGGCCTTGATTGTGATATTGCCATAAGAAAAGGGTAAATTTTGATGATTTAAATAGGTTTCTATGAACGATAAGTATTTATTGAAGGTTAATTAATGTATGGCTTATGGAATTTTTTGAAATGATTGGCATAATTGCATTGTTAATTATAATTCTGTTTGTAGGCTATTTAATCGGCAAATATGTTGCACAAAAACAACTCAAGGAAAAAATTCCGGATATACGGGAAGACGCAATCAAGCACTCGAGGGCTGTCTTGAGCGGGCAGTTCAGCGAGCAGCTTGCCCCTTACCTGCCTGATTTTCCGTTTAAGCCGACAGAGGCAAGGTTCATCGGCAAGCCGATTGATTTTGTCGTGTTCAGGGGAATGGACAGCAAGAAAATTGACGAGGTTGTTTTTGTCGAGGTTAAAAGCGGGCAGAGCGCATTGAACAAAGTTGAAAAATCCTTGAAGGAAGCAGTACAGAACAAAAATATTTCCTGGCATGAATACAAAGTGCCTGAGGAAATGACCAAAAACAAACAATAACCTTTATAAATTGCGCCAGTTTCTCCGAACATATTATTTGAGGTGTTTTACTTTATGGAACCTGCAAGGCCATTGGATGCTTTAAACAAGGCAAGAGACAAAAGAATTATTGTTGAGCTGAAGAACAACAAGCAGTACATAGGCAAGCTCAAGTCTTTTGACATCCACATCAACATTGTTCTTGATGATGTCGAGGAAAATTAAATAAAATTCAAAAAAATAACAAGAAAAACTGATGATAATACAACGGAGGAAACTACAGTTTCAGAAAGTTACCTGAAAAGAAAGCTTGGAAATGTCTTTATCAGGGGCGATACGATTACAGTTATTTCAACAGAATAGATTTCTGGATTTATCAAGTGATTAAAAATGAAAGGAACTCCATCAATGGGCGAGAAGTCCGGCAAGAAGAACATGATTTACTGCAGGCGCTGCGGGCAGAGGACAATGAACCTTAACAAGGCTGTGTGCGCTTCCTGCGGATTTGGCAAGAGCAAAAGACTGCGAGGGTATAAATGGAATAAAAAACTGGCAAGAAGGTAAGATAGAGTTTTGTTTAATTCTCAATAA
>CAYNCK010000029.1:0-2062 GCA_964396095.1 uncultured Methanosarcinales archaeon
AAAGGATGTTTTGCGCTATGTAAAAGACGGCAAGCTTGAATCCCCTGCCAAGGAAGTGATGAAAAAGCCGTTTTTTGTCTTTGATAACAAAAGACTGGACTCCATGCTGAAGCTTTTCCAGGCAAGAAAAGAGCACATGGCAGTCGTCATAAACAATAAAGCGCAGATTGTAGGGCTGGTGACAATAGAAAACATTCTTGAGGAGATTGTGGGGGAAATTGTCGATGAAAGCGACAAAATAAATCCAAGGGTCGTGGAAATTTCAAAAGCCGAGTGGACTGCAAGAGGCAACACTGAAATTGACAGCCTCAATTCAAAAACAGGCCTGCAGATAAAAGAATCTGATTATGACAGCCTTGACAGCTTTGTTTCCTCAGCGCTTGGAAGAAGCCCAAAAGTCGGCGATGAAATCCCTTACCAAAATTTTAAGATAACAGTTGAAGAAGTCCAGGGAAAGAAAGTGATTATGGCAAAGATTGTGAAAGTTTGATTCCTTTATCAGCTGTGTTTGAATAAATTTAAATATACTGCGAATAGCATTTCTATTTATGGGCCTGTGCTGTAACGGATAGCAGACTCGGCTTCGGTTCATAAGATGAAACCGGGCAGTCGGGGTTCGAATTGTGCAATCGGAAGATTCACGCGCATTTCCCTGCAGGCTCATAATTTTATGAAATATTTTATAAATATAAAGCTAATTTCTGGCATAAAATGCCGTTTTACACATATCTTTGCAATACCTGCGGGAACCAAAGTGAATACATGCTCCCCATTAGCCAAAGGCCAGAAGGCTGCAAGAGCTGCAGCAGCGGAGATCTTTTAAAGGTCATTGCCGGCCAAGTTTTTGCCATTGGTAAAAGTTATGACCTCCTCCCCGCCCTAAAGGGACGGGGTTTCCAGAGGGTTTAAGTGAAAGCCACGTTGTGGTGCTCCTGTTGATTCTCGATATATTTTATCATTGAATCAAGGTCGTTGTAGCCTACTGTGGTTGCAAATCCGCCTGGGCTCCAGAAGTGGCCCTGAGGATAGCGGAGCCTGAATTTTTCCTTTACGCGAAAAATAATGTAAGAAGACCTGCCTTTCAGCAGATTGAATGCTTTTGAGTCAGTCATGCCATGCGGCAATGTCGCGAGCGCATGCACGTGGTCAGGCATGACGGCAAGGTAGTGCATTTTTAT
This sequence comes from uncultured Methanosarcinales archaeon, assembly GCA_964396095.1. Lineage (GTDB taxonomy): Archaea > Nanobdellota > Nanobdellia > Woesearchaeales > GW2011-AR4. The sequence continues at coordinate 1,179 of CAYNCK010000029.1, forward strand.
GCCGTGCTCTGCTGCCGCTTTTCTGATTGCGGCAGCAACAAGATTTTTATTCTCAAGTTTCTGCATCATCTTATATCGGTATTTTGGGCACCATTCAAGGTGCCAGAAGTTCAGCCCGATTTTGTGGCTGAAATGGTTTAATGTTGTGCTTATCATTTTTCTCGTCTCCGCAGACGAGAGCTCGCGCTATTTTTTTTGACGAAAATGAGTGCGCAACTTCGCCCGCAGACTATTCTGCGGCGAAGCCGCACTTTAATTTTTCTGAGAAATCGCCTTGAAAGGCGGGGGTTTAAACCCTAGACGGCACTAAGAATTTTGAAGGAGATATCAGATGTGATGGGGATAATTGGTATCAATATAAACAAGAATGGAAAAATCCTGAAGAATATGAAAGAAAAAGCCCGAGTAAACAAGTAAAAGGCAATTCATTAAGATTAAAACAATTCATAGAGTCAAAAAATATTTTCAAAAAACCATTCAAGTTATGGGTTGATGGTATTGTTGTTTTTACAAATGATAATGTGGAATTAATTTTGCACCGCCCAACCGTTCCTGTTATTAAAATTAGAGGACTATACAAGTATATCAAAAACAAGCAATCTAACTTAACGTTTTCAACACAAGAATTAGAATCAATTGGAAAAGTAGTTTTAAGTCGGGCGAAGGCAGATTGAATACGACAATTATTGAATTCATAATTTTATTACAAAAAGTTCGTCTAATGCCTAACGACTTTACACTCGAAAATGGGGTTTCTCTTCTCAGCTTCGCATAATCTGAAAGATTATACAAACATTTGGCAAAACCTTTATATTCGGGATAAACAATTCCTTCTGCATGGCGCGTGTTTTATCAACAAAAGAGTTTGATACTTGGGAAAAACT
>CAYNCK010000030.1:0-13759 GCA_964396095.1 uncultured Methanosarcinales archaeon
AAGGAATTATTAAATTATCATCAACCTCCTGTGTTCCAATTTTTATCTCAATTGATTCAACTATCATTGCTGCCAGTGAAGCAAAAAAAGCCTCCCAAAATGGAAGAAAGACAAATGCGCCGATAAACTCAAATATAAATCCTGCAATCGTGCCCTCGAGAAATTTTTAATCTGAAAATGGGTGTTTTATTTTTCCAAAATGCAGTCCGAAAAGATGGGATATTGAATCACCTAAAGCAAGAACCATTATTGAAGCCATTGCAATTTCTTTTGTGAACAGCAACGAGGAGATGTAAACTCCAATAAAATAAAAAATAATTCCCTTTCCTGGAAATTTATCAAGTTCTTTTTTCCTTTCAAATATTTGAAGCAGATTATGAATAACAGGTATCCTTATTTTTCTGCTTATATAGGATAAAGCTAACCCAGTAGCTGTTGCAATTAAAATTAATCTTTTATCAATAAATCCAAATTTTAAGAATAAAACAATGAACAATCCCAAAAAAATATAAAAAAGCTGCCTGTTCCATTCAAAATTATCCTTTTTCATAATTTTCCGCTTTCATGCAAATCAAGAATAAAATTACCCATAATATAGCCAAAAAATCCGCCGAAAACTACATCGCTCAGGAAATGAAATCCAAAATAAACTCTTGTGAATGCAATCAGAAATGCAAATAAAATCCACAAATTTTTCTGCTTGGGTAAAAATTTTACTAATAAAGGCAGCGAGGCAAACATTATCATTGTATGCATACTTGGAAAAGAATAGTCAAATCCACCTATGAAAGGATATGAAAGCATTTCAGTTGGCCTATGCCTAAGTACAGTTAATTTTAATGCAAATGACAGCACCGCAGATGAGACAAAAGCAATCCAAAACAGCCTTAATTTTTTTGCATCCTTATAAAAAATAAGCGAAGGCACCAATAGCATTACAAAGCCCACAAAAGCAAAATTTGTAACAATTATCAGAATAAAGTCAAAAATATGAAAATTCAGGCTTTTGAAAAATAAGTTCACTGGATTATCCAAATAAATAGATATGAAAAATAGAAGTATCCCAATAAAAGTTATAAATGCTTTGCTTCCTGCCTTTTTCATAATAGGTCATTAAAAATAATTTTATTATTTATTATTTTATTGGGCCATATTTTACATCCTGGATGTATTACGATATTATTAGCTTTTACATTATCCCCTATCACTGCCCCAATCAGGTTAACTTTGATTTTTTTATTTTTAATGTATGAAAAAACATTCTTCTTTGATATTATTTTGCCTTTGAAATGAACATTTTCACCAATTACGGAATCCTCAATGAAAGAACCCTTGTCAATTGTTGTTTTGTCCATGATTATTGAATTTTTAACGCATCCATTAATTATGCAATCTTTTCCAATACTAGAATTTTTTATGATTCCATTTATTTTTGAATCGTTCCCAATAAAGTTCCTCCCTTTTCTTAGTATCACATCAGCTTTCAACAAATCCCACGGATAGACTATTGGAATCCATTGTTTTGATTGGATGCAATGCACTTCTTCTTTTTGTGATAACATTTTAACAGCATCCGGCATTTCAAGCTCATCTCTTTCAGATTTTTTTATTTTTTTAATGAAGTCAAATATTTTCCTGTCCAGAACATAGAATGATGTGCTTGCCATGTCCGATATGATTTTTTTGGGCTTTTCAATAAAATCATCTAAAATTCCATTTTTCTCTATAACAATTCCGAAATTCTCGGGATTTTTTACCTTAGCAGTTAAAATTGCGTAGGAATATTTTATACACATTTTAATGTCCTGTCTGGAATAAATATCATCCCCGGCCATAAGAATAAACTTATTTTTTATGTATTTTTCAGCCAAGGATGCTGCATGTGCAGTTCCAAGCTGCTGTTTTTGATTGACATAGGTTATTTTGATTTTTTTATATTTTTTCCCCATATATCCCCCTATCATATTTTTTTTGTAGCCAACAATAATTATGGCTTCGTCCACTATTCCATTTAAATTATCAAGATTGTGCTCTAGAATGGTCTTGTTTGCGACTTTTAGCAATGGCTTGGGCCTTGTCAAAGTCAAAGGATAAGTTCTTGTAGATTTTCCTGCTGCGATAATTACTGCCTGCATTTTAGACAACTCTGATTTTTATAGAGCTGCATCTTTCCTTTACAAATTCATTTTTTAACAATGTTTTTATCAAATCTTCCGGCTTTGTGAATGTTCTTTTTTCCACAGCGTAGATTTTTCCTTTTTTTATGAAAGTTTTTTTATGAATTTTTTTGAAATTATCAGCGTGCTGTTTTATCTTAAGCGGAGGGCCTCCAATTTCCATATTTTTGCTTAATGGACTGATTTCAAATAAGAAATAGAAAGCCGCATCACTTTTCTTGTCCCATTCCCACGCAGATTTTAAAACCCTAAAATCATTTTTTACTGTTTTCTGGATTAGAAATTCGTAAATCTTCATCAGCTTGCTTCCCACTATATCAGTTTTCCCGGTCAAAGGCTTTGCCCCGATGACAATTAGTTTTTTATTTTGACTTTTTCCCTTTAAGAATAATGAATGCAAATCTCTCCTGATAAAAAATACTTTTGACGGGTTCCTTAAAAAATTTCCGGCAGCTTTTTTGAACTCTTCAAATTTTTCTTTGCTCAAGGCAGCTGATGCATTTCTGTCTTTCTGTACAGGATCTATGACAATCAAGGGAGACATCAGCTTTGAAGTGTTTACAATCTTGAAAATATCCTTGCCTTTGTAGAATTTCTGTACGTCAACAACAACCCTATCGTTCCATTTTGATGCACCCCTAATTAATCCCAAGAAAGAACCGTAATAAGCAGTTAAAATTTCGCATACATAGCCTGAAAATCCCCTTATGTAGCTTTCCGCCCCATAGACATTCTGCGCCTGGCATAACTGCTTTGTAAGCTTCATATCGTTGACGAGCTTTTTGTGCCTTAAAACCCAGTTGGAGTGCAACGGGCTTACATCCGTGATGTTTTTTGCCTGCTCTGCCTTTTTTATCCTGAGTATGGGCACAATCTCAAAAGTGAAGCTAATTTCCCTAATCTGGAAATAATCTCTTGAGCCGTGAATCCTTATTACATTTTTAAATTTCTTTTTCAGAATTTTATCCAGAATATCTGAAAGCTTGTCACTTTTGTCTTTGAACTTATTATAGTCAAACAGTACAAAAATATCAGCGTCGAATGTTCTCAGCCATGTGCCTTTTGCCCCTGAGCCTCCAAGAATAGCCTTTACGTTCTTTTGATTCCTGTTTATTTTCATGATTATTTCATTCAGCCTTGAAAATATTTCCTCCTCATAGATTTTATCCGGCTGTATATCTTCAAGAACATCATTTAATATTTTTTTAATGTTTTTCATTGTATTTTATTTTTTAATATTATATTTAAATAATTCATCAACCACATGCGCTGCACAGCAAATGAATCCCTCGCCAATTCTGAATTATAGACATAGAAATCAAATCTGTGGTTATAAAAATGTTTGGGTTTTACAAGATTAAGATTATCATCAAAAGTGCAATAAATGCCCTTGATGTCCATAAAATACATCTGAAAAAGTTGATTTTGATCAATATTCTATATGATTTTTCATTAAATCCATTTTGCAGAATTTTGTGTTGTGGAACCTCAATAATCCAGGTCAAAAACCATATAATAAATAGAAATAATAATCCTACAAGAGCGTAAGATAGTTTTATTGCTAACGGCCTGAACCAAATTAATAATACGCTTGATAAAAATTCAATTAGCAGTATAACCGTTGCTGCTGGCATGACTCTTTTATTGTATTCCTCCTTGTATAATCTGAACTCCTTCTTTCCAATAAAACTTAGTAAAGGATAGAAAGCAATGTGGGCATACCATATTACTCCAACCATTATAAATGTAGAAATTACATTTGGAAGAAATACAACTTCATTGAGCATAATTAGATATTATATTCATAATTTAATAAATTTGTTATTCCTGAACATTGCTGTCTCTAGCTACTTTAACAGCGCTCACAACCTTGTCATTCTCGTCCATCTTCATTATCCTCACGCCTTGTGTGTTTCTTCCAATAACAGAGATATCAGTTGATGCAACCCTTATTATGACTCCGTTTTTGCTTACAAAAAGCAAATCATCATTATCAGTAACATCGCATATGTTAACAACTTTTCCGTTTCTATCGCTGCATTGTATGTTAATTACTCCTGAGCCCCCTCTGTTAATAAGCCTGTATTCGGAAATGGGGGTTCTTTTTCCATAGCCATTTTCTGTCACTGTAAGCAATGTTTTGTCGTCGGAAGCAACAACCATTCCAATTACTTCATCATCGCCTTTCAGGCTTATTCCCCTAACCCCTTGGGCGCTTCTCCCAGTTGCCCTTACATTCTTCTCCTCAAATCTTACAGCATTCCCGTTTTTTGTCGCTAAAATTATCTGCTGGTTCCCGTCAGTCATCTCAACATTAATGAGCTCGTCATTCTGCTCAAGCGTTATTGCAACAATTCCATTTTTTCTTGGGTTTCCGTAAGCCATCAGCTTAGTTTTTTTCACGGTACCTTTTTTAGTTGCCATTATGAGATAATGCGTGTTGTCGAAATTCCTCACAATCATGAATGCATTCACTACCTCATCATTTGCAAGCTGTAGAAGATTTATGATTGCCTTGCCTCTTGCCATCCTGCTTGCCTCAGGAAGGCTGTAAACCTTTAGCCAGTAAACCTTTCCCTTGTTTGTAAAAAATAGAATGTATGAATGCGTGCTTGCAACAAAAATGTCCTTTACAATGTCCTCATCTTTTGTTGTGGTTGCAATTATTCCTTTGCCGCCACGATGCTGCTGCTTGTAGGTTTGCAAAGGCAGCCTTTTGATGTAGCCGGAATTGGTGATTGTAATGGCCATTTCCTCGTCTTTAATCAAATCCTCTGTTTCAAGGTCTGCGCTTTCAAGCTCGACAACCTGCGTTCTTCTCGCATCCTTGTACTTTTCCCTTAATTCTGATAGTTCCTTTTTTATTATGTCGAGGATTTTTTGGGGATTTGAAAGAATTGATTCAATTTCTTCAATCAGCTTCAATAAGTCAGAATGCTCCTGCTTGATTTTTTCCTGCTCAAGGGAAGTCAATCTTTGCAGCCTCATGTCGAGTATTGCAAGAGACTGCTCGTTGGTCAGCCTGTAATTAACAATTAAGGCTTCTTTTGCAGTCTCAACTGACTTGCTTTCCTTTATGAGCTTTATTACATTGTTTATGTTTGCAAGCGCAATAATCAATCCTTCAAGTATGTGTGCCCTTGTCTGGGCTTTGTTTAAGTCAAACAGGGCTCTTTTTCTTACAACATCCCTTCTGTGCTCGATGTAATAATGAATTAGCTGCTTTATGCCCAATACTTTTGGCTCATTGTTCACAAGAGCGAGCATTATTATTCCAAAAGTTGTCTGCATTCTTGTGTGCTGGAACAATTGATTTAAAACTACGTTTGAATCCGCATCCTTTTTTAATTCAATTACAATTCTTATGCCGTTCCTGTCAGACTCATCCCTTAAGTCAGAAATTCCGATTATTTTTTTGTCCCTCACCAAGTCTGCTGCCTCTTCCAGCAATTCTGATTTGTTGACCATGAAGGGTATTTCATTCACAATTATGACAGACTTTGTTTTTGTCTGCTCTATTGTTGTTTTTGCCCTGACAAGAAGTTTACCCCTTCCTGTTGAATATGCCTCCCTGATTCCATTTCTACCGCAGATTAAAGCTCCTGTCGGGAAATCCGGGCCTTGAATAATGCCCAAAATTTCGTTTATGGTGATTTCAGGATTGTCAATTTGCCTTATTGTTGCATCAATGACCTCTGTAATGTTATGCGGAGGAATATTGGTTGCCATTCCCACTGCAATGCCAGAGCTTCCGTTAACCAAGAGATTTGGCAGCTTTGAAGGCAGCACAACCGGCTCTGTCACACTATTGTCAAAATTCGGAATAAATCTGACAGTTTTCTTGTCAATGTCCTCTAGCATTTCCTCTGCAAGCCTTGTTAATCTGCATTCAGTATATCTCATTGCTGCAGCAGGATCTCCGTCAACGCTTCCAAAATTTCCCTGGCCATCAATTAATTGGTATCGCATTGAGAAATCCTGGGCTAATCTTACTAGAGTATCGTAGATTGCTGAATCACCATGCGGGTGAAATTTTGCCATGCAGTTTCCCACAACATTTGCAGATTTTTTGAAGGGCTTGTTATGCAATAAGCCAGTTTCCCACATTGTGAAAAGAACTCTTCTGTGAACAGGCTTTAATCCATCTCTAACATCAGGCAAAGCCCTTCCGACAATGACGGACATTGAGTAATCAAGATAGCTTTGCTTCATCTCATCCTGGATTACCCGCGGCACTATTCTTGTGCCTAATTTTTGCCTAGTCTCTTCTGCCATTTTTTAAAGAATTTGAATTTAATTTACCGTCTATAAAATGAGATATTTAACGCTTTATAATGGTTATGGTTTTGAATTATTTTCAATATAGAAATTTTCTATATGGTAAATAAACTATATTTTCTTAACAATATATTTAGTTACACTAAATGTTTTCCCGCAGTAAACACACTTCTTTTTCTTTCCTGAAATATAAATCTCTTTGCTTTGGTACTTCATCTTGTTCTTGCATTTCGGGCATTGTAGAAGGAACATTTTTACCTCTTTTTATCTTGAAAGCTGCTGTGCAAATTCAGCTGCAAAAAAATGAGTTTCCTTGATGTTTTCATGATATATTTTCAGGATTCTTTTTGGTACTTCCTCCAATTTAATTTCAGGATTAATTATTTTTAAAATTGATGTAATTTCTTGAGCTTCTTCAATAAAATTATTTTTGAATTTTAAAATATCAGGATTGTTTGCCTTGAAGCCGAACTGGACTGCACCAAGAAGCCTGCCGAAGCTTGCTCCCAAAAAATGAACTGATTTCCCATAAGAAACCCTCGTATTTGCATAGGCTTGAATAAATTTTTTTGACCAAATTATGGAAGTATACAAGTGATTGCCCATTATATCAATATTTTGGCCGTTTGGCTCAATAATTTTTTGGCATTGATTGTAACTTGTTTCAAAATTTTCATAAAATCTCTTAAATTCATTTCCTTCAATCTTTAAAATATGCTTTTGTGTTTTAATTATAATGATAGCATCTAGTTCAGATGCATTGAAATTTTTCTTGAAAGTTGCATCGGTCATTCTATTTCATCTTCCTTATTTTCTTCTTTCTTCTCTTCTTTTGAAATCCCGAGCATCTCATTTACTTTTTCATCAACCTTTGCCTCAATTTCTGGTGATAATTTCATTTTTGGTTCTCTGTGCTTAATTGGTTTTTTAACTTGAATATCTTTGTTTTCAGTTTCATGGATCGGAATTATTTCTTCTTTTTGAATTTCTTCGATTGGCTCTGGTTTTTCTTTTTCCGGTTTTTGTTTCTGCTCCGCATCGACAATCTCCAAATCTCCAATTTTTTCCTTTTCAATAACTACGGAGCTTTCTAAAATGATATCTTTCGGCTTTGCATCATATGCCTCAAGAGGAACTTCATAATCTTCTTCTGCTTTGTCCAGTGATTCAATTTCTTGCCTTATCTTTTCATCTTCTTTTTTTAATTCCTCTGCCTTTGTGCGCTGGTCATCCTTTATTTTTTCAACCTCGATTTCTTTTTCTTTAATTGCAGTTGCTATGCTGTGGAAATCCTTGAACTGGTCTTTCAGCTTATCCTCCGTTAAATCAAAGTATTTGAAGAACTTGTCTGTTAGCTTGATGAGGTTGGTTCTTGAATGCTTTTGCCTTGAAATGTATCCTGCAGCTTCAAGCTCGTTTAAATGGTCATAAGCTTTGTTTGTCCTCAGTTTTATCAAGTCTGACTGGAGGATAGGATATTTAAAGGCAATAACTGCAAGGGTTTCAAGAACACTTTTTGTAAGCTCTGTTTCTGTAACAATTTTTCTTACGATTGAAATAAGATGGTCTCTTACGCTGAATTTCCATTGCTCACCTTCTTCAACAAGCATCAATGAAGACTGCTTTTCATCATATTCCTTCTGTAGCTCCTGCAATGCAAGAAGAACATCCTCTCTTCTTGAGCGGCATAATTTGCTTATTTCATCAAGGCTCATTTTATGGCCTGTTGAGAATATGACTGCCTCTACCTTGCTTTTCACGCTTGGCTTTTTTGAATCAATCATAAATTTGATTAAATTAATTTAGTTTATATAGCTTATGATATATTTTAAGCTAACTCCAAGAATTAGGTAGCAATTCTTTAAGTTTAACTATTTTGGTTCTATTTATGATAACTTCTGTATTTTTGTTTTGTTCATCTATCTGATTTATAAATTCCCTGCACCTGCCGCAAGGCGGAAGAATATTTCCTTTTTCAGAAACAGCAACAATTTTATTTATTTTATGTTCTCCGTTGGTTACCATAGCGGCAATCGCAGCATGTTCAGCGCAAAATCCTATTCCAGAAGAAACATCCATACAAACACCAACATAAATATTACCTTTGACGGTAATTAATGCACATCCGACATCCCAACTAGGTATCCATGCTTAATTTTCCTTGATTTAATTACAGACTTCGCTTTATTTATTAATTCGTCATTTGTAATTTGTGGCATGATAGCTCTAGACTAAACTATATTGTTCATTCTCTTTCTTAATCTTGTTTTCCTTGAGCATCTTTTCCACGAAAAGCTCAAGTTCCTTTTGCTCAACACCTGTAACCTGCGAAAGCTGCTCAATTGTAAGCTTGCTGACTTTAAGGCAGATTATTATTACATTATGTATGATTGCGCTCATGTTTTGCTTCAGAAATTCGTTTTCAGCCTTCTGCTCTTTCACAATCATGTCAACGCTGTGCAGCCTTGCCTGCAAATCATTGAGGAAATTTGACAATTCCGGATTGGTCATTATAAAATGCTCCGGCTTTATTACTTCAAGCGAAGATGGCATGTACTCAAAGCAGAACGCAATCAGCTTATAAGTCCCCTTAATCACCAAGTCAAGCTCAACAAACTTGCTCCAAAGATTGCCTTGCTCCTTGGTATCTGAATAGTCCTCTTTTAGCACTACAAGCTCAGAATCCTCCTTGATATGCTCAATATAATCTTTTATTGCCCTTTCAACATATTCCTTTGGTTTGCCTAGCACTTCTATAATAGTCCTGCATCTTATATGCGCATGCTCTCCCTGCTCTTCCGGCTTTGTCATTGCTTCTTAGGAACCTCGAAGGTTTATAAAGGTTTTTAGTTGATATGCATAAGGATTTTCTCTGCAAAAAATAAATCATAGAAACCTATTTATATATCACATTACGAACTGAATCTATGAAAAAAATCATGGGAATACTATTGCACAAGGAAGATAAGTTCTTTGCCATGCTTTCGGAGCTTTCTCAAAATGCGCTGGAAGCCTCGAAGGAACTGAAGATTTTCATTGAGGATTATGCGGCTCTTGAAAGGGGAGAAAGGAAGGCTAGAGCCTATGCGATAAAAAAGATAGAGCACAAGAATGACGAAATAAGCAGGAATATTTTTGAAAATTTAAACAGAAACTCCAAAACATCTATAGGCAGAAATGACATCAAGGAGCTTGCTGTACTTCTGGATGATCTTACTGACCTGATAAACTCTGCTGCATCTAAATTCGTTCTTTTAAGCATTGAAAGGATAGAAAAGCCCATACTTCAGCTTGCTGAAAAAGTTCATGATTGTATTGGGCAAGTTGAAAAAACAATGGGATTGCTGAAGAAAAATGAACGAATTGAGCATCACTATATAAAAATCAGGGAGCTTGAAAGGGAAGCGGATGATATTTATAACAACGCGTTGTCGGAATTATTTCACTTCTACAAAAACTCCATTGACATTATAAAATACAAGGAAGTTTATGAAGTCCTTGAAAAGACTATGGACACCTGCAAGGACATTGCCGATGTCGCAGAAAACATAGCCATGAAGCGCAACTGAGTTATCTTTTCCATATCAATACAATATTTAACATTATTGACAAAGCCAAAAGAAAAATAACAACAAGATTTTTTGATTTTGCATTGCCGGATTCATAAACAATCTTCGGCTCTTTTACAGCATCTGCTGATATTTCCCCTAGTTTTGAATTAGGATTATCTGCTGCAAGCGTTATTTCATTGTCATATTCAATTGGTTGAATTGATTCGTTTGTATGCCGCTCTTGAATTTCATTATTGGATTTATTTTCTGGATTATTTTTTATTTCATTTTGGGTTAAATTTTTTGTTTCTGTTGTTGGGCCTAAAGTTAAAGTCGCATACGTTTCTTGATTCTTGTCAATTTTCTTCTCTTGAATTTGATCTGATGATTCGGATTTTATCTTTATCGGCTTGATATAGTGGTTGTTTTCCTTTTGTTCATCATTGCATTCAACGTCAATATTCGATATTATCCTGTAGTTATCAGGCTTGAGGTTTGGAGAGTAACTGCTTGAAGTCTTCTGCCTTGAAATTGGCTCTTGCTGCCAAGGACTATATTTTTTAACGGAATTGCCGTGCGAGTCAATTATCTCGGCTGTGCCCGTGATATTTGTAGCGCTGCCGTCGAGCTTTGTTGATTTCATCCTGAAGCTGAATTCTTTTGCCGTAAATTCGGTTCCGTTTGTAAGAATTTCAATCTTGTAATCGCAGCTGGATTTCTGAGCATAAGAGGTAGCTGAAAGAAATAATCCCATTAGCAATAATGTGAAAAACCGCTTCATGGTAGCACTTCGTGGATTATATTATTTAATTTTTACCATATATTATGAATTATGGTTCACCATTAAATAATGCTAACAAAAGTTTTAATAAGCCCTCAATGTATTTCTTTTAGGTGGGTTATGTGGGTTTTTTGAAATTCTTAAAGAGAGAAAAAAAGCAGGATTTTGATGAGTTGGACATGCCTCCTGAGCCCCCACCTATTGATGGATTTGAAGGGCAGCAGCCCGGCTCGGACAAGGATTTTGGAGATTTTGACAAGGACTTAAACTTTGATTTTCCTGAATTAGATGAAAATGCTGAAGTCCCTGAAATGAAATTTAATTTGGATGAGCCTGAAGAAAAAATGCCCGTGCAAGAAGGCAATTATCCTGATTTTCCGCAGATTGGCAGCAAGCCGATGGCTGACATTCCGCCGATTACTGCTCCACTAATGGCTGAGCAGCCTGAGCTCCAGCCATTTGAAGTGCTGGAAGAACCGGCTGCAGAAGAGCAGCATTTGTCATCTCCTAAAATGAGCGGTGGGCTTTTCAGGCACAGGCCTGTAATGAGAGAAAGGCCTGCGGGAAAAACAATTTATGTGAAAGTTGACAGTTTCAAGGCAATGCTCGGCACAATAAACATGGCCAGAAACAGCTTGAAAGCATCTGAAGATGCATTGGCAAAGCTTGAAAACATAAAAATGTCAAAGGACAAGTCATTTGACAAAGTCAAAATCTCTCTTGAGGACTTGCAGAAAAAGCTTATTTTTATAGATAAAACTTTATTCAAGGGTGAGTGAAAATGAAATCAAAAGGAATGCCGGTTTTTGTGAAAGTTGATGAGTACAAGGAAATTTTGGATGTTTTAGAGATGATAAAGTCAAAGATAAAAGAGATAAGGGAGACTTTAGGGGACATAAACACCTTGAGAAACGAGGAAGACTCAGAGATTGCAATGTGGAACAGCACCATTAACGAGATAGAGAAGAAGATAGAGGGCATTGACGGGCTGATGTTCGAGCCTGAGCATGCATGGTGAAATGAAAGAAAATAATGAATTGTTTTTTGTTGAGATAAAGGAGCCTGAAGAGGCGCGAAGGCACATACTTGAAACGCTAAAAGATATAGTTCAGGTTCTTCAGAGATTTGAGAAGTTCAGGCAGATGAGGCACAAGAAGCTTGAGAGCGTTCATAAGCTAAGAGGGCTTTTAAAAGATGCAAACAAGATGCTTGGGGCTTTGAAATCAAAGCTTCCGCAGACAAACCTTAGGGCAAGCATTGTTAAGGAGAAAGCACAGCAGCCAAAGAAAGCCCATCATAAGAAAGGCAAAAAGCCGGCTCCTGAACAAAAGCAGCAGAAAATGCCAAAAAAAGAAATGACAGAGATGGAAAAGCTAGAGTCTGAATTGAATGCAATTGAAGGAAAATTGAGGAGTTTGACTTAGAAGATTTTCTTTAATTTTTATTTGTTTACTTAATTTTAAAATAAGTTTATTGAATATGTTAGTTATTGGGAGTGCGCCTATTGTCCAGCGCAAGAAGAACAAAAACATTAAATTCACAAGAATAAGAAAATAAATTCAATACGTTCGCTTCGCTCACAATAGTTTGTGCTCGCCTTTCGCTCGGTTGACAGTCGCTCAAGCCTCGCCTATTTATTCAGTAAAAAATATTTTTATTAATCTGCCAAAATATTTATAAATCTCAAAAATTAACACCAAAGCATGAAAATGAATCCGGTTGTCCATTTTGAAATGCCTGCGGAAGACAGGAAGCGCATGTCAGATTTTTACACTCATGTATTCGGATGGCAAACGCAGCAGCTGGGCCCCGAGATGGGAAATTATGTTCTTGTTTCTACAACAGAAGCCGGTAAAGACGGCCGCCCAAAGAATTCCGGCGCAATCAACGGAGGCTTTTTTCAGAAAACTGATGATAAAGCAACACAAAGCCCCCTGGTCGTTATTGCTGTTGATGACATTAAAGAGCACATGAAGAAAGTTGAAAAAGCTGGAGGAAAGATGTTAGGTGAGCCAATGAATATTCCCGGAATTGGCTTGTATGCCTCATTTTCTGATACAGAAGGCAACAGGGTATGCATGCTCCAGCCGATTATGCACTAAAATCCACATAGTTAAGTTAATAGTAGAGGATATATGCAAAAAATAACCCCTTTCTTGTGGTTCAATGACAAAGCAGAAGAGGCTGTGAATTTTTATGTTTCTATTTTTAAAAATTCCAAGATATTAGGGATCTCCAGATATGGGGAATATGGTTCAATGGCCTCTGGAATGAAAAATGGAAGTGTAATGACCATAATGTTCCAGCTCAATGGGCAGGAATTCATGGCATTAAACGGCGGCCCAATATTCAAATTCTCTGAAGCTATATCTTTCTTGGTGAACTGCGAGACTCAGAAGGAAATAGACGAGATGTGGGATAAGCTTTCTGAAGGCGGAGAAAAAGGGCAATGCGGCTGGCTAAAAGACAAATATGGCATGTCATGGCAAGTCACTCCAACTGCTTTAGGCAAGATGATGCAGGACAAAGATTCAGCCAAATCAGAAAAAGCCATGAAGGCGATGCTTCAAATGGGTAAGATTGACATTAAAGCATTGAAGCAAGCATATGAAAGAAATTAAATTTCTTAAGATATTTTCAGTGAGCTGTAAAGTAAAAGGAAAGAAGAGGGACGATGAATGAAAAATTATAGCGCAAAAAACGTTGATGATTACATTGCCAGTTCAGGCAGAGAAGCACATCCACATCTGAAAGAACTCCGGAAAATAATAAAATCGGCTATTCCAAACGCAGAGGAAAAAATAAGCTGGGGCATACCATTCTACAAATATCATGGTCTTCTTGCTGGATTTGCAGTATTCAAGAACCACATTAGCTTTGGCCTTGCGTTCGTGCTTGAAAGTAAAATCCGTGAAATGCTTGAAAAAAAAGGTTACACAACCGGAAAAAAAAAAGTACAAAAAAAATTTGTA
>CAYNCK010000031.1:0-2480 GCA_964396095.1 uncultured Methanosarcinales archaeon
ATTGGGATTTTCAGGTTTTTTATATTTTTAACAGGGCTTGCATCATCAACATTCATTCTTAAAAATAAAATGCCGTAAAGTTTAGTCAAATAATATAAGGGATACTTAAAAATAAAAAATATATTATACATTTGCTTGACAGTATTGCTCAGCTTTGCATAAGCGCTGTCAGTTACAATTGCCTTTACATTTTTATGTTTAGCCATCAGGGCAACAGCACCGCCCAATGAAAAGCCGTAAAGGCCGATCTTTTTCATTATTTTTTTCTTTTCCAAAAAATTTATTGCCCCAATCAAGTCATTTTTTTCAAGGCAGCCTGCCGTTGTGTACTTTCCTCCGCTTTTGCCGAAGCTCCTGAAGTCAAACAAAAAAATATTGAATTCTTTTGAGAGAAACCTTGCAATGCCAAGAAGATTTGCCTTGTCGGCAGGGTAGCCGTGCATAACAATAACCGCTGATTTTGTTTTTTTATTGGGAATAAGCCAGCCGCTTAATTTTATTCCATCGAAGCTTTTGAAAGCGACTTCTTCATATTTCAAGCCTAAGTCAGAAGGCAGAAGATTTGTAACAATCTTAGGAGGATGTATTGAAATAAAAAACACCAATAATGAAAAAACTACAAGGAATAGTGCCATAAAGATTATTATTGTCAGCCAAACCAGCATACACTTTTTTTATATTTAAAGTATAAAAATATTGCTTATGTAAAGCCAACATAGCAACCTTTAAAAATAAACTTCATATCTAAAACTTAATGGAAACTCTGGAATCTTTGAAGTGGCTTAAGGATAACAACCTGTATGATTTGGCATTGAAGGCTTCCCTTACCCTTAAAAAAATATTCACCCCATGCCTTGCTGTAAATGACGAGAAAGTTCTCATAGTCGGCGACATAGGATATGAAAACAGGAGCATCGCAGCTGTCTTATCCGGCGCCTATTACCTTGCAGCAGAGCAGATGAAGCTTGATGCGAAATTTATTCTGCAGGACGTAAAATCAAGAGGCGATGTTTCCGGCGATGACGTGGTCCAAAGCCTGTCGGAGCTTAAAACAGGCAATATAATCATTCTGAACATGTCGGACAAGCTCGGGAATATCCAGCAGCTCGGAAAGAGCTTCAGGAGATGGGTCGGCAAAAAAAACCACCGGTTCATTTCCGCGATGAGCCTTGGAGATTTAGCAACGAGCAATATCGACCTGATTTTGAATGCGATTGATGTAAACTACAAGCCTCTTCAGACAAAGCATGAAGAGATAAGGCAAAAACTGGATGATGCAAGAGAAATCCACATAACAACTCCGGCCGGAACAGACCTTTATTACAACAAAGCCGGAATAAATGCAATTTCAGCCGACGGAAATTACACGATTCCCGGCACAGGCGGAAACCTGCCTGCAGGCGAAGTTTATTCCCCGCCAAACGGAAAAAAAATTGAGGGAAAAATTGTGATAGACGGCAGCTCAAGAACTCACGAGCACACCCTTTTGATAAGAAAGCCGATTGAGTTGAAAGTTGAAGGGGGAAATATCACAGAAATCAAGGGGCATGAAGAGGCAAAGCAGCTTGAAAATACATTGAAATGGGCAGCGTCTGTTGCAAAAAATCCCGGCAATGTAAGGAGAATATGCGAGCTTGGAATTGGGCTGAATCCAAAGGCGCAGATAATAGGCGCGATGATTGTAGACGACAAAACTCTCGGGACCGCGCATGTCGGCATCGGCTCAAACTACTGGTTCGGCGGAAGTATTTACGCGATAATCCATCTGGACCAGGTTTTCAAGAATCCAACAATCCATCTTGACGGCGATCTTCTTAAAATATAGGACCTCGTCATATATATCTCTTGTCAAAATTTTCTAAGATAATTTTGAATAAAACATAAAACTAAGTGACTTTTAAAATTCTCTATAGAATTACTCTTCTTCCTGCTCAACCATCCACTTTGGCAAATCAACATCTGGGTATTTTTTGTCAGAACCCTCAAAATAAGTGCCTTTTTCCTTCAGTTTCTCCATAAACTATATGTAGATTTCCCAAATATATAAAGATTGTTTAGTAAGCAATAGTGACTACATTGATTAACTGGAATAAATAATGATGGAAATGAAAAGGATTAAAAAGAGTGATATCAAATTCGATATGGGGAACTAAGTTTTATTAAAAAATGCACTACAAGCAGGTTATTTTGGTCAGAGAAGATTTGAAGCTGCCGAAAGGAAAGATGGCAGCACAATGCAGTCATGCTTCTGTCGATGCAGTTCTGAAGTCAGACAAGAAAATTGTCGAGCAATGGAGAAGCGAAGGCGGCGGTAAAATTGTCCTAAAAGTCAAGGATGAAAAAGAACTTTTCAAGTTCAAGCAGATGGCAGAAGATGCAGGATTAAAAACAGCGCTGATAAAAGACGCCGGCCATACTGTCGTCGAGCCTGGAACGATTACATGTTTAGGGATTGGACCTGATTCGGCGGAGAAGATTGA
>CAYNCK010000032.1:0-2950 GCA_964396095.1 uncultured Methanosarcinales archaeon
TTTTGAATAATTTTTTATTATATTTATGTTGATGGAATAGCTGTTGCCTCAAGCATCATATCACTAGGTTGACATCCAACTTTCCTAATAAATTCACCATATCCTGGATTATCTTTTGCTTTTCCATAAATTATCAAACTACCAACATTAATCATTGGATTAAATATAACAACTCTTCCAGCAGTCTCTAAGATTATCACGCCACTTTTATTTGGAAGTTTGAATTCGTGACAAGATTCAAGCAGACAATCAATTGAATCAACGTCGCTACTTCCATTCCCTGGAAAATTTTCAGCTAGTCTGGAGTTATTCCACGAAGTTCTTAGCATTGCTTTAATCTGGACTAATTCCAGTCCTCCAAAGATATTATCAACTTCATAATTGGAGGGAGATTCAAAATGCAAGTTCACTTTTCTAACTAAAGAACTCTGCAATAGACGTTCTGAGAATGCAAGAATTTCTTGGTCATAGTTGTCGGTAACATGATAGATATCGGAACCTGGTGAGATTGGAAGCATATGGATAGAGCCTATGCAAGTTGATGCATCTGCTAATAACCCATTCATAATTCTACCATAACCCAAACCAGAATTTATACCTTCGACCATTAATAACCCGTCATTAAACTCAACTTGAATTTGCGTATTCATTTTTATCTCACCCTAGCCCCATCCTTAACTTTCTCAACCCTTACAGTCTCTTTGTCAGTTTTGAATTCTTTTCCTTCAAAGCTTGGATGATTATTTTTAATTGAAATGTTTAATTTTGCAAACTCATCATAGCTCAATTCTTTCGTCGAGTTTTCATATCCTTCTAAGAATACTTTGTCACCGGCTTCAGACTTGTCAACTGTCAAAACCCCAACATTTTCACCGTCATCTCCTGCCAAAAGCATTCCCTGGCTTTCAACCCCCCTTAATTTTGCATATTTCAAATTGGTTATCACAATTATTTTTTTATTTTTTAATTCTTCAGGTGAATAATTCTCTTTTAATCCAGCAACAAGCTGCCTTTTTTCATTTCCAATGTCAATCTGCAAAACATAAAGCTTGTCAGCATTCGGATGGTTTTGAACGTCAATTATTTTTGCGACTTTCAAATTCAAAGGAAATTGTTTTGCTTCTTCTTTTTCCTCTATTTTGTGGATTAAAATCTCATCTTTGCCGATTTTATGGTTTTCCAATCCAAAATTAAGGTTGTGCCATTTCAAATCCTGAAGATTCAGCTGCTTCTGAAGATTTGCTGAAAATTCAGGCAGTACAGGCGTAATTAAAATACTAAGATTTTTGATAATATTCACACACAATCCTAGAATCCTGTGTGCTTTTTCCTTGTCTTCCTTGATAAGCTTCCATGGCTCGTTATCCTGGAAGTATTTGTTTCCAAGAGAGGAAATGTGGAGGATATCCCTGAGAGCTTCATTGAAGTTCAGTTCATGGTAATTTTTTTCAATTGCCTTGATTTTTTCATTGATTTCATTTATCAATGTTTTATTATTATCAATATTGCTTATTGCCCCGCTGAAATTTTTATTCAAAAAATTCAAGACCCTGTAGCAAAAGTTTCCAAGGTTTGCAGCCAATTCATTGTTTATTTTGCTTCTTAACTCATTAAGGCTTAAGTCAATATCCTGCAGCCTCTTGCTCAGTAAACTTGCATAAAAAAACCTAAGGTGCTCGGGATTATTCTTCTGCAGGAATTCCCTTGCCGTGAAAAAAGTTCCCCGGCTTTTGGACATTTTCTCTCCGTTGACGGTAAGGAAGCCGTGGACTACAATGTCGTGCGGCAATTCAAATCCTGCGCCAAGAAGCATTGCAGGCCAAAAAAGAAAATGAAAATAAATTATATCCTTGCCTATGAAATGGTAGATTCTTGAATCCTTGTTGTTCCAGTAATCTTCTGTTTTCAATCCATGATTTTTGCAGTAATTTTCTGTGCTTGCAATATACCCGATGGGTGCATCAAGCCAGACATAGTAATACTTATCTTCCTCGCCTGGAATTTTAAATCCAAAATATGGCCCATCCCTTGAAATATTCCAGTCTTCCAATCCATTTTTTATCCAGTTTGAAATAAAATTTTTAATCTCGGGCTGCAGGTTTTTATTTTTATCAAGCCACGATTCAAGCTTTTTTGAAAATTTGCTCAACCTAAAGAAATAATGAACAGATTTCTCTCTTATAGGCTTGTTCTTACAAATTATGCAGTATGGCTCTATCAGCTCAATTGTTTTGTATGCCGCGTTGCAGTTCTCGCAGACATCACCATATTGGTCTGAAGCGCCGCATTTAGGGCATTTTCCCTTGACATACCTGTCAGGCAAAGTCCTTTTGTCATGCTCGCAGTATGTAACTTCAATCTCTTTTGTGTAAATGAGATTTTTCTTTGTTAATTTTTCAAAAAATAAATTGCTGTAATGCAGGTTTTCATCGCTGTGTGTCGTATAATAATTGTCAAAGCTTATATTAAAATCCCTGAAATCCTGCACGTGCTCTTTGTAGACATCTGCTACCAGTTTTTCAGGAGAAATCTTAAGCTCTGATGCTTTTATCTCGATTGGAGCTCCGTGTGCATCGTCTGCGCAGATATAAATAACATCCTGCTCAATTAGTCTTAGAAACCTCACGAAAATATCAGCCTGAACATACTCAACCAAGTGGCCAAGGTGAATCGAGCCGTTGGCATACGGCAACGCAGCTGTAACAAGGATTTTCTCTTTCATGAGAAGCAAAGAAGCGAAGACGGTTTAAATAGTTTGCCACCATAAATTAGTAAGTAACCTAAGGAACTGGCACTTGCAAAGAATGAAGCAACTTGGCAACTATTCTCTTATTGGGTTCTGCCAGAGTATGCTGCTTTGGCTCATAGTTGCGACTGAGCACAGCGACTTTTTCGTGAAAAGTGCCATCCTTTGTGTAGCCACACCGCAGAAAAAGGTTACTTCCACTGA
>CAYNCK010000033.1:0-28445 GCA_964396095.1 uncultured Methanosarcinales archaeon
TCTCCCAGGGAAAAGGATTAGCCATTGATTCCATGGACAGGATTTACATCGTGGACGCCGGCAACCGCCGCATCATAAGAATTGACGATATGACTGGAAAGGGCTGGACAACTTATGGAACCAAGGGCAGTGGAATCGGGCAGTTTGCAATTGAACTCAATGGCCTTTCCTTTGACACGCAGGAGCGGATTTATATTTCAGACGAACATAATCATCGCATTGTTCGCATTGATGATATGACGGGAAAAGGATGGGCGGAATTCGGGGGTTTACCGAATGATACATTCGGTCAGCCTCACGACATTTCAATAACAAAGGCTGGACACCTTTACATTTTGGATACTATGAACCATCGCATAGTGAGAATTGACGACATGACGGGTAAAGGATGGATTACCTTTGCGCCATATGCAACTTCAAATCCGGCAGAGTACAAAGATTGGACAATGGTAGCACCTCACGGGATGTTTGTAGTCGAAATAAAGTGAACGATAGTTAAACTATGAACCAAAAGGGATATAGGAGATATGAACAATAAATAAAAATCCCTCATTTTTGGACAAAAAAGTATCTTACTCGGGAACACTTTTTTTCTTTTAATTTTGTAAAAATAAATTAACGAATAATATAAAAAATATTTAATAACAAAACTAATCAATATAAATGAAAGTTGAATTATGGGCTAATTCGGGAAAAACTATTAATATAAGATAATGCTAAGAGTTTCTTATGAAACCATTAAAAACAGAAAAAGCAACTTTTGGAGCAGGATGCTTCTGGGGAGTTGAAGCCACTTTCAGGCAAATTAAGGGAGTTATTGATACTGCAGTCGGATATGCAGGCGGCAATATGAAAAACCCAACCTATGAAGATGTTTGCACTGATGGAACGGGACATGCAGAGGTTGTTGAAATAACTTATGACCCAAGCAAAGTATCTTACGACAAGCTTTTGGAAGTTTTCTGGAGCAACCATAATCCCACACAGCTGAATAGGCAAGGGCCTGATATAGGAACCCAATACAGGTCTGTAATCTTCTACCATAATGGATCACAAAAAAAAGCCGCAATTTCTTCAAAGCAAAGGCTTGAGAAATCAGGAAAATGGAATTCTAAGATTGTGACAGAAATTGCCCCTACACAGATATTTTACAGGGCAGAAGATTATCATCAAAGATATCTTGAGAAAAGAGGCTTGAATGTTTGCCATTAGGCATTAATTTGTTTAATATTTTTAAAATTATTTTAATGTAACTTTTTTATTGAATTGCCCAAATTGATTAGGGCGAGAAGAACAAAATGAAATGGCTGAAGTAAACTTTTACAAAATATCTTCAATCCGTTCGCTTCGCTCACAATAGTTACTACTCGGCTTTCGCTCGGTTGCCAGTCGCTCAAGCCTCGCCATACATAAACTTAAAAAATTACTTAAAAATTTGATAAAAATGCCAACAGACTTTTTTAATTCAAAAATCTACAGCCTTTTGAAAAAAGTCCCGAAAGGAAAAGTTACAACGTACAAGATTCTTGCTGAAAAGCTTGGCACGAAAGCCTACAGGGCAGTCGGGCAGGCTATGAGATGCAATCCGTATGCTCCAAGAGTTCCATGTCATCGAGTTGTAAAATCTGACGGCTCAATTGGTGGGTTTATGGGGAAAATGAATTCTAAAAGCAAAGAAGTAAAAAAGAAAATTAAAATGCTGGAAAAGGAAGGTATTAAAATAAAAAATAATAAGATTGTTGGGTTTGAGAAAGTTGTGTTTGGATTTTAAATATCGAAATTATAAAATTGACTTACACTGTTTTTATAGGTTCCTGAAGCATATACCTAAATTCCCAGGTTGATAAGTCATTTTTTGCAAGATTCAAAACTTCCTGTTTATTGGCAGCCATATATTGCAAAAGTGGCAGTCCTTTTTCAATAAAAACGTAAGTATCTTTAATATCTCTAAGAGCTTCCCTTAAATGAGGCATATCTGCAATTCCTAAAGCCTGTTCTTTAACAAAGTCATAGGCTATTCTTGGAATATGTTCTTCTCCTTCATTTATTTTAACAAAAATAGGGAAATCTGATGATTTTGCAGCAGCCTGTTCGACAAATTCTTCATAGGGCTGACAAATTCTGTGTCGCGGAAATCCATTCCTTAAATTGTGGTTAATGCTCCTGTAAAAATTTACAAGTTCTTCGTTTCCTTTCAAATCATCAAATTTATTCGATAACTCTTCAAGATAGCCGGACAGACTCATGGAAAATTTTCCGCTGGCACGGCATATATTCACTATATCTGGATGCAATCTTCCAAAAAATTGCTTCTCTGTTTGTTTCACTAACCACCTTAATGTTGAGATATCCTGCGATAATTGTATTTCAGATTTTTCATAAAAAGATTCTGAACCAAACACTTTCTTAATGCCCTGTTCAATATCATTTAACATACTCTCCAAACCCTGCAAATTGCTGTCTAATAATTTCCTTTGTCGTTGGTTTTATTGAGCCAGCTAAAGCAGAATTCCATTCGTCAATCTTTCTTTCGAATTGCGAATATATTTGTTGTGAAATATCCATTTAGCCTTCCATTTCAATTAAATAAAAAATCTATCCTGTTCTCTTGCTATGCCCTGGTTTGCAGTAATCTCTCAATGTTCTTACTCCTTGAATAGTTGGAACATATATTGACGGAATTTGTGATTCTTGACCAAATTCAATTCTATCAACATGAGCTGTTGTCCGCTCAAAAATGATACGTGGATTTGTAGTATCGTAGTCAACACTAACTCCCTTTTTCCAATAAGAAATTTGACTAGTCATTTGAGGATATATTGTGTCTCTTGTTTCATTGTGTACAAATGCAAACCCGTCTTGCCTAAGATTCTCCAGAATTTCTTGCTTTTTATCCTTAGGAAGTTCTAAGAAATCATTCCAGGTAAGGACAACATTTGCTTCCAAGGTATCAGAGTCTGCCATAAAAATCCCTCAATCCCTGGGAAAGTCATCGCTTTTCATATACGGGAGATCCGGCATGGCTAATATTACTATTTCTTGAATTTCGTGCAAATGGTGACTTATAATCCCGCTAGGGCCATGACCACCTTCATCAGCCAACTTAAAAAGTGGATGGGCTTCATGGGTATTCTCCCTTAAAAGCAATTTAGAAAACGCCAAGTAATGGTAATCGCTATTGGAATATGCTTGATTAATCCTTGTATCAAGTTTTCCATTTGATGGGGCTCTTTGCATTGGCATTAATAGTTCAGCTAAAACCAAATCTAATCCGTCTGGTAAAATACCATGAAAATCAGACGCTCTAAAAATATTAGCCACATTACTCAGAACTGGATCAATTGGATTTGTTTGAGCCATTTTAGTAGTCCATTATACAATATATCACCAACTTTTTTTCCAGAAATAAAATAAAAAAATTTATCTTTTCTTCTTTTTCTTGGTCTTCTTGATATCGTCTTCAAGGTCAAGCTCTTCGAGAAGCTCCTTGTACCTGTTCCTGATTGTAACTTCAGTTACGCCTGCAACATCAGCAACTTCCCTTTGGGTTCTTTTCTCGCCATGGATCAGTGCAGAAACATACAAGGCAGCTGCAGCAATTCCTGTTGGGCCCCTTCCTGATGTCAATTCTGCTTTTTGTGCAGATTCAAGAATTTCAATAGATTTGGATTGCGTTTCAGCGCTTAATTTCAAGGCTGATGCAAACCTTGCGATGTAATCAGCAGGGTTTGACGGCAATATTGTAATTCCAAGCTCCCTTGTAACAAACCTGTAGGTTCGCCCGACTTCTTTCTTTTCAATGCCGGAAGCCTCGCTAAGCTCATCCAAAGTCCTTGGAACGTCATGCCTTCTGCATGCAGCGTACAAAGCGCCTGCAACAACAGATTCCATTGAACGGCCCCTAACGAGCCCTCTCTGGACAGCCAAAGTGTAAATTCTTGCTGATTCTTCTTCAACAGACTTTGGCAGTTTCAAATAAGAACTGACTCTCTTCAATTCGGCCAATGCAAGCTTTAAATTCCTTTCAATTGCAGTTGAAATCCTGTACTGCCATTTTCTTAACCTGAAGAATTTGTTCCTGTCTTTCCCGCCAAGTTTCAGCAAATCAGCTTTCTGGCCAACTTCGGTTCCTAATCCCTGGTCGTATTGAGTATAAGTCATCGGAGCGCCTGAACGCCTTCTCTTCTCGCCGTCTTCTCCGTCGAATTCCCTCCATTCCTGAGAGAAATCAACCATTTTTTCTTCTATAACAAGACCACAGTCTCTGCAAATAATTTCTCCCCTATCCCTGTTCCAAGAAAGATTAATTCCGCCGCATTCAGGACATTTCTTTACCAAGTCTGCCATTTTAGTTCCCCCACATAAATTTAATTAACAACAAAATTAATTAATATTATATACCCCAATGAAAAGCCTTAAATATCCACCAAACAAAATTTAACAAGATTTATAAAGTAGTAGTATTAGGTTATATATAAAGCTTTCGGTTGTTTCCGAGGTAAAATGGTAAAAACAAAGCAAAAATCAGTTGGTGATCCGATACCAAAAGATTTATTTGACATTCTGGCCTGCCCGCTGTGCAAGGCCGATTTAGAGTATACAAAAGACAAAAAAGGATTAGTTTGCTCAGGCTGCGGTGCAAAGTATCCGATTGAAAACGGAATTCCGAATTTGTTGCCGCCCAAATAAATAAATTTATATTATTCTTTGAAATCTGTTTATTTATGCCGCGATGGCACAACCTGGCACTGCGCTAGCCTTGAGCCGGAATTTGGAAAAATTCCCTTTATGCGAAAGCTGGTTCCCGCAAGGGTTTCTCGGTTCAAATCCGAGTCGCGGCGTTTTATTATATTATTCGATAAATGAATATATTTTATCTAAAACCACTTTGTTCATTTATACCTCTCAAAAAAGTGACAAATTTTATAAACTACTTCTAGATAGTTAAATCACAAAGTTTTTATATAAGTAAGCAAATTTATATATAAATTAAGCAGCATATAATATGATTTGAGGCAAATAAAACTATAAGGACTTAAAAAAGAGGACTTAATAAAATGGCAAGATTGATAGAACCAACCCCTATTTTGAAAGGAGAAGATGCAAAAAAATTGATTCACGATATGAATAGTGTTAACTTTAGTGAATCTAAACAAAAATTTTTAGAAGAATGCAGAGATATTTATAGCAAAACTAAAAAGTAGGGATACTGTGACCATTGATTTCTCACAAGTGAAAGTTGAAAGACTCGCAAAATATCATAACTTAAATAATTTTGATTGCGAAGATGAAGATATAAATGATTTTATTAAGAATGATGCATATGGCTACCAAGAAAAGAAAATTGCCATCACTACTGTTTTTATTTATAATGAGGAAATAATAGGATTTTATTCTTCGGCAGCCGATTCAATAAAATTAAATGAATCTGAAGAAATATTACATTCAATTGACGATAAACCCATAAGAGAATTTCCAGCTATTAAAATTGCTCGTGTAGGAAGAGATAAAACGTACGCAAAAATGAGTGTAGGACATAACATTCTAAAATATGCTATAGGACAGATACTAGCTTGTTCTGAGTTAGTGGGGTTAGGTTTATTACATTAGATTCCTATCCCCGTAGAGTAGATTATTATAGTGCACTAGGATTTGTTAAGAATGAACATAAAACCTATACTGAAAGAATTCAAAACGTAAGTATGCGTTATGACTTATTTAACTGGATACCAAAGTAAAGGCTATACGAATTATAACCTAAAGTCTTAATTCAGGCTGCACGTTTATTTTTAAAAACTGAATTCGTATTGATTCCTACCAAAAGCATAGCAAAGTTTTTAAGTATTTAAAAAATAGTTGAAATTAATGGATAAAATATTTTATTGGCACCTTTTCAATACTTTAGAAGTAATATTAGGTGCTCTTTTAGGTGCTTTTATTAGTATAACCTATTAATATCAATCCAAATAGACAAAATGCTTTAATATCCCCATTTGCTGGTGTGGCTCTGATTACTTTTGTTTTATTGTTAATCTTTATTTTAAAAGAACAAACTACAGAAAGATAACACACGAAGACTTGCTTTTCTATGAAAAACTACTACAGAATAATGCTCGGGAGAAAAAGTATACATGCAGATGAGTGCTTCAAAGGTAATTTTATAGGGGTTGATTTTGGCATAGATATTGATCTTACTGAAAACTTACCTGATAACTGGAGGGAGTTTAATCAAAAGTTTATTCCATTTTATCTCAAAAAAAATCCGAATAAAAGTAGAGTCTCTGCTGGTTTGGCTTGTGGTGCTTTGTACACAGTGTCTAAAGGCATTCAAAATGGTGATATTGTGTTATGCCCAAACGGAACAGGAAGTTATTTTGTTGGTGAAGTATTAGCCAACTATTCTTATCATAATGAAGGCATACTTCCACATCGTAGAACAGTTCGTTGGTATTCCAAAACCATTGAGCGTTCTGAGATGAGCAAATCATTACAAAATTCCACTGGTTCTATTGGCACAGTGAGTGATATAACCAAGTACGCACAAGAGATTGAAATACTCATCGCTGGCAATCGTCCTATCACTATTATATCCACGGATGAAACTGTAGAAGACCCTTCTGTATTTGCTCTGGAAAAACATCTGGAAGATTTTTTGGCACAGAATTGGAAACAAACTGAACTTGGCAAAAATTATGATATATATGAGGAAGATGGAGAACTTGTTGGGCAACAATATCCAAGCGATACAGGTCCAATTGACATCCTCGCTATTAGCAAAGATAAAAAAGAGTTACTTGTAGTAGAACTTAAAAAAGGAAGAGTTAGTGATAGTGTGGTGGGGCAGATTCAAAGATATATGGGCTATGTGCAGGAAGAATTGGCAGAAGAAAGTCAATCGGTAAAAGGAGTAATAATTGCTTTAGAAGATGACATCAAAATTCGCAGAGCGTTGGCAGTGACTAAAAATATTGAATTTTATAGATATCAAGTGATTTTTAAACTTTTTAAAAATTAATGTATTTACTATACAAACAACCATACTAACTAAATGGATTGAAACATGGGATTTCAATAAATAAAATCCAAATAGGGCAAGCTATTTACTTTCCCCTTACCCTTGGCTTCTTCTCTGACCTTGCCTTTTCCTTCTTTGCAATGCATTTCTTGCATTTGCACATCTTGTTGTGGGTGTTTCTTGAAGGGTTGTACCACTTCTGGAACTTGCAATGGGGGCATTTCGGATAGTCAGAATTCTGCCCGCATCTCGGGCACGCCGTGCTTTTGTCTCTTTTGCCTCTTCTGTCTGCCATTTTGTACCAATCCAATGGATTTTACAGCTATTCTTAAATGTTTTTATTTTATAATATTTTTATAGCATATTTTTTTAAACAGGCACGAATCACTATTTTGCATGGGGAAACTAATGGCTCAAGGCGCAGAAGCCAAATTATTCCTTGAAGGCGGAAAAGTCCTAAAAAACAGATTTAGAAAAAATTACAGAATAAAAGAAATTGATGACAAACTTAGGGGTTTCAGGACGAGAAGGGAAGCAAAAATACTGCAAAAATTGCAAAACCTAGGATTTTCATCTCCAAAATTAATTAAAAGTGATGATAAGGAAAATTTAATCATTGAAAAGATTGATGGAAAGCTTGTGAGAGATGTTTTAAGCCAATCAAATTATGGAAAATTATGCGCTGAAATCGGAAAAAAGATTGCAGTTTTGCATAACAACTGCATAATCCACGGAGACTTGACAACATCTAACTTGATTTTAGGAAACGAGATTTATTTTATTGATTTTGGCCTGTCGTTTTTCTCTGAAAAAGCAGAAGACCGGGCAGTTGATTTGCATTTGCTTAAGGAAGCGCTTGAGTCAAAACATTATAAGATTTGGGAAGCCTGCTTCAAATGCGCACTAGACTCATACAAAAAAGAGGCGAAAAGAAGCCAGAAAACTTTGAAAAGACTGGAAGCTGTTGAAAAAAGAGGGAGATATCGTGGCAAAAAGGGAAGTTAGGGCTGTCTTGTTTGACCTAGACGGAACTTTGGTTGATTCTTTTGATGCCTGGTTTAAAGTATATAATGAATCACTGGCTGAATTCGGCTTCCGGCCAGTTACAAGGAATGAATTCAAGGCACATTTTGGGTCGCCTATAGAAAAGGATGTGAGAGAAAACTTCAGAGGATGCACAGTAAATCAGGTTGAAAATGCTTACAACAGGAATTTTTTGAAAAATATAAATCGTGTCAAGCTTTTTCCAGGCGCTAAAGAAACACTAAACGCCTTAAAAAATAAAGGATACGAGCTCGGGCTTATAACAGGATCAACAAGACAGATAACCAACAATCTTATCCAAAAATTTAATTTAGGAAAATTTTTCAATGTTATCCTGACTATGGATGATGTCAAGCGCAGAAAGCCTGCACCAGATGTTGTTTTGAAAGCATGCAAAATATTGGCAGCTAAGCCTCAAAACACAATACTTGTTGGGGACACGAAGAATGATACGCTTGCAGGCAAAAGCGCAGGATGCATTACAATTGGATATAAAATAAGCGGGGATTATAAAATAAATCACCTTAAAGATGTTTTGAAGCTTGTAAAATGAAAATATTAGCCATGGATTTTGACGGGGTTATCGTAGACAGCATGAATGAAGGCTTGTTCAACGGGTTCAGTGCTTATGCTCATTTTCATCCTGACACTAAACTTTTTGGATGCGATAACTTTGAGTTTAAAACATTTAATAAAACTATTAAAAAATATAAAACCCAATATGAAAAATTCAGGAAACTGAGGTGTTATCTCAGAACAGCGCTTGACTATTACAATTTTATTCTGGCAATTGAGAAAAATGCAAAAATAAGAAATTCGGCGGATTTAGCTAAATTTTCTGAAAAATCAAATATGTCATATGAAAAATATACAAAAATATTTTATAAAAACAGACTTGAATATATGAAAGAATTTGAAAAATGGGTGAAATTAACGCCGATGTTCCCGCATATGTTAAAAATATTGAAGGAAAGAAATCTTGATAGTGTTTTTATATCCACCTCAAACAGGAAAAGCACTGTTTTAGGCATTTTTAACTATTATAAAATAAAATTTAATTCCAATAATATACTTGACAATGGCACGTCTCTTGACAAGAAAGACCATATCAAAATCATCAAAAAAAGGAAAAACGTAGCATCAAATAAAATATATTTTGTTGACGACCAGGTCAGCATCCTCCTGGAGATGAAAAAGCTCGGATTAAACTGCTTTCTGGCAAAGTGGGGATACAATAATCAAGAACAGAGAAGGAAAGCTGAAAGGAATGGGATTAAGATTGTTGATAAGAATGAATTTGTTACCGGAATACTTTGAGATTTTCAGTATTCAGCATAATTTTATTGAAATGAAAAAAGGAAAGACTCCAGCAATGAAAGAGGATTTGCAAAGCAAATCTCTTACATGGGAGACCTTTTTTCAGATAAGATTATCATACTTAAATTAGGTCAGTTTGCAATCCAATTGCCTA
This sequence comes from uncultured Methanosarcinales archaeon, assembly GCA_964396095.1. Taxonomy (GTDB): domain Archaea; phylum Nanobdellota; class Nanobdellia; order Woesearchaeales; family GW2011-AR4. Next base: position 9,531 of record CAYNCK010000033.1, read on the forward strand.
AATATATGTAATCTATCAGTAGTAACAGAAACCTTTATATATAAGTTCTTCTTTTCAATGTAATATGAAACGAGTTGATTATATTCATTGTTGGTAAACTTTGTTCTGATTTAAATAGTTTCAACTTTATTGATTGGATTGTGTTAAGGTTATTCTATAGTAAGATTTCTTTTCATCATCGTTGCTAATTTCTTGCATTGTTTAGTTTTAACTTTTATATTTAATAATAAAATAATAATCAAATTTCATGCTTAAATAACATAAAACAAAATGGCAGCAGCAGTTTAGTGGTAGAATACAAGACTGTGGCTCTTGTGGCGCGAGTTCGATTCTCGCCTGCTGCCCTTTAATTAATATGAGGTAAAAATGCAAAACATGGTATCAACCAGTGATTGTATTCATTGTAGTGCCAAATAATAAGAGCCTGGCAAATTATGTAGAGAAAACACTAGGCTATTTAGGAAATTCATCTAAAGAGAAGCTGGTTGTTTCTAGAGGGGAAGATGTGCCATTTATTATTGAAGAGCTGTTCCAAAACGGCAAAACAGCAATTGGCCTGACAGGCAGAGATTTGTTTAAAGAATATGAACTGGCTAATTATAACACTAGGCTGATTGTACTAAAAACAATTGACTGGAATGATAAAAATGCAATGTTTGGAAAGCCAGTCTTATGTCTATTAGGCCCTAAAGGCAAAAAATTGGAAAATTTGCCTAAAAATCTTAGAGTTTCCATAAATTCAAAATACAAAAATCTTGCTAAAAAATATCTGAATATTCTGGAAGACAAAGGCTCAAAGTTTTCAAAAATCTACTTATCAGGCTCAACTGAATCTGCCTATTGCAACGGTATTTCTGACTTAGTTATTGATATTGTCTATACCGGCTCATCTATAAAAAATGCGAATCTTGAAGTTTATGACAAGATCTTTGAAAGTGATTTTGTAATTGTAGGTGTTAAAGATGATTAAGCCCAGAAAATCCGTAATGGAAATGCAGGCATATAATCCGCCAACTTCAAATAGAGAAGACTCCATAAGATTGGATTTTAATGAAAATACAATTGGATGTTCTGATAACATCTTAAGGGCAATTAAAAAAATAAAGAAATGTTCATTATCCTCCTATCCCGAATACACAAAATTAAATATGGAATTGGCAAGATATTGCAATGTTAAAACAGAGGAAATTATTCCAACAAATGGCACAGATGAGGCGATAAAAACAATTATTGAAACATATATTGAGAAAGGCAAGGATGAAATTATCATTCCTGTGCCAACTTATGCCATGTTTAAATTATATGCCCAGTTAAATGAAGCGGTTATAAAGGAAATTACCTATAATGAAGATTTAAGCTTTCCGACAAAGCAAGTCCTTGAAGCAATTAATAATAAAACAAAAATAGTAGTTTTGGTTAGTCCTAATAATCCCACCGGAAATTCAATTGATGAAATAGATATTATAAACATAATTAAGAAAGCAAAAAGATATGATTCTATTGTCTTGATAGACGAAGCTTATTCCCAATTTTATGGAAAATCGTCAATTTCTTTAATAAAAAAATACGAAAATTTATTTATTGTTCAAACATTTTCGAAGGCTTTTGGGCTTGCCGGATTAAGATTGGGATATATATTATCAGATAAAAATAATATAAAAATTATACAAAAAGTTTTATCTCCATATAGTGTTAATATTGTTGCAGCAATTTGTGCCGTAACAGGATTAAAAGATACAGCTTATGTTAAAAGTTACGTCACAGAAATCAGAACAAGTAAAAAAATTCTCTATAAAGAATTGGATAAACTCGGAATAAATTATTATAAAAGTGACGCTAATTTTGTTTTGATAAAAGTTGGTGGAAAAGCAGTTGAATTCTGTGAAAAATTAAGGACAAAAGGAATTCTGGTTAGAAACAGGAGCAACGATGAGCTTTTGGACGGCTGTGTTAGAATTACCATCGGCACTAAAAGACAGACCAAACAACTTATAAAAGAAATGCAACAGGTTGTAAAAGATATTAATCCATTATTAATTTTTGACATTGATGGTGTTCTTGTTGATGTATCAAAATCCTACAGATTATCTATCAAAAGAACAGTGGAATATTTTACCGGCAGAGCTGTAAACTCGGAAATAATACAGGAATACAAAAATAAATGGGGATTAAATAATGATTGGGATTTGACTGAGTCAATTATTAGGGATGAAGGCATTGCGGCAGATAAGAAGTTTATAATATCAAAATTCCAAAGCTATTATAAAAAATTAAAAAATAATGAAAAATGGCTTTTAAATAAAAAATTTCTAAAGAAATTGTCAAATAAATATTATTTAGCAATTTTAACTGGCAGACCTAAGAATGAAACTTATTATGTGTTAAAGAAAAACAAAGTTGGAAAATATTTTAGCTCTGTCATTGCAATGGAAGACATTTTCAGGCAAAAACCTAATCCGGAAGGATTAATAAAAATCTTAAATCAATTCTCTAATTCAGAAGCATATTATTCTGGTGATTCTGTTGATGATATGAAAGCCGCGATTTTAGCGAATGTAAAGCCTGTTGGCGTTCTTCCGCCTCAAGATAAATCTAAACTTTTGCAAAATCTTTTGATGAGGAATGGGGCTAAAATTGTAATTGATAATATAAACAAAATTATGGAGGCTTTAAAATGAGAAAAGGCAAAATCTTAAGGAAAACTAATGAAACCAAAATCAAAGCTGAACTAAATGTTGATGGCAATGGCAAATGCCAAATTAAAACTCCAATTGGATTTTTTACGCACTTGCTTGAATCGTTTTCAAAGCATGGACTTTTTGACATTAATCTTATTGTTAAAGGAGATTTAGAGGTTGATCAGCACCACACAGTAGAGGACACTGGGATTGTATTGGGACAGGCCTTTAAGGCAGCGTTAGGGGATAAGAAAGGAATAAACCGGGCGGGATATTTTATTTTTCCAATGGACGATGCCATTGCAATAGTCGCCTTGGACATAGGTGGAAGGCCATTCTTGAAATTTGATGCAAAATTCATGAGAAGATATTGCGGAGAGATTGATACTGATGTGCTTGAAGACTTTTTATATGGTTTTTCAGTGGGTTTGCAGGCTAATTTGGCTGTTAAAATAGATTATGGAAGGAGTGACCACCACAAAATTGAGGCTTTGTTTAAGGCACTTGGCAAAGCAATGAAGATGGCATGCTCAGCTGATAAGCGTGCTATTGGGGAATTTCCATCAACTAAAGGATTGTTATAAAATGATAGCAATAATAGATTATGGGGCAGGGAACTTGAGAAGTGTAAAAAATGCACTTGATTATATTGGAGTAGATGGCAGAATAACTGATAAACCCGCTGACATTTTGAGTGCAGACGGGCTAATCATTCCTGGAGACGGCTCTTTTGGATATATGATGCAAAATTTGGCGAAAAAAAGGCTGATAAAATCTATAAAGGAATTTATCGGATCAGGCAAGCCGTTTCTTGGAATATGCCTGGGGCTGCAGGGATTATTTGAATATAGCGAAGAAAGCCCCGGAGTTAAAGGACTGTCAGTTTTCAAAGGCAAGGTTGTTAAATTCAGAAAAGGAAAAGTGCCTCAGATTGGGTGGAATAAAATAAATCCTGCAAATAAGGGTATTTTTAGAAATGAGTACATGTATTTTGTTAATTCTTACTATGTTGTTCCAAAAGATAATTCCATAATTGTAGCAGTTACAGATTATAACGGCCTGTTTGTTAGTGCTGTCAAATCTAAAAATATTACAGCTATGCAATTTCACCCTGAAAAAAGCGGAAAAGCCGGAATTGAACTGATTAAGAGATGGTTACAATGCTGACAAAAAGAATTATACCGTGCCTTGATGTAAAGAATGGACAAGTTGTAAAAGGTAAAGGTTTTGTTAATTTGAAATCTGCAGGAAATCCCGCCAAGCTTGCAAGAAAATATTTTGAAGAAGGCGCAGATGAATTAGTTTTCCTTGACATAACTGCTTCCTATGAAAAAAGGAAAACTATGATTGATTTGGTTGAAAAGATTGCAAAGCAGATATTTATTCCATTTACAGTCGGAGGGGGAATTAGCACAATCCAGGATATTAGAAATTTACTGAAAGCCGGGGCTGATAAAATTTCAATCAATACATCGGCTGTTGAAAATCCCAATTTAATAAAGCAGGCATCGGAAAAATTTGGAAGCCAGTGCATTGTCGTTGCAATAGATGCAAAAAAAATAAATGGCAAATGGGAAGTTTTTGTAAAAGGTGGGGGGAAATTGACCGGACTTGATGCAATTGAATGGGCTAAAAATGCTGAAAGCCTGGGTGCAGGTGAAATTCTTCTTACTTCTATGGATAAAGACGGCACAAAGGAGGGTTATGATTTGGAATTAACGAGAAAAATCTCGGAAAGTGTTAACATTCCAATAATTGCTTCTGGCGGCGCAGGTTCTTTAGAAAGTATAGCTCATGTTCTAAAAGAAGGAAAAGCAGATGCAGCTTTAGCTGCTTCTATATTCCACTATAAAAAATACTCAATAAATCAAGTTAAAAGGTATTTGCAAAAGAAAGGGTTGGGGATAAGAATATGATAATTCCAAGCATAGATTTAATGAACGGAAAAGCCGTGCAGCTAATACAAGGGAAGGAAAAAGTGCTTGAAAGAGAGGATGTGCTAGAATTAGCTCTTGAATTCAAAAAATACGGAGAAATTGCCGTAGTTGATTTGGATTCTGCATTTGGAGAAGGAGACAACCTTGAATTGATTAAGAAAATTTGTAAAATCGCAGATTGCAGGGTTGGAGGAGGAATAAGAACTGTAGAAAGAGCCAATGAAATTTTGCAAGCCGGAGCTAAAAAGATTATTATTGGAACAAAAGCAATCCCAAAATTTTTAGAACAGCTTCCACGAGACAGGGTGATTGTGGCTATTGATTCAAAAGATAATGTTGTCGTAAATAAAGGTTGGACTTCAAAAACCAATAAGACTCCGAAAGAAGTAATGCAGGACCTGGAGCAATATTGCTGCGAATTTCTTTTTACTGACGTAAACCGGGAAGGTCTGATGAAGGGCATCGATATTGGGAAAATCAAGAAACTAAAGGAGTTAACGCAAAATAATATGACAGTTGCCGGGGGAATTTCTTTTATAAGTGAAATTAAATTATTGGAAAATTTAGGGATAAACTCTCAATTAGGGATGGCTATGTATATTGGAAAGATAAAATTGGACGAGGCTTTTGTTTCTCTTTTGGATTTCGGTAAAAATAATGGATTGATACCCACAATTGTTCAGGATGAGCAAAATCAGGTATTAATGCTGGCTTTTTCAAGTAAGGAATCATTATTTAAAACGTTCAGGGAAGGCAAGGCAACTTATTACAGCAGATCACGGAAAAGTCTTTGGACGAAAGGAGAAACTTCTGGAAACTATCAGGATATTATCCAAGTTAGATATGACTGTGATAAGGACACTTTATTATTCACTGTCAGGCAAAAAAATATTGCCTGTCACTACGGCCGGTATTCTTGTTTTGGTGAGAGAAATTTCAGTTTTCAGGAATTATATGATTTGGTGGCAGATAGAATAAAGAATCCAAGAAATAAGTCATATACTTCAAAAATAGCGGCTAATGAAAATAAAATTAAACAAAAGATAAAAGAGGAATGTTTGGAAATCTTAAATTACCAAGATAAAAATAATTTAGTTTGGGAAGTTTCAGATTTGCTTTATTTTATTTTTATCTTAATGGCTAAAAATGGAATTGATGTTAAGGATATTGAAAATGAGTTGTGGAGACGAAGAAGATGAAAATTGTTAATAAGATAATTGAAGATGTGAAGAACAAGGCAGATGCGGCTGTTAGATATTACACTAAGAAATTTGATAAGATTAATTTAAATTCATTTATTATCACAAAACAGGAGATTAACCAGGCTTATAACGAAGTCGATAAGGAAACACTTAAGGCCCTAAAATTTGCCAAAAGAAACATAGAGTTCTTTGCTAAACAGCAGCTTAGGCAATTCAAGAATTTTGAAGTTAAGAAAAATGGAGTAACATTAGGGCAAAGGGTGATTCCAATTGAAAAAATTGGGGTTTATATTCCGGGAGGGAATTATCCGCTTCCTTCAACTGCATTGATGTGCATAATACCTGCAAGATTAGCCGGAGCCAAAGTAATTATTGCCTGCTCTCCAAAAATAAGGCCGGAAACAATTGTAGCAGCAGATATTTCAGGAGCCGACAAAATTTTTAAAATTGGAGGCGCGCAGGCGATTGCAGCCATGGCATACGGAACAAATCAAATCCCTAAAGTTGATAAAATTGTCGGTCCGGGGAATATATATGTTACGGAAGCTAAAAAGCAGGTTTATGGCGACTGCGGAATAGATTTTCTTGCAGGCCCAAGTGAAATTATGATTATTGCAGACAATTCAGCTAATTGCGAATTTGTATCATTGGATATTTTGGCGCAGCTCGAGCACGATGCAAATGTGAAAGCTTTTCTTGTAACAAATTCAGCAAGCCTTCTAAAAAAAGTAAAAATTGATTTAAAAAATAAAATTGATAGCCTGAAGACCAAAGAAATTGTTAATAAATCCATTAAAAATTTAAAAATTATTTTTGTAAATAATATTAGAGATGCTATTGGTATTGCAAACAATGTAGCGCCTGAACACTTGGAGCTTCAAATAAAAAATCCTGAAAAATACATCAGCAGGCTGACTAACTATGGCTCTTTGTTTTTAGGCAAATACTCGGCAGAGGCATTTGGGGACTATTGCAGCGGCACGAACCACGTTTTGCCTACCAATGGGGGATCAAGATTTACAAGCGGACTTAGCGTTAAAGATTTTGTTAAACTGCAAACCTACCAGATGGTTATGGAAAAAGGAGTGAAAAAGTTAGCCGGAACTGCGCTAACATTAAGCAAGATTGAAGGGCTTGATGCTCACAATAAATCAATTGAACTGAGATTAGGCAAAACTATTTAAATTAAAATCAAACTAGTATATTACTATGGAACTGCAGCTGCCAAAAGGAACTCGGGACTTTTCGCCCGAAGAGAAGATATTAAGGGACATGATAGTAAACACTCTAAAGGAAATCTTTGAGCTTTATGGATTTGCCCCTCTTGAAACACCCGTTTTGGAAAGATTTGACGTGCTGTCTTCAAAATATGCAGGGGGAGCTGAAATTCTGAAAGAAACTTTCAGGCTTAAAGACCAGGGAAGCAGGGAATTGGGCTTAAGATATGATTTAAGTGTCCCATTATGCAGGTATGTTGGCATGAATCCTGTAATTAAAATGCCGTTCAAGAGATACCAGATAGGGGAAGTTTTTAGGGACGGGCCTGTTGCAACGGCAAGATACAGGCAGTTCACCCAATGCGATGTTGATGTGATTGGCTCGTCATCAATGGCAACTGATGCTGAAATAATTGCCTCAATATATTCAGCATTTATTAAATTAAATTTGGAAATTAACATAAAAATAAACAGCAGAAAACTGCTGAATGACATTCTTGATTACTGCGGCATTGAAAAGGAAATACAGGAAAATATTATTCTCTCAATTGACAAGCTGGAAAAATTCGGCTCAAATGCTGTAAAAAATGAATTAAAAGAGCAAAAAATTGAAATATCAAAAATTGACAAAATAGTTGATATGATAAGCATTAATGGCGATAATAATCAAAAAATGTCTCAGCTAAAAAACATACTGAAAGAATCTGAAGGCCTGAATGAAATCGAACAGGTAATTAATTATTTGAAAAATATAAAGCTGGAAGTTGATTTTGATGTTTCGCTTGCAAGAGGATTATCTTATTATACCGGTACTGTGATTGAAACTTTCCTGAAAGACAGCGAAGTGAAGAGTTCAGTTTGCGCTGGCGGAAGGTATGACAAAATGATTGGCGGTTTTCTAGGCAAAGATGGCTATCCTGCTGTTGGGGTGAGCTTCGGGGTCGACAGGATTTATGATGCTTTGCTCTATAAGCAGAAAATTTTAAAGAAAACAAACACAAAAGTCTATGTCATTCCAATCAAGACTATAGCCGAAGGCATTAAATTAGTTCAGAAATTAAGAAATGATGGAATAAATGCAGACATTGACCTGAACGAAAAGGGACCGAGCAAGAATCTGGAGTATGCCAACTCATTGGGCATTCCGTTTGTATTACTTCTTGGAAAAAAGGAGCTTGAAGAGAATAAAATAAAATTGAGGGACATGAAATCAGGAAAAGAAGAATTGCTTGTATTTGAAGAAGTTATTTTGAGGCTTAAACTTTAGCCTTAATGTCTTGCCATCCCTTGTGTTTCCAACCCAGCAAGAAAATTCTCATTTATAGTGCCACCATTGGACGACATAACTGCACGTGAAATGACGTTAATTAATTCTGTTATATTTCCACTCCAAGCATGATCAGAAAGAAATTGTACGGCATCATCTGTTAATGTTACTTTTTTATCGTATCTTCTCATGAGAATATCAAAATAATGCCTCGCCAAAATAGGGACATCTTCCGGTCTCTCGGATAGGGAGGGCAGGTATATAACGACCTCATTAAGCCTATGGTAAAGGCTTGGATTAAATTTTGCTGTTTTTAATGCTTCCTTTAAATCCCTAGTCGTGGTAGCTATTACTCGGCTTTCCACATTTTCCCTGCCATGGATTGTAGCGCCTTCTTTTAAAATTGACAATACCCTAGCTTGGAGTCCCAAATCCATATCCACTATCTCATTGACAAGAATAACTCTTTGCCCTGAATCAGTATGTTCTGGAGCCAAAAGTGACATATCTGCCCCACTGTAAACAGACACTAAAGGCATTTCTTTACCCTTCCGGTAAGTGTCGTATATTGCCTGTGCAACCATCCTTTTTCCTGTGCCGTTTTCTCCTTGTATTAACACAGGCACGCCCAGCGGACCAACTTCTTTTATATCCCTATACGCCCTTCCCATTGCAGGAGATTTGCCAATCATGCTATATTGGTTAGCAAATAATTCTTCAGCAGAAAGATGTCCCTGAGAAGCAGATTGATGTTGCATTAATTGTACAGATTGACCCATTTGATTTAAACGAATCTTAAAACACTAACAATTGATTATTTTGATTACTATTATTAATATCTTTCGTTTAATATACAGGAAATGTTATAATAGTCTTTGAATGATGGTTTTTAACAAATCAAATTTTCGTCAAAACAATAACTTCCCCACCATCATCAATAAGAATTGAATGCTCTGCCTGCGTTACAATTCCGTTGCTTGACTCAACTAAAGTGGGGAACTGATGAATCATTCCAAGCTGAGTTAATTCCCTCAATGCAAAATTCGCTTTTGCGCCAAACTTTTTTATGAGCCATCTTTCTGCAAAAGGAAGATTATCATATGACTCAATTTCTTTTAAAATTTCCCTTGTTATAGGGCTTCTTACGGGCTTTTTTCGTTCAAGCATGAAAACAGTGGGATGGCCTTTTTCAGAAACAATTCCGGTTCCTGTTGTTGCGAACGGCTCGATAGCAAATGCCATTCCTTTAGTTAATTTTGTTTTGTCACCGTTGTCAAAGTTAGGCAATGTAGGTTTTGTATGGATATTATAAACATCAAGCCCGTGACCTGAAAGGTTTCTTACTGGATTGAAGCCGTAGCTTTTGATTGTCTCATCTATTGTTTTACCAATTTCCCTTAATTCAGTTCCAACATTGACAATCTTCAATGCTTCTGCCAAAGCATGCTGTGCGGCTTTGACTAAATTATTATAACTTCCTGACAAATCAATAGTATAAGCATTATCGCCAATAGCTCCGTCAACATGCACTCCTAAGTCAAGGCTTACGACCTGGTTTTCAAAAACAGTTTCGTCATCTTCCAGCGGGCAGAAATGCGCAGCAACTTCGTTTAACGCCATCTGGACAGGAAAAGCCGGCTTTCCTCCCAATTCAAAGATTTTCTTTTCAATCTTTTCTGTTGCATCAAGCAGGGAATTTCCTTTTTTAATCAGAGATTTTCCGTATTCAAGAACTTCAGCGGAGATTCTTCCTGCCTTGATATAGTTTTGCTTGATTTGATTGTCCATTAAGAAAAAAGATTAAAGGTGGTTATTTAAAGGTTATTGTAAATTTCAATGCTCAACAAGAATTTCTCTTTTTCTGGCAGCTTTTTCCATTGATTCCGCGATAAGCGTTTTTTCCAATTCTATTATTTTCTGCGTTAACGGATTTTTTACATTTAATGTATAAAGTTTTGTCTTTCCAAAACTTCTTGTAACTTTTACAATTCCATGCTTCTCAACTTCATTCCAGTAATTAAACAATGAAGCCCTTGAAATTTCAGCTCCTTTTAAAATGTCAGATTTGCTGAAATCCATTCCTTTGTTTTCCAGCAGAAAATCAATTATCTTGAACAGGGGCATTTCTCCTGTTAAATTCAGCAATAATGATTTTTCTTCCATAAATCTTACTTAAGGGCAAAAGTATATAAATCTTATCTTTCAAAGCCTATTTTGGTGGACTTAGTAATATATCGTTACGACAAAAAGGCTATTTTAGTATTTCAGTTATCTTGTTTACAAATTCTCTAGCATCTTTTAGGATTCTCTTTGCCTCGTTTTCTCCATATTTTTGAGAAACTGTATATTGAACGCTAATTCTTCCCTTTTTAGCCTCATCTATCTTTTGAATATCCTCCCTTCCAAACTTTGCATTTTCAATCATTTCTATATGTTTTCTTAAAAGAAGATTTCTTTCAATACAATAATTGTATTCCAGTGCTGTTATTGATCCATCATGGTCGTTGGATTTTAATCCAATTTTTGCCAAAGCAGAAGTTGCGGCCAAATACATTGCATAATATGAAGTTATTATTACCCAATCAAAATATTGACTAGCTAAATGAATCTCAATAGCTTTCTTTTTATCTTCTTTCCTAGATATTTCATCCAAAATCCCGGCTAATTCAAGATTATGCCTTGCTTTTTTTAAATAATCCTCACTAAATTTTTTCTGGTCAGAATCTTTTCTTAGAGAAAAACTTGGACTACTGAACAACTCTTCATATTTTTCTTTAAGTTCTCTCTTACTTAACATGAATACACCTAGCAATCTCTTCCCAATATGATCTATGGCCTTTTAAAATTATATGATTTAAAAGTACTTCTTTTGCAACGTTATTCTCTTTATTAAGAATCATTTCTCTATGCTCTTCATTGATTATTATTATTGGATTGATTTTTGGACCGCCTCTTAATTCGCTTGTCTTTAATATGCCCATCATTGAACTTCTGATGGCTTTAAGATAAGTCTCGTAATTCTTCTTTGTTACCGCTTTTGAAGGTTCTTCTATAACAAGAATATCTAAATCACTTTCTTTTATTTGAGTTCCCTTTGCATAACTTCCAAATATTAGCACACATTTTACATCGGATAATTCAATAGTGTCTTTTATTATTTCACTTATACTTATTGAAAGGTTCCCTTTCAATTTCCTAAAGAATTTTTCAAAATTGTTCGCTTCAATTAATGACAATAAAGATATAGTTTTTTCATTTTTTAAATTTATTTTTATTTGGCTAGCCATGCCATACATAGATTTGGTTAAAATACCTTGTTCTACTAAAGTTTCGATTTTACGATATATGGTTGCATAGCTTGTATCTTCATCTTTTGAAATCAAATCATTAATTTTATCTATTGTAAATGCTTCAAAAGGGTACTTTGAAACTAACTCTATTATATTTAGAGATAATTCATCAATTTTTGTATTTTGAATAGTATTACTCATTTTTTGAATACTAGTATTCATTTATTGTATATAAACTTTTTGGTCGTATTTACCAAAGAAACGTTAATTTTTAGGAACCTTTGCCATGTATATATCTGCTACGTCTGTATGTGGCAAATACTTACCACTATACCGATCTCTTATATCAACCCATGTTAAGATATTAGTATCTTCATCATAATCTACTGCACTAGGGTTTACTCCTTCAACAATTCTTATTTCGTGTTTTTTACCTAAATTAAGATATAGGGCAAATATAACACTGTTTTGTGGGACTATCAAAATATTATCATCTTTATCATAAAATAATGGTCTATTTGACTGGATACTTTGTAGATCAAAATCAAATTTAAAATCTTCGACTAAATTAGTTTTAAAATCAGCTATTTTTAATTTATTTTTAATATAAATAACTTTATCCGAATCTATTGGGAATCCATAAGTATAATCAGAACTATCTGGAAGAAATAATCTACCGGTCACTTTTTGTAAGGTTGTATCATATCTCCCCATGTTCCCGTAATAAACATTATTTCCATCAAAATAATAGAAATTTGGGATGTAATCAATTGGAATTTTATTAAATAAATCAATATTATTTTTGCCCAATTGGGTTCGTATTCTTAAAAAATCTGCCCACCTATTTTCTATAATTATTCCTCCATTGTCAAAATATGTTACAATTCTAGGTCTTATCACTCCTTCTTTTTCTTCATATATAAGATATGACTCATCTTTATCAATATCATAAAAATAAACTTTGTACATCCCAACAGAGTAAACAATCCAATTTTTATAAATTTGAATAGTAGGCCAGGGTAGTAAAGTATCTTTCCTAAAGTCGTCACCAACATATTTTTTATCCCAGATGTAGAGTTTTTTTGTTAAACCTGTATTAATATTATAAAGAGCAACATAAAGGGATTTATTATATAATTCATCGGTTTCTATTGTAATCCAAATAATGTAATCTTGAGAAACTTTTGGCTCGGATTCTCGCATAGAGTTACCTGTCAATTGAATCGCTTTAATTTCTTTATCAACTATGGCTGGAACATCTTTGTTAATAGGGGGATGGGTCTCTTTTTTCTCATCTATCTTTTGAATATTGACTTTATACTTTTCTCATCGTTGGTCTTCAACTGTTAGTGTGCAACTACTAAGAATCAATAAAATAAAAATACTAAACATTATCATATTTTTTGTCATTTAATCTACTTTGTATTATTTTACAATAAGCATGTATTTAATTATTTCTGCCTTTTTGTTGTAGTAATCGTTAAGCCCACCAACTTTTCTGACGAAACTTTTGAGAACTTCGTAGTTCAAAAGGCATTTAACAGCGATTGCATAAGTTTAACGAACTTTTCCCAAGAATCAAACTTACTTCACCCTTACAGCTTCCAAATTCCTTGGGGCAACTGTTTCTATCCTGAATCCTTTGTGTATAGAACTGGCCAAATCCAAACATCTTGAATTCTCGCCGTGGTTGATGATTACTTTTTTCGGCCTTGGCTCGCATTTTGCAACGAAATTCATCAGCTGGTTTCTTGAGGAATGGCCTGAGAAGCCTTCAACAGTGTAAATCTGCATTTTTATCTGGAGCATTTCCTGCTTTCCCCCATCTGAAAAAGTAAATTCCCTCTCCCCTTGCTGGATTCTTTTTCCCATAGAGCCTTCGCCTTGGTAATTTACAAACCCCATTGCATTCTTTGGGTTGTCGCAAAGCTGCTTCAAGTATTCAACAGATGGGCCTCCTGTAAGCATGCCTGAGGTGGCAATAATGACGCATGAGCCTTCGTTCTCAACTACATCCATCCTTTCCTTCTGCGATCCTACTCTCTTGAATATTTCATTTAAAAATGGGTTCTGGTCTTTGTGGAAAATTAATTTCCTGACGGAATTGTTCAGATATTCGGGGTAAGCTGTGTGAATTGCAGTTACATCCCAAACCATTCCGTCAATGTATACCGGAATTGGATCCATTTTTCCTTCCCTCACCATCTGCTCGACAGCAAGCATGACTTCCTGCGCTCTCCCTACCCCGAGAGTTGGAATTAGAACTTTGCCTCCTTTAGCGATTGTATCCTTGATTATGTTCATCAGCTCCTCGTCTGTCTCGTTCCTGTGGGGCATAATGTTTTCCTTTCCGCCATAAGTTGCTTCAAGCATTAAAGTTTCAAGCCTTGGGAACATTGTAACTGCGGGCTCAAGCAATAATGTCCTTCCATATTTCTGGTCGGCACTGTACAAAATATTGTGCAGACCGTTGCCGACGTGCATATGCACCATTGCGCTGCCAAGAATATGGCCTGCATTGTACATTGTGATTCTGACATCAGGGGTAACATCGCTTACTTCATCATATTCTAAAGTAATTGTGTGCTTCATCATCTCCTTTATTTCTTCAGACGTAAATATCGGATTAGACCCGTCGGCCCGCTGTATTTTGATGTAGTCCAGCAATAGCAATGCAGCAACATCCCTTGTAGGCTCTGTGCAATAAACTGGCCCTTTGTATCCGAATTTGTAAAGATATGGAATAAATCCGCAGTGGTCCATGTGGGCATGGCTCAAAATCACAGCATCCAATTCGTTGATATCAAATTCAGGGGCTTCAAGGTAGGGGTATGGCTTTTCATTTGATGCAACATTTATTCCGCAGTCAAGCAAAACTCTTGATTCAGGTGTCTGCAATAATATGCAGCTTCTTCCAACCTGCCTGCCTGAACCGAGATAACTCAATCTTATCCATTCATTCTTTTTTTCCCTTTTCCAGCCGTCATAAATCCTGTGCCCGACCTTGTCGAGAAATTTCCTTCTGTAGTCGCTGTTTTGATAGAGAACTGCGCGGATATTCTCGATTAATTTTGAGCGAATGGCGGGCTTTCTTCTTATTAATGGAACCCACAAAGTCTGGAGCCGTATATCCCGTAGAATTGAGCCTTGTTTTCCTATGGCAAGCCCAGGCTTGTCTGCCTCAATAATAACCCTGCTTCTGTGTGTGTCAAAAATTACCTGGTCAACTCCAGCTTCTTCGGGAATTATAGAACGAATCAACTTCTCAGCCTCTTCCGTGTCCATAGAAATGCTGGGGTCGGGCCTAAGCTCAACTCTTTTCTTTATGTCATCAACAATCCTTTTGATTATCCCGTTGTTGTTGAGGAAAAAATCCTTGTCCTTTGTGTAGAGAACTATATTAGCGCCTTCAAAATTTATGTCGCTTATCTTGTTTTCAGGCAGATTCTTCAGAATTTCTTTTGTAATGTCGGGCATTTTATTTTTTGATAATTTTATTTGGTATATTATTAGTTAATTTTTTAATGAATTTAAGTTTAATTTTTTTAATGATATTTATTCTCACTCATCGTTAGAATCTCACCCTGAGTGATATTGGATTTTTTATTTAATGTTAATGGATTTTTGGTTAATGTGTTTTCAGTTCAAGTTTTCCTTTACTTTATGTTTTTCTTCTTCTTGCACTTGACAAATTGGGCACTTTCAATAAACTATTTTTTCATTACTAATATAAAAAAATAAGTCAAATACATTTCTTTTGCCATTAACACTATTTAAAAAATTTAATCTGAATTTAAAAATAATAATTTAAATCTTAATTTGTTTAATGCTCAAAAGCCCAGTAAATTGTTTTTCAGACGTAATTAATTTATTGATTTTGTGACAATGAACTTAGAACCTATACCTCAATCCTGTATTCAATCTCTTTTGAGAAGACTTTTTTTATGCCTTCTTTTGTGATTGTGACAATGTCAACCCCGTTTCCTGATGCTATATCCCTCTGTACAGCTGCATTGACGCCTTTTGCTGCAAGCTTGACACCTTCATCAACGCTTAATCCTTTCTTGTAAAGTGTTTCCAAAACTCCGAAAGCCATCACAGATCCTGAGCCCGATGAGATGTAATCATCAACCTCAACAATCGAGCCGTCAGGGCTTAAATCATATAGATGAAATCCTGACGAGTCTTTGCCTGCGACAATGAAATGCGAGATTCCCGGAATCAGGCTCATCTTCCTTATGTTGTTGTAAACAAAATTTGCCAGAAGGCTTGAGGCTTCCTTTACTGTTGAATCTCTTCCTGTCCTAATATCCTTTAATTTAAGCTCTGCCTTAAGGTATTTAACGAGAAGCTGAACATCAGAAACAGTTCCTGCAACAGTAACTGCAATGTTGTCCGTAATGTTGATTATCTTGTCAAACTTTTTCCATGAAATTAAATAGCCGGATGTAGCTCTCTTGTCTGCCGCTAATATTAATCCGTCTTTGCAAACTATCCCTATAGTTGTTGTTCCTGTTTTGGTTTCTTGAATATCCATTATTAGAACCTTATTAGAATTTCTTATAATGTGTTATATCTAGGTAGTATTTAAAGATTGCGGTCTAATTTTAATTTAACTGCCCATGGCCCTATATTAAAATAACTGCCCCTGCCTCCTCCTCCTGATTGGATCAATCCCTTGTGATTTAAGTTTCGTATAATATCTCCGTAATCCTTCCTCAACGGCCTCTCTCTTGGAAGAGCTTTTTTGAAATCTTTAGGATAGAAATCTTCGTAGCTTATTTGGGAGGGATTTTCATTCTTAAGACGTCGGTAATGGGTTAGCAGCTGCTGGACTAAAGGCCGTTTTAATCGGTCTTTATTGGATTTTAAGCTCGTTATGAATCTGGCAATGGCATATTTTATTTTTTTCGGTTCATAAATTTTAAAATACTCAAAAACAAGCTCATGAATTTCATTATAAGTTCTTATCCCGGGCTTTGGACTAATTCCATTTACCTGTAAAGGAGCGGCTGCAACATACCCAATAATTGCTTTCTCCAAATCACTTAAATTAAGGCTAAGCTGAACTTTGCCTGCCTCAGTTTCCAATTGCCGAAGAGGCACCTTAATTGACGTGTACGGTGCTTTCTGAATATAATCCCTTGGCGAAGTGTAAGTTTGTGTTTCCATTTTGGATTATTTTATAGTATTTTGTTTCATTATTGATTATCCGTATTCTGATCCTTAATGCCAGATATTTACATAGTCAAAAAAATTATAGTTCCAGTCAAAGGGGGCGTTGTTTTCAAATTCTTTTTTTATTTTAACTCCAAGCAATAAATTTACAGCGACTTCAAGAGGCTTAATATGTATTTCACCATTTTCACCAGGTGGTCTTTCATTCCATATGCCCGGTATGATAATTTTTGGCTTGCGCTCCCTAAAATTGTATTGAAAGCTTACAACAAGATTTTTTAACTCGGTTTTTGTCAGTAAAGTCAAATGCAGGCTTTCATGCATTAACCCTTCCTTTAGAACAAAATATTCATCCGAACCCTCTATAGAAGGATCATGCGTTCTTGCTGTTCTTACAAGCTCGTCGATGCTGTTGTAATAAAAATCAGTATATTTTACTTCTGTCCTCCTAAAAGTATCAAAATCAGATGACAAATAAAAAATAGGATTAGAGCCTTGTTCGGACCTTGACAATTGTTGCATTGATTTTGGAAATTTTTGAATTAATTCTTCCATTTTATTTAACCTTCATTTTTTAATATTAAATTCAAAATTTTTCTATTCATATTTTTTTATTACCCTTCAATAGCCCATCTAAATACAGACCGGCAATGTTAGCATAATCCTGAGGGGATTTTCTCTTCAAAGCAGCCATTTTTTGCAAAGCTTCCCTATTATTTAGAATTATTTTTTCCAATTCTTCTACTAGTTGTTTTCCAATATTAATGACTAATACTTCTTGATAATAATCAACAAGTTTTCCCATATCTTGCGGTAAAGAAAATTCATACCAAACTATGGGCATTGGTGGCTGGACTCCTTTTGCCACATCAGGGATGACTGAGTAAAGATATCTTTTTGATCTTTCTCTCACAGATTCCAAGTAACCAAGCTGAGCTAAATTGGAATAAACAGATGACCATTGATTAATATACCTAATTCGTAGTTCTGTCCTCAAATTTTCCGGAACATCATCCCCAAACAATTTTTTAAGAAATTTGGATGCCTCGTGCGCATAAAAACCTTCAGGAAATTTAGAATTTAAATCAAGCAAAACTTCGCCAAGAGCAATCTTTCCCCTGTTTTTAGAAAGCGGCAATTCTGTTTTCAGATTGACCATCTTGATCAGAACATTAATACTTTATCTTACTAATGTGGTTCGCCTGGTTTAGGACGTGTGTAAATCTGTATGCCATTATATTTATTTTGCATTTGTTCGTGGTTAATTCTTGCCTCAGCTGCGCCAATTCTGGCATCAAAAAGTGCTTGAAGAGAGGCGTCTACTCTTTTATCCCCAACTCCAGTCTCAATCTTGCCGTCCCTTTCCTTGTCGACAATATCCTTTTTATCATCTTTAACCACCAAGTATTTATCGCCATCCGATGTAAATGTGATATAATCAATACCGCCGAGATTGACAGATTTTGCATTAACCCTTTTTTCATTTAGTTTATATACAATGTCAGTTCCATGGCTGCTTATGTAATTTGCCACAAATTCAACACTTGAAGGCTGCGCAGCCATTGATATACTAGTAGCTAAGGCAACAAATCCAATACCATTCCTTACATAATCAGCTAGACTTTTCATTTTATTGTTTTAATTTTTTGATTTTAAATATTTTTAGTTAGTCACTTCATACTTTCTTCAAAAAGAATATTTACCGTATTCACAAAGAAAGGGCTGTTGACCCAGATTGCAACCTCGTAATCGGGAGCAACTGACTGGTTTGAAACCATGAAAAGCATTTCCTTGCTGTCAACGCTGATGAACGTGGTATTGGCATTGAATTCAACCTGCTCGATATTCTGCAGCTTCTTTGCCACATTCTTGTTGTAAGGCGAGAAAAGCCGAACTTTAACTTCTTTTTTTGCAAATCCCTGAACGAGGCCCTTGAGCAATTTTGCAATCCTCTCAAGATGCTCGCTTGTAGTTACAATTATGATTTTTGATTTTGCGCCTGAAAGCATGTCCTTGACAAACCGATTTATGCTTGTCCTTCCAACAATTGATTTTGAAATATCCGTAATGTCAACATGCTTGACTCCTGATTTGTGGAGCAATTCCAGCTCTTTGAATTCTTCCGTGTCCTTGATATTTTCAATCT
>CAYNCK010000034.1:0-2004 GCA_964396095.1 uncultured Methanosarcinales archaeon
CGCTCGCAGTTGACATGGAATTTCCAAAGGCATTTGGTGAGTTCAGGGTACGGAGTTCAACTTATGTAGAGCATACTGGTCATTTGAATGCTGTTGACGCACTCATTTGTTATAATCAATTGGCATACGTACTTATTGGGCAGTCTTGGTATGATCATAAACTTCCCGGACTCGAGACAGTTACAATAGAAGATTGTCGAGCATTTCAATTGGGAAAATCATTTATTGTCGCAATAAATGATGTACGTTTTAGTGGTGTCGTAGATCAAGAAAATTTTGAGGGTTCGATTGAAATAGAAAAAACGTATTTGTTTAGCTCTTTAGCAGAGGTTTGTTGATAGCATTCTGGTTAATTCTTTCTTAATGTCAATTTTCTGTAGTTGCCATGTAGCAATGAGAGAAGCGAGAATTTCATATGTTTTGGTTCCTTCTATGGAGCGGAATGCTCCAATAATTTTACGTACCAAAACGGTTTCACGAATGGCTTGTTCTGCATAATTATTAGTTGGTTGTACTCCTGCAATTTTAATGCAGGTAAACCAACTTTCAATATGAAAATTAATGTACTTTGTAACTACCTCGCATTCTTCATAGCGCGAATAATAAGCAATTATCTTCTGCAACTTCTTCGTCATTTGCGTATACTTTCGAAGTCTTTGCTTCTCGCTTTTTTCTGTGGTGTTGAATTTTTTTATCTCATCAAAAAGTGCTGTGAGTTTTTTGTGGACATGCTTGCCAGTAATACTATCGAGTTCTTTGGATTTGCGAAGCAAATGTGCCCAGCAGCGCTGTAAAACAGCATTGCTGAGGAAATCATAGGCGCGCCAGCAGTCACAGACAACTATGCCTGCATAGTCTTTTCCAAGTATTTCTTCGAGTACGTTATTTCCTCTACTGATTCTAATGACCAATAACAAATCTGTGTCTGACCGAAAAACCCACACCCACCAGTTCTTTCCTAGAACGCTGAAGCTGGTCTCGTCGATGTAAAGAAGCTTTGAAGATCTAATTTTTGATTTCAATGCAAAATATTCCTTTTTCCCAGATTGAGCTGCTCTTTCAATAATCGCTTGTACGGTGGCAGGCGCAAGCTTTAGTGCAAAGCTTGCTTCTAAAAAACAGGTTGTTTTTCGCAAGACTCCTCTCACAATAAATTTCAGAAAAATAACCAGCACCATCAGATTTATTCCAAACTTTCCCTGAAGAGGGGTTTGGTTATCTCGTGCCAAAAATTTAAGATTACATTTATTGCATTTGCAAATGTCACGAGTGATATTTACTGCTTCTGGCTGAATATCCGGCGGTATCTCTTCCTGCTGTTGAACTCTTTGACCAATCACCTGAAAACTTTTGCTTTGGCAATTAGGACATTCTTCTCCAAAAATATGGCGTTCATGAGGTGTTTCTATTTTTGGCTTCGTTGTCCCCGTATGCCCTTCTGGAGCACCCCTCTGGTGCGGCTTCACCGCTACCGTATTTGAGAAAGTAGACTTTAGATGAGGATGAGCTGAAGGAGGAGTATTTGGATTCTTATATTTGCGAAGCTCACGCTTTAGCTTATCATTCTCAACAAGAGAATCATAAAGATCATTGACAAGCTCATCCTTGGACTTCTTCTTCAACTCTTGCTTGTCACAATAGAATTTCATGGTTCGAGCAGCACCACTTTTACTTTTTTTCCCTGCCAATGCTTTGGCACATAGACTCTCGCACTATTACCACCAGCTTGAGCCACTTTCTCTATCGCTTCTAAACCTTTCATCTTCATTTCAATCCATGCTTTCATTGTAGTTACAATGTAACTACATTAAGATATAAAGACTTCGCTACTACAGAATATAGAACAACAAAAAATCAGAAATCAGCTAAACAAATACATTAAATCCATGAAACGTCATTTGAGTCGTTCTCCGAAGTTCTGACTTTGAGTCCCCTTCCCTTCTTCCTGACTTGGCGGGGCGGTTATAAGGACATGAGTCAAATCAGGATTTAAAAGCCTTGGTG
>CAYNCK010000035.1:0-8249 GCA_964396095.1 uncultured Methanosarcinales archaeon
TGGAGATTCAGCCACTTCAAGAGATATGGGTAGCTGTCAATGCATTGAAGGAGCCCGACACCCTCTTTCCCGTGCTCACTGATAAAAACCTTGGCGTATTCATCGAAAAGCTCGACGTCACCGACTTTGACGTAAAGAAGCTCCTGCGGCCGCGCCAGACTCTCAAGCGACAGCGTCAGATACGCCTGAATTCTTGGGTCGCTGCTGAAGTAGCTGACAACCTTTTCAATTTCCTCAACGGTGAGCCTGTCCTGCCGCAGCCTTTCCCGGCTTCTGTCCATTCGGCACGACAGATGTCTGACGACGTACGGCACAATCGTCTCGTCGGGCCTGCCGTCAGCGTCTTTCTCTGGCAAAAGAACTTTGAAAATGTATTTTATCTCCTTGATAAACGTCTCTTTGCTTTTTGGCGTGCGGTACACCTCATGCATTGTTGCCACGATTCGGTTGATGTCGTCTCTCGTGCACGCCTCCAGATTCTTCGTCGTCAAGTGTGCTACCGTTCGCATTGACTGAAGAACGCGGTTGCGGCGGATGTACGAAAGGTCCTTCGCTTCGAAATGCGCGAACAGCTTTTTGAAATAAACCAGATTCTCCGCGTTGGCGCATTGGTATTTTCCGACGCTGCCTCTCCCCTTGCGCCGTCGACCAGGCTCCACGAGCTGCAATTCAAGATTCGATTTAAACCGCTCGTAGCGTCCTTTGCTCCCGTAAATATCGTCTTCTGCCATCTTGTCACCTCGGAGAGACGCACTCTTAAAAAGTTTGTAGTGCAGTCGAGCATTCAACCAGAAGCAAGGTGCGCCGGCCGGGATTCGAATTTCCGAATCGCAAGCAATGCTTGTAATTTCCCGGACACGCGGCTTGGAAGGCCGCAGTCATTCACGGCAGCCAATTTTTGAAAAAGGCCGTAGCCATTAGACCACCAGCGCACAAGACACTAAGATTTTAATTTTGTTTATAAAAGTAATGGTTTCAGATTGTTAGCAGGAAATTGCAAATTGCCCAGATTCAGCGCAAACAACCCTGTTGTTTTCTACATTGTAATAATTTATTTTGGGATTGTCAATCTTTGCCTTGCAGCACATGTTATTGGCTGTGTTTCTTGCAAGCAGGTCATACTGTGATTTTAGGTCACTAATTTCCTTTTCAGTTTCATCCTGCAGTTTTTTAATTTCTTCTGCCCTCTGCTGTTTTAAATTTTCCAAT
Source organism: uncultured Methanosarcinales archaeon (assembly GCA_964396095.1). Lineage (GTDB taxonomy): Archaea > Nanobdellota > Nanobdellia > Woesearchaeales > GW2011-AR4. The sequence continues at coordinate 1,210 of CAYNCK010000035.1, forward strand.
GCCTTTCCCAAGTCCACTATTTCTGAATTTAAATTTTTCAAATTGTATTCATATTCTTTTGACGCAACTGTGCCGTTTACTTTTAGGTTGCCTAATTCTGTCTTGCATTCAGAGTATTTTCCGATGCTGCTGTCAAACTCCGATAGCAGCTTTTTATTGAATTCAGAACATAATGACAAGTTGGCATTTGCGGCTATCAGGCTGCTTTCAAGCTGCTTGACGTTCTTCGCATAATCCTCAATGGAGTAATCAGAATTTTTTATCTTGTTGTACGTGCTGTAACCGATTATTATAGGCTTTAATACGACTCCAGCGACGAACAATCCAAGGACAAGCATTACTGTAAAAATTAATACCTTGTAATTTTCTGAAAACAACCCAGTCATGAACCATTAGTTTGGTTACAGGTTTATTAAATTTTCTATTGTAACTACTAAAAAGTTTGTACACAAAAATTGACTATTTGCTTGTAACTATCTCAATAACATCCCGATTATTCAAAATGTGCTCTTTCCCGACAGGCCTTCTGGTCTTTACATCGATGGCTTTTATGAAATGATTTCCTAAATCGGTGTGGAGCCTGAACGCAAAGTCTAATGCTGTTGTCTTTGGCGGCATAAGAAAGCAGTCGGGCAGCCTGTTGCCGTGCTGATCCTCGAGCTTATTAATTCCTCCCGGAAAAATTGCAATGTATTTCAGCAAGTCAAATACGGCAATGTCTAGAACTTTTTGCACTCCAGTAGAGCCGAATTTTTCTAAAACATCTGTTTTTATGAAATTAAGTGCGGATTTTTGCTTATCATTCAATTTATTTTCATTCAACGTTTCAAAATTATTATCGCCCGGAACATATTTTATCAATTCATGCTTTGCAGCCTCCCTTAATGCAAGCTCAGCTTCTGCACTGCACGGAACAAGGAGATGATGCGGAAATTCTTTTTTGAGCCTTTCAAAATTTTCATGGGCGCCAGCGACATCAATCTTATTGCATGCAATTATCATAGGCTTTGTTGCAGTCCTCAATTCTGTTGCAATATTTAGAAGAACATTTTTGTCCCATTTCATAATATTGGCATCAAGCTGCAGCTTCTGGATAACTTTTTCCATCAATATCTCTGTGACCCTCATAGAGCTTAGCTGCTTTGCGACTGCCTTGTTCAATTCAGGCTTTTCCTGATTAACAGTTCTTGCAAACCTTTCCCACCCCTTTTCAATCAGCCTCAAGTACCACATGTCAAGCTCGTGCTCAAGAAACTTGATGTCATTAGCAGGGTCATAGCTTAATGGCGGCACTGTCTCGCCTTTGTCATTTGTTGAGCCCGCAACATCAATTATGTGGATTAAAACATCTGCCTGGTTCAAGTCGTCAAGAAATTGATTGCCCATGCCTTTTCCTTCATGCGCTCCCGGAACTAAGCCTGCAACATCAAGTAGCTCTACAGGAACAAATCTTTTGCTGTCTATGCAGTAGCCAAGCCTCGGGTTGCATTTTGTGTTGAATTCCTTGTCAACGCATTCAACCCTTGCATATCCTGTGCCGTGGTTAGGCTTGATGGTTGTAAAAGGGTAGTTTGCAATCTCAACATTAGCCAGAGTCTGTGCCTTGAAGAACGTGCTCTTGCCGCATGACGGTTTACCTACAATCCCTATTAGCATTTGCCCAAGTATTCTGCATTGTTTTTAATATTTTTCCAAATTGGCAAAATCAAAACCTTTATAAATAAGTTTTCCAGTGAATTGATTATGTCTGCAGAAGGCGGAGTTGTTTCAATACCTGAATTTAAGATTAAGTACAAGGATGTTTTTTCATTGAGAAATCTTTACTTAATGCTGCATCAGACTCTTCTTGAGGAAGACTGGAGAGGTGTAGATGGTGAAGCAGACCACGAGGATATAGAGACGCTTTATTCAGAAAATGTTTATCAGAAAGGGATCCATATTGGCGGAAAAGAAATGTGGTTCTGGTGGCGGGCAGAGAAGTTTCCTGAGGGGAAATACAGCGGCTATTTCAAGAACTTTTTGGATATAGATGCCCATGCAGTTTATCTTCAAAATGTCGAAGTTGTCCAGCAGGGCAAGAAGATGAACGTGCAGAACGGCGAGATTGAGATATTTTTCAGGCCGAGGATAGAGCTGGATTACAGGCACCAGTGGGAGCATCACTGGCTATTGAAGAACCTGAAAGGAGTTTATGAAAAAAGGATTATCCATCAGGAGATAGACAAGAGGGAAAAAGAGCTTTGGAGAGACGCTTACAGGATTCAGGCAAAAGTCAAGCAGTTCCTGCAGTTGAGGAACTTTATTTCAGTCCCGGAGCCTTTCTTCGCAAGACAATTCGGGTATGAAGAATAATTAATTTTATTTGTTTTTAATATTTCTAATAATTTTTATTGCAATTCAAACATTTATTCTTAAATTTTCTCAAATAATAAAATAAAAATCCCAATCGCCCAATGGGCGGGGTATTTTTAAAGTTATGAATTCCCTTAAAATTTTAGCATATTGGTTTTCAAAAACCCAATCATCGCAAGCGATGGGGAATTCCTAACAATTAAATCAATAAAAAAGTTTATATACTACTGCAATTTTATGTTTTAAAATGACAGCCAGCAACAATAAAATTATGCTTATTTTTTCAGTGATTGCGCTAGCCCTAGTCATAGTGGTGGAATAAATCCGCTTTATTGTTTAAATTTTTTCTGAACTCAGGGTGGATTTTAAATGCTTAATATAAATCTAAAAAAATGCAAAAAAAATTAAATGTCAATATGATAATTGAAATTAGTGTGTTGATTCTAGTGGTGGCTCTAGTGCCTGTAATTTAGGCCCGACATTTTTTTGCTTTTATTATTAACTTAATCTAAAATGAAAAAAACAAACCTGCCAAGGAATATGAAAATAAATGTTTATACCATCAATGTAGGCGATGTTATGGGGGATTTTTATGACAATTAACCTGGCATTTGCGGGAACTGTTGCAGATCCTCTTTTAAGTATTGAATACCTTGTCCTTAATCCAAATCCAATGGCTGCAAAATTTTGGAAGCCCTTTGTAAAGTCAAAAGGGGAGCTAAATGAACCTGAAGATACACTTGAAACAGCAATCTCCAAATTGCTTGAAATAATAATGAAAAATGAAAGTTCAGAGCCGTATATTGCAATCCATTGCGGGCCACACCTGCCTTATGTTAAGAGAATATGGGGAAACTCTAACTTAGCTGCAGCCCCTATGAATATTGGATCTTGTTATGATACAGATGAATATGGCACTCCAACTTATTTAGCCGAATTGATGTCAGATTCAAACCATTCTGTTTATTTTTTTAACGGAGACATAACTTTAGCTAAAGATTATCATCATCTGAATACGGCTTGGCAGTTAAGGGGTGCTAAAAATGCCAATAAATCTGTAAAGCAGGTTGTTTTTAATTTTAACTCAAATCCGCCAAATGGAATACAGGTGCGCAGCAATGATTATTTTAAATTCATGGCCCAGCAGCATGAATTTGAATATTTTTCCATCAACTATAGCTCACTAACAGATAGGTCTATAATGAAATTTCCGGAACTTGAAGAATCACTGCCAAGAATAATCAATTCAAACAATTTCAAGACTTTAAGTGAATTTGTCAAATACCGAGGTGATCATTATAGAGGAAATGGCTCAGGCAATGCCATGCTTGAAATAAGGATATGACTCGGAATTGGGGGTTTAGTATTTCTTATTTTTTTATTATTTGATTCTGTTTATTTTAAAAATCTTAGATCATCCCTTTAAACCTTTCAACAAACTCATCAAAATCTCTTGTTTTAATACTTAATCCGCATGCGTTTTCATGGCCGCCCCCATACCCCGCTAATCCAGCTAATGCTTTCTCAATCAAGGGAGGCAGTATTGTTTTGCTCGACCTCAAGGAGCACTTCATCTCGTCATTTTTCTCGCGTGCAATCAATATTATTTTGTCAGGAAACCTGTAAATTGCCTCGTTTCCCAAATCGCTTGTGAAGCTTGTCTTGTCATCATTATATTTGTATATAACCAGCTTGTCTTTTGTATTTTTAGCAGTCTCCATTACATCCTTTTGCAGCGGCTCAAACATATTGTTCACCAGTGAATATCTTTTGTAAATAAATTTCCCCTGCGCGGTTTCCTGGTTTAATATTTCATAAGGGCTTCCTATTCTTGTAAGAATTTTTATGCATTTATTCACTTCTTCAGTTTTCCCCTTCAGGACAAATGAAAATATCCGTATCAGGTGACCTAACTTTGAGTTGTACAGGATATCGCCTGGGCCCTTGTATGGCTCTTCAATCAAATCAGGGTATTCTTTTATGAACTCATTTATGAAAGGCGGAATAAACCAGTCAGCTACGCAGCCTAATGCCCCAATCCATAAATCCCGCTCAACAATCTGGTGGCACATGTATGAAGTAGGGTGATTGTCTCCCCAGTTTGAAATTCTCGGATTGAAATACTTCACATTTTGCCGGTCGTAAGGGCCGTGGTGGTCAATCCAGATTACCGGAACTTTGATCTCATCAAGAAATTCCTGCTCAACGTCAGCCAAATCAAGAATAAAAACCATGTCGGGCTGGAACTCATTAATTTTGGTAATAAAAATTGTGCCAACTTTCGGCGTAGTCTTTACGATAATTCCTTTCCCTTCTTTTTTATACCTGTAAAGCTGGAGATATGAGCAAACGCCATCCTGGTCGTCATCAAACAAAAACAAAGGCTTTTTGCAGCTGTCAAGGCTGTCTCTAATCTGCTGTACCTGGATTTTTGAGAGTGCCATAGTAATAACTATCTTATTTCATTATATAAGTGTTTTTGTTTTAACCGCAATCTTTATATTATTTCCGAGCCTATGGAATTTCATGCAGATACAATTCAAACAGCACAAAGGATATGATCCTCTTGGAGCCTGCGGCAAGGGAAAGTGCCCGATTTGCGCAAGGAATAATGCTTTGTTTAGGGCAAAGGAAAATCTGCAAAAAGTAGAGTTTACAAGCAATGCCGTCGCACCATTTGTCGGCAAATTTGGATATCCTTTTGTAAATGTCGGAATTCTTGCGCCTCCTGAGCAAAATGAGGAAGCATGGCTTTATGATGCTCCAAAATACTGGGCAGAAAATAATTTTGAAATACCAAGTATTGTTGATTTTCGCTCCTCTCTTTTAAATTCAAGAACTAATTTTAACATTAAAAAAAGAATAAAGTTTCTTGAAATATCGCAGGATATCGCAATGTCCTCAAAGCCAGTTGACGTTGACATCAAGCTCAAGGAAAAGCCGAAGTTCAGGCTGAATCTTGATTCGCACATAGCACCAACTGGTCCAAATGCAAGGCTTGAAAAGGCAACGATGACAGAAAATCCTAAAATCCATACCAAAGTTTACAAAGTTTTCGATGATATAGACTTGAAGGCAAATGAAGCTATTAATTACCTTTATGAAAATAATTTTGACGAGAATTTTTTGAGCAGGATTTTAAGCGTTGGCACTCTTGGATTAAAAAAGGACAGGAAACTTGTTCCAACAAGGTGGAGTTTGACAGCCACCCATGACATGATTGGCAAGAATTTAATAAATCAAATAAAAGATTATAATAATATTGACTACAGCGCTTTTTTTGGCGGGTATTTGGGTAATTATTATCTTATTCTTTGTTTTCCAGAGGTTTGGAGTTATGAATTATTTGAGATGTATGTTAAAAGTCCAAACTACACGACGGATTATGAAACATATGATGGAAGGAAAAGTTATGCAGAGGCTACAGCAGGTGGGTATTATACCGTAAGAATGGGTGTATTAGAAAAATTAAGAGAATTAAAAAGACAAGGTACAGTGTTGGCATTAAGATTTATTACTGATGAATACACCATGCCGTTAGGAGTCTGGGTTACTCTTGAAGCCACACGCAAAACAATGAACTCGAAGCCAATACAGTTTTCTTCTAAGGAATTGATGTTAGAATATGCTAAAAAGATTGCTTTAAAGAAATTCAATTTTAATCTTGATAAAATCCTTGAAAAAAGCATTCTTTTGAAGTCTATAAAACAGCAATCTAAATTAATAAATTTTATTTAATTAGTTCTCAGCCGGTAATAAATTTTCATAATTTTTGTAAAAATATTTATATATTGATGGAAAATCCCAAACATATGTACGACATTAAGAGCCTTTCATGGAAATTAGTCTTGCAAGGGGTTTTTGCGCTGGGTTTAGCAGGTGTCATTGATTCCTCCGTTCCCCCTGTATCTGCGCAGGTTGAAACCGGACCTAATTATTGTATCAATAATGCACCGATTAAAGAAAAAGTCGATTATATTCTTGAGGCAAATGTAAGCAATGTTACTTCAGAAGCCTTTAAGGAAGAAAAAGATTCCTCATACAAAGTTAGGAACAAGGCGGATTTTACAATAAAGAGCATTAAACGGGCAAAACAGGGTTTAACAATTCCAAAAGTCGGAGATGAATTTCATTTACGTTATGAAGGCGGAAAAGCACAAGGACAATCACAGTATGTTGACAAGGCCCCTTCATTCAAGCAAGGACAGGACGTTACACTTTATCTTAAGGGGGATTATCCAAATTTATCTCTTCTGTGCGGTTCCGACGGGGTTGTTAATACATTTGTTCAGGATTTTTTCAGGAATGCTTCAAAACAAATAAAATCTAAAAAGTAAAAATCCCATAAAAATAATAACATTTAAATATAACCAACCTATTCTGCGTATTATTAAAATGCCTAACGCAAATTTAAAACAAAATTTGAGTTTATCTTTGTTAGCTTTGCTTCTGCTACTGCTGTTGTAAGCCCCTAAACCATAACATATTCTTTAGCGGGGCAAAATCATTGTTTAAAATTTCTAGAGTATGTTATAAAAAACGAAATTGAAAGGTGTTGTAAAATGAGTATCCATATTCAAAAAATAGTAGAACCAAAGAATGCAAATAAGAAAATTAGCACCGGAATCCAGATTAATTCAGGAAATTGGAAGAATGTTAAGTAAACAACTATTACTGCAAATAGTATT
>CAYNCK010000036.1:0-2203 GCA_964396095.1 uncultured Methanosarcinales archaeon
TTTTTTAAAATGCAAAACTGGATTTATTTTGTGCTGATAGCGCAGGGAATATGGAGCATTACTTCTGTGATAGACAAGATTGTGATCTCAAAGGGCTGCATTAAAAACCCTGCGGTTTATATTGTGCTTAATGGCTTGATGAATGTGCTTTTGATATTTTTACTGCCATTTGCCGGGGTTGAGCCATTGAAGTGGACAGATTTTTTGATATTGATGAGCGGAGGAATTATTTTTAATGCCGCGATTTCAATTTATTACAAGGCTGTGCAATACGAGGAAATATCCAGAGTAGCTATCCTCTACCAGGCTGGCCCGATTTTTGTATTTATTTTATCAGCCTTTTTTATTGGCGAGAGGCTGTCAACAAGCCATTTCATTGGCTTTTTATTGCTGCTAAGCGCGGGTTTTATTGTTTCCTGCAAAAAAATTAACGGTTCTTTCAGGCTTGGCAAAGCGTTTTACCTAATGCTGGCATCTGCGCTGTTAGGCAGCATAAGCCTCATAATCGCAAAATACATATTCAGCATTACAAGCTTCTGGAGCGCATTCCTTTGGCTTCGCATTTCCGGGTTTACCGCGCTGGGGGTTTTGTTTTTGCCGCAAGTAAGAAAGGATGCGGCAGCTACATTCAGAATAATGAAGCCAAAAATCAAAGCATTGATGATTTTCAAGATGCTTATAGACTTCTCCGCGTTTTTATTTGCCGGCTATGCCTTCAGCCTGTCCCATAATCCATAAAATATAAATACTAGTTCTCGTCTATAAATTACAAAATTGTCGTCAACAAAAGAGGTGATTTTATGGCATACATTGCATCAAACAAAAACCAAAACTGGCTTCTGCCCTTATCAATAAAGGATATGATTCCGAAGGACCATATCTGCTTTTTAGTAGAAGATTTTGCAGATTCATTAGGCTATTCAAACTTCGATATGCTTTACGATGGCGCAGGCCATCCTGCTTACCATCCACGAATAATTATGAAAGTTCTTATCATGGGAATGCTCTCGAAAGTAAGAAGCTCTAGAAAATTAGCAGGAGCTTGCCATGAAAACTTTGTTTTCATGTATCTGGCTGAAAAATCTCAGCCGGACTTCAGGACAATAGCAAGGTTCAGAAAAGACAATCCAGAGTTTGTGAAAAACACTTTCAAACAAACTATTGAGCTTGCAGATGAAAATAAGCTTATTGATTTGAGCTTTATCTCAATAGACGGCTCAATGCTAAAGGCAAACGCCTCAAAGAAGAAATATTTTGACAAAGAAAATATTGATAAGCTTGGCAAAGCCATTGATAAAATGGTCGATGATGACATAGCTTTTGATAAAATTGAAGAGCAGCTATTCGGAGACAAAGAAGAAGGACTAACAGGAATAGATGAAAGGGACTTAAGAAGAATAGTAAGAGAATACCGGAAAAGCGAGAACAAAAAGAAGATTAAGAAAAAAGTCAAGAGGGCAAAAGGCGAACTTGAGAAATACTTTCTCAAGAAATCCTCAATCTCTGATCCTGAAAGCCGGATGATGCAGAACAAGAAAGGGTTTTCTGAGCTTTCATATAATTCCCAGCTTTCAGTTTCAAAAAACCAGATAATTATTGCCAATGATGTTTGCCAGGATGGACACGATGCCCATCAGTTTATTCCTCAAGTTGAGAATATCAAAGAAAACATTAAGCTTAGAAAAAATACAAAAATTGGAGTTGACTGTGCTTACAGCGACGCTGAAAACATAAAGTTTGCAGAAGATGAATGCATTGACTTGTACGTTCCGTCGAGAGCCCAAGCGCAGGAATTTGACGGCAAAGAGCAAAGCCTTAACCATGACAACTATGAGTATGACTGGAAAAAAGACGAGCTGATTGTCGGCAAGCACAGGTTTTATTTTAAAGGAGTTTATGCAAGAAAAAGCGGAAAGAAGATTCTTATGTACTACAATGACAAATTGAAAAAAAAGAAAGATGTTCCTTTTCATTTCAGGGGAAGGCTAAGAATGAGGGACAAGATGTCGACAGATGACGGCAAAAAGATTTACAGCCTTCGCAAGATTACTGTTGACCCGGTATATGGAAACATCAAGGAAAATTTTGGCTTTCGGGGATTTCTTTTAAGGGGCATTGAAAAAGTGAAAATTGAGCTTAATTTGGTGTGCATAGCACACAATTTGCAGAAAATTTTCTTGTTGAAAACAGCTAAAAGCTACTG
>CAYNCK010000037.1:0-26165 GCA_964396095.1 uncultured Methanosarcinales archaeon
ACTTTGTTACTCTTCTCTCGAAATAGCCTGCTATGTTCTTGACATTAAGCTCGTTAGTATGAATTACGGGGATTTTCCTCATTTTAGTTTAATATATATCATATATATATTAAGAGTTTATAAGCTTTTCTGTGATTTTGGGTGCGAAACTGATTAATTGCGAAAAAATCACCAAGAATAAGCAAAAATTACTCATAATCGAAAACTATTTAAACAACTTGATACTAAAATATCCTGCGCAAAGACTGAAGGGGTTCTTGTTTATTTTCTCCCTTATTTATGGGGATTCATGCGGAGAAAAACTTCTATAATACCGAAGGCGACAGTAGCTAGAATGTTGATGAAAGCAGGAGCAAAAAGAGTTTCAGAAGATGCTGTCAATGCTTTTACAGATGTTCTTACCGAAATAGCTTTGAAAATTTCCCAGAAAGCGTCTGAAATAGCAAAGCACACTGGAAGAAAAACCGTTCATGAAGGCGACATAAGGCTTGCTGTAAAATAAACTTATTTAATTTGTTCTGATATTTTGACAATTATTGAGATTAATATTAGTGGATTTTAAAAACATTGAGAAAATCTTTTAAACCATCCAGATTTCTTGTTTGATATTGGGCCGGTGGCGAAACCTGGTATCGTGTTCCCTTGGCTTGGGAAACTTTAATGTTGTAGCATTAAAGCCCTTGAGACTCCGGGTTCAAATCCCGGCCGGTCCATTTTACTAAAAATGTTTAAGCTAATATACACTGCAGACCTGCACGGCAACATGGAATTCTACGAGAGGCTTCTGAAAAAAGCAGATGAAGAAAACTGCAGTGCAGTAGTAATTGGTGGTGACTTGTGCGGAAGGGAAGGCAATACAATAGATGATAAAATCCAAAACCAAAAATTGTTTCTTGAAGAATTTGCGGTTCCATTATTTAAAAATTTTAAAAAAAAGAATAAGAATAAGGAAATTTACATAATCATGGGCAATGATGACTTTAGGAAAAATCTTGAAGTTTTGGAAAGGGCTGAAAAAAGCAAAATTATAAAATCAATTCATAAAAAATCAATGAAACTAAATCAAAATATTAATATTGCTGGCTACAGCTTTGTAAACCCAACACCTTTCAGATTAAAGGATTGGGAAAAGCTGGATTTTGGAAATGACGGAGTTCCTGGGCAATTATTTGACGAGGAAATAAGGAGTGTTGAGAAAGAGAATGGGACAATTACAGAAGACTTGATGAATTTAAAGAGACTGTCCAATCCAAAGAAAACAATTTATGTCATACATGCCCCACCTTTTAACACAAATCTTGATATAATTGCAAACAAAACTCATGTGGGCAGCAAATCATTAAGGAAATTTATAGAAAAAGAACAACCTCGTTGACATTGCATGGGCATATCCATGAAAGCCCGAAAATAAGCGGTTCATGGAAAGATAAAATCGGAAAAACATTATGTATAAATGTTGGAAGCAGCTATCCTGAGGACAAATTGAACTGCGTTATTATTGATCTGGATAATTTAAATGAAGTTGAATATTGTGAATTATATAAATAAAAAGTAATAAATACAACTCATGCTTGCCTAATAATATAAAAGAGCTAAAATGGAAGAATGCATATTCTGCAAGATTATTGATGGGAAGATACCATCGGCAAAAATCTATGAAGATTCAAATGTACTTGGATTTCTTGATATAATGCCCGCAAATAAGGGGCATTGCCTCGTTGTTCCTAAAAATCATACATCTAGTTTGGTCGAGATGGATGAAAAGGATTTGGAAGCAATGATGAAGGCTGCTAAAAAGATTGCAAGCGCCCTGTCGCTGAGCTTCGGCAATGGGAGCTTTAATCTTGTAATGAACAACGGGAAAGAAGCGGGACAACTTGTAAATCATGCGCACATTCATATAATTCCGAGATTCCACAAGGACAGGCTTCGCATAAAATGGAGCCATATGAAGTATGAAGATAATGAGATTAATGAGTATGCAGATAAGATAAAAAAGTTTATTTGAGCTGTTCAGTAACTTTTATAAAAGCGCTCTATTTCTTTTAAAGCAAGCCGGTGTAACTCAGCCTGGAACATCTGTTGTGGGCAATTAGAGTGATGCTCTCATAATTCACTTAGAAAGGCATAAGTCGGGAGTTCAAATCTCCTCACCGGCACTTTTTTAAAACCATAACATTTTAATAAATCAAAATTATCTCTTTCTTAGGTGATTTTGATGGAAATGAACACTCAGAATTTAAAATTAAAGATAGGGGACAAAGCCCCGGATTTCAAGCTGCCCGGTGTGGACGGAAAAGCATACACTTTAAGTGATTTCAGAGGCAAAAAAATCCTAGTCATTGCTTTCATGTGCAACCACTGCCCTTATGTATTGGCATATCTTGAAAGAATAAAATCAATTCAAAGCGATTTCGGAATAAAAGGGGTGCATCTCGTCGGGATTAATGCAAATGATGAAGTAAACTACCCAGATGATTCATTTGATAAAATGATTGAGATGGCGCAAGCCAAAAAGCTGAACTTTACTTACTTAAGAGATGAAGACCAGGCTGCTGCAAATGCCTATGGCGCCCAGTGCACGCCTGAAGTTTTTATTTTTGACGGAGAAAGAAAACTGAGGTACCATGGAAGAATTGATGATAACTACAAGGATGAGAACGCTGTCAAAGTTCATGATTTAAGGAATGCAATAAATTCTTTGCTGCACAACGAAAAAGTTGGGATTGAACTGACACCTGCAGTCGGATGCTCTATAAAGTGGAGATAACTTATTTTTCTAAATTTTTCATGCATTCTTCATGATTATAATTTAATGCGTCGCTGTTAGGATACTTTTTTAGCTCTTCTTCAAGGATTTTTTTTGCTTGACTGAATTTTCCCATTGACATATACACAACAGCAAGATTGTTTGCACATGAGGCGTCGTCCGGATTTTGCTGCACGCTCTTTTTGAAATATTCAATTGCGCGGTTCTTGTCATTCATCTGTAGATATATTTTCGCGATTTCTGAGAATGCAAGCTTGTAATTTGGGTCTATTTTTGCAGCTTTTTCAAAATATTTCAGGGCATTGCTGAAATCATTTTGACCCATGTACATTCTCGCAGCCTGATAGTTATATCTTGCATTGTTTGGCTCTTCTTCAAGCTGCTTGAGAATTATTTTTGAATATTGATCTGCCGCAGCTTTTATCTTATACTCCTCCTTAAGGGAGCCAAAATGGTGCAAAACAACATCAGTTTTGACATATTTAAGTTTTTTTTCAGTTATAGAATCTTCAATCAATTCATGCACCCTGTTCCTGAATTTGAGCCCAATATTATTTTTGAACAGCCTTGCAAGGAAATTAGAAATATAAAATGGATAAACATTAACAGGCTTAAAATCAGCCTCGTTTTTTAAGGCACCCTCAAAATAATTTTTTATATATGATCTTTGCTCCAGCTGAAACCCGACAACATCCGTTTCAGGATTCTCAATCAGTTTTTTTATTTTTTCTGAATCTTTTGCTTCAATAATTTCATCAGCATCAATAACCAGAATCCAGTCTTCTTTAGCATGCTTTAGGCTCTCATTCCTGGCTTCAGAAAAGTCATCATTCCACTTGAAGTCAACAATTTTTGCATAAAAACTTTTTGCAATCTCTTTTGTCCTGTCAATGCTGCCTGTATCAACAACAATTATTTGGTCTGCAATGCCTTTTACCGAATTCAGGCATTCCTCTAAGTATTTTTCTTCGTTCTTTGTAATAATGCATAAAGAGATTGTTTGAGGCATTTTATTGGATTTTTATAACTATAACTTAAATACAGGGTTGATTAGTTTGGTTATACCTACATATAAATATTGATGCACCATTTGAGGCATTAAGGTAAAGCGTATCACCATTATTATTCCACACGGCACTTCCCCTTCCCCAGTACAATATTGCCGAATTGCTCGTACCCGGGCCTGTGACCACACTAATTTCTGCAGCATTGACTAAATCTATTTTAGGGAAAATATAAACATGTTCGCCTTCATCCTTTGCAGTCCAATTGGCCGTATCAATCGAATAAGAGCATGAATTTTTAATTGTGAAATATTCGTCAGTGGCGCTATTTCCGCCAGTATAATTAAACTTTATAACATTAATACATTTATCCGATATATAATCATTTTGGGATGGTTGCGCATGAGTTGCATTATCGGGATTTTGTGTTTGGTTAATCATACTTTCATTAGTTGCATTTTGTCCGATACAACTGTTATTGGCGCATCCGAACCCACATTCCTTGTAAAGAGAATAATAATTTCCATCCTCGTCGCAAATCCTAAGGTTGCTGCCCTTGCACATTAAATTGCCAGGATTGCAAAGCCTCGCGCAAGAGTTGTTGGTACATCCAGTTTCACAGTAACGCTCGGCAATGAACGAGCAGTTTACAATCTGAAATTTCATCGTGTTTGCATTAATGCATTTCCACCCCTGCTGGCATTTTTGCCCAGCTCCATATTCTGAAGAATCAATTGTTTCGTTAATAATATCATTCCGAATAATATCGGTAATTTTATTTTCATTTGATTGAATTACATTGCATTCAGTGCTGCATTTCAGGTCTGAATATGTTGAGTTTTTCCATTCTCCCGTCTCAAGATTGCAGCGCCTGTAAGCATCGCTGCCCCCATGGCATTTACTTTCTATTTTGCAGCACAGCTCCTCGCAGAAACCGCCATTGTCATATTTGCATGACCTGTAAATTTTTGAGATAGGATGCCCGGTTATTCCATCAGCTGAAGAATCTGACAAAGTTTCGGAATTTTTGCTGCATCCAAATGATAGAAATAATAATACTACAAATATCCAAAAATAAAATTTAATACTGTCATGGCGAAATAAACCAAACCTTTTCACATGAAATTAACCCCCTTTTTTAAACATCGGAATTCCATTAATCTAAATGATAGCTGGTTTAATAACCAAAAATATATTGCTGGAATTCCGACTGTGCTCAAAAACCAAGTATCACAATTGCGATAAGCAATAAGCCACCAGTCTCTCACTGGTGGTTTTTGACACGCCAAGGCCCGGATTTGAACCGAGAAGCCCTTGCGGGCAGCAGTTAGCTCTCAACAACATATTAATTGTTCGAGACTGCCGCAATAGCCGGATTCTGCCACCTTGGCAATTTATCCGATAATAGAGTATATTTATAAATTTGATGATAATCTGAAAAGTATTGTCAAACTTCAAACAAGTTTTGGTTCCAGCCTTTCTTTAACAAAATAGTTTGTTGCCTCAGTTTCAATTTTAAGCTTTTCCCTGCATATTTCAAGATTTCGCATACCAATATCACTATTCATACGTTTATACAATTCACGAGCCCTCATTGCAAGGTTTTCAGGAATTATTATTGCTTCAAGAATTGTGTGAAGGCCGTTGACATGAAAATTTCTTCCGTTATCAGAATAATATTGGCCATTCATGCCAATTTGGGCTTGCCTTCCTGTGTTCAGCATAATTCTTCCCATAGCTATGTTATGAAGATAATTGGGATGACCAAACAAGCTGTATCTGGGCCCCTCAGGCGCTTTTAATTCCAAACTTTCTATCCACTGGCGTCCGCTGAAGTGGTACCCTACAACAGACCCTAGCATAAATCTTTCTTCTTCAGGCAATAAAAATATTTTTTCTCCAGAAAATTTATGGGGAAGTTCACTAGATGTAGCTAGAGCCAAGTACCATTTGGCATCTAAAATTGCAATATCGTATGGATAAGATGTAGCAACAAATTTTTCTCTCACAGAATGTTCATTTGCTTCAGCCTGTAAATTTGGCATTATTAATTCAATCAAGTTGACAGCATATATTCGTTCGCCCAGATATAAAGAATACTTAAATTCCGACATTGCATTCTCAAAAATACACCTGCATAATGCGTAACGCGTATCCCACCCAAGCTCCACAGGATGCTTTTCATAGTATCTTAATCTGTCTTCTAAAAAAGTCTGTGCTTTTAATTAGTATCTGTCGTCATAGTGAACTAATGATCGCTGCAGTCCCACTTGAAGCCGCAGTTTGGGCATATTATTTTGCAGTGCATCTCGTACATTTCTGCACTGCAGATTTCGCAGATTATTATTTCAGATTTTTCCTTCACACTTCACCCCATAGGAGCCGTACCTTAATGTAAGATTAAACTTCTTGCACAGAAAATTCATCACTATCAAATTTTTCTCTGAATTGTCCTCGACAACACATTGGCGGAATCCTGAGCTGTCCCAGTTTGAGATTCCGCTGACAGTTTTGCAGAATCCTATAAAATCGTCGGGTTTTTCCATGATTATGGTGCTTTGATTTGCGGAAGCACTTTTGATTTCATTTTCTATTTTTTTCACATTTTCAGGGACTGTTATAAGAGCCCAAAACACGCTTGTTACAACAATTCCAACAATTAATGCCCCGACAAAAATACCCCATGCCTCAAGCTCAGTATAAGTTTTCGCCATTAAGGACCAGGAATGAAAGATTGTTTAAAAAGATTTAGAATAGAAATAAGATGCCCCCGCCGGGATTCGAACCCAGGTCTTCGGATCGAAAATCCGAAATGATTGGTTATCCTTAAAGAACAACCACATATGTGGATTTCCTTAATCCAGACTACACTACAGGGGCAATGGGCCTCAAGGGAGTTTCAAGCACGATAAAAAATTATCGCTGCATTCGAACCCTCGACCTACGGCTAGCCTAGAACATGCTTAAAGCAAAGTCATATAAGACCGTCGCTCTAACCAGGCTGAGCTAGAGGCCCAACAGAACAAAAAGATTTAATAGTTCTTTAAAAGGTTTTCTGAAACAACAGTTTCGTTAGTTGAGTGCGACATCAAGCGGATTCTAAAGATTCCAAGGATAAAATATTATAAACTTAACCGAATTTTCCTTCTCTTGATAACCCTTCGACAGCGACCCTTAATTTTTCCATATGCCTTTCCAGATCATTTTTCAATTCTCTGTACTCCTCCGTGCATAACGGATGGCCGTCCTTTTCAGAATCTTTTATGGCGTGCTTTTCGATAAATCCAATCATCTTTGAAATTTTGTAAAGAAGCTTGGTCTTGTCATAGTTGCAGTTGCAAAGCATACAATCACCTCTTTTTTAATTGCCTTATTTTCGGCTTATATAAACATTTCTTATTTTCCCGGCAGACATTAAATTTTGCCATAATTGAAACATTCCACAATGTATATAAATAAGCTTAATAAAAGACAATATGAAAAATGCACAGCAAAAGGGGAATAGAGCTTTCGCTTAATTTTATTGTAATACTTATCATCTCGATAGTTATTTTTGGAT
This sequence comes from uncultured Methanosarcinales archaeon, assembly GCA_964396095.1. Classification (GTDB taxonomy): domain Archaea; phylum Nanobdellota; class Nanobdellia; order Woesearchaeales; family GW2011-AR4. The sequence goes on from CAYNCK010000037.1 coordinate 7,334, forward strand.
TTGGAGTAAGATTTATCTACAAGCTTTCTTCGCAGGCAACTGAACTGCAGGGTTTGACATTAAGCGAGCTAGATGACAAGATAGGGAACCTGATTTGCGAGGGCTCTGACAGAGTATGCATAGGTGAGGACAGAAAGACAATTCCAAGAACTAAATTTGAAGTATTTGGATTGAAGGTAGTTAATATTTTGGATGACAAGGAATTTCGGATTGAAGTTAATGCTTCAAATCCTATAGGATTTCAGAAAGACAGAAGCGACATTCCAGATATTGTCCGATTGATTATATTGCCTTCTTCAAGGCAAACCGAAATAAAAAAGAACGAGGAAAAAAATCTCGGTATAGGAATTGAAGTGCCTTCAAATGCCGCTCCAGGAACTTATATATTCAACATCAACATCACAGATTTAGATACAAATACGGCATACACATCAATACAAAAGATTTATGTTGATGTACCATGATTATTTAGCTGCATTCACAATTTCTGCAAAGCTTTTTGCATTAAGGGAGGCATTGCCGACTAAGCCCCCATCTATATTCGGCATCGAGAGAAGCTCTTTTGCATTTTCAGGCTTCATTGAGCCGCCATAAAGAATTCTGACATTTTTTGCAGAGTCATCATCGTACATGCCGCCTATTACTTTTCTTATAAAAAGGTGTGCTTCCCCTGCATCCGCCTTTGTCGCTGCCTTCTGGCTGGGATTGCCCTTGCTTATTGCCCAGACAGGCTCATATGCAATGACAACATTTTTTATTTCATTGACGCCTTCAAGGCACTTGATAAGCTGGTCCTCAAGAACATCCTCCGTTTCCTCCTTGAGCCTTTGATCCCAATTCTCCCCTATGCATAATATGGGCTTTACCCCGTGTTTAATGGCGGAGATTATTTTTTTATTTATAAGGGAATTTGATTCACCCATCTCCCTCCTTTCAGAATGCCCAATAATCACATATTCACATCCAAAATCCCTTAACATCAATGCCGAGATTTCCCCCGTGAATGCGCCTGCATCGTCGAAGTGCATGTCTTGGGCGCCTAGCATGATGCCGCTCCCTTTCAATTCTTCTGCAGCAGCATGAAGCGATGTAAACGAAGGGCAAATTGCAATTTCAACATTTTTTACTGATTTGATAATTTTTTTGAATTCCAATATAAATGATGCTGCCTCTTCAGCAGTTTTGTTCATCTTCCAGTTTGCAACGATTAATTTTTGCATAATTTTTAAATATATTTTAATATATTCTAATGATTCAGCTTTTGTTTTTAACCTTTTTGCTTTTGAATTTTAAAATTAGGAATGCCCCAAGCAAAATCAAGATGACTGACAATATAATTACATATTTTGATATTCTGATTCCCAAGTCCATGAAAAGCTGCTCGGGGTAAAGCCTGACAATTATTTCGCTCGCTGGGTCAAATATATATGTATTCTTCTCGAAAAGAAACTGATGGAAGGATTCAAATGAAGAAGAGAAATCCGAATTTATCAGGATAAAAAGCAATCCTGCCAAAATGATCGCAAGAAACCCGCCAAAAAAAAGGACATTTCCGATAAAATTTGCAATGTGGGCATTAATTTTTAATGTATAAGCAGACGCCGCAAGGAGAATTACAAACAATGCTATCAGCGCATAAAGCGCTATTGTTGAAATCCTTACAAGGCTTCTCACGTCAATAAGGTGCTGTTTTTCCTTTTGGTCAAATATCGCAGGAAGCTCAGCATTTCTTCCGTTTAGAAAATCAATAACTTTTGCGTGAATGAAGTCAGCGTTTGGAACAGATGCCCTTACATTATATTCGGAAAATTTTTCTTTGTAGAACGAGCTGTCAAATCCCGCATAGTTAATGGCAATCAGGTAAATCAATAATGGGAAAAAGATGATGAGAAGGAATTTTGATATTGTTAAAAATTTCATATTAGCTGTCCATCAGTATGACCTTTTTCTCCTCTTCTATGGCCTTTTTTATCGCATCTTCTATTGAACTTATATCTTTTTTTCCTTCAATCTTTTTATCTGCCATTGACTCGGAAAAAACCTGCTTAGCTGCCCTGAAAGTGATTTCTTCATCCTTTATCTCTTTGTCTTTTTTCCCCTCTTCAAGACTATCCCATAGATCATCTTTTTTCTTGTCATCCTTTTCCTTGAGGTCCTCTTTTTTCATGTAGTCGCCTGAAGCGCTTTTTTCGTCTGAGCCGTATTTCTGCTCATGGTATTTTTTCTCCTCTTTTTTATCTTCACTAAAAATGCTGCCGTATTTCTTGCCGCTGTAGCTTCCAGAATTAAAATTCAGCTTGTCCTCGTCCCATATTTTTGCATGATACATTTTTTATTATTTATGATGCTATCAGCCCGTTCCACACTGATTTTTTTATCTTGAATCCTTTCTTGATAAGCATATCGGCTTCCCTGTTATTCTTTTCCAAAATTACTGCTTCAAAGTCAAAGTCCGGAGCAACTTCTCCAAGCTCTACAAACGGATTTAACTGCTTCATTGCATCAGCCTCTTTTGCCCTTTTTAAATGTTTCGGTTTTTAATCACTTAAAAGTAACTAAAATTATAATTTTACGAGGATTAAATCAATCTTCTTTCTCAAAGCTTCTTCGGCATAAGCGCCTATAATCCTGTCAAGCTCCTGCCCATTCCGAAAAATTATCATGCATGGGATCCCCCTCACATCAAATTTTACTGCAATCTCCTGATTATCATCAACATTAAGCTTTGTTATTTTGAGCTTGCTTGTGTACTCATGCGACAGCTTCTCAAGCACAGGGCCAACTATCCTGCATGGCCCGCACCAAGGAGCCCAGAAATCAACCAATACGGGCATTTTACTATCAAGAACTTCCTTCTGAAATGTATCCTTAGATATGTCGAGCATTTTATTGAATATGTGGGTTAATATTTAAATTTTACCTGGATATCAAATACCTTCTCTTGTCTATGTCAATATCAGTAAACATGTCGCATTCCTCTTTTAACAAGGCAGATCCAGATTTTCCGAATGCTATTACCTCTATCCTGCATCCCAGAGCATGCCTTAAGTGATGAATTAACGGAACATAATCGCCATCGCCGCTTACAATTACAATCGTGTCGAGCTTTGGAGCCAATTCAATGGTGTCCATTGCCAATCCTATGTCCCAGTCGCCTTTTTTTGCCCCTCCGGCGAAAATCTGCAGGTCCTTCGCTTTTACTTCAAATCCGATTTTTTCCAAAGCATCGAAGAAATTCTGCTCTTCCCCGACATCCGCTTTTATTACATATGCTATTGCCCGTATCAAGCTCCTGTTGCTAACTGCAGTTTTTAAAATCTGCGCGAAATTAACCTTGGAATTGTAAAGGTTTTTTGCAGAATAGTACATATTCTGGACGTCAACAAAAATTCCAACTCTCTGGTCCCGGAATTGTGTTCCCATTTTAATTTATTGAAGGCAAATCTTGTTTGTAGCCGCAGCTTTCGCAATAAATTGCATTGCCTTTTACAGACAGGCTGAGCTTACCGCATCTCGGGCACTGCTCTACAACAGAAAACCTCTGCAGCTTTTTTCCGAAATGCTCTTCGTCATGGTTCATGACTATTCCTGCTTTATTTAAGCTGGTATATAAAGTTTGTGAAAAAAGAGTTTTTATCAGTTATTTGATTTAATTTTAAATTATTTATTGGATTATTTTTATCATTTAATTTTTGAAATATTTTATTATTAAAATTATCTATTGAAAAATAGTTTACTGAATTGCGCCCATTGTCCAGCGCATGAAGAACTAAATGTGATAGGTAAAGGGGAACTTTAACAAAACTATTTTTAATCCGTTCGCTTCGCTCACAAAATTTACTGCTCAGCCTCGCTGTTGGTACACACGCTCGGCTTCGCCAATTTATATTAAAACAAAAAATTAATATCTAGAATAATCCTATCTAATTATCTCATATTCCTTGACAATCAGCCAGGAAAACAAAAATAAAATGATGGCTCCTGCAACAATCCATGACAATCCAATCTGTATTGTGTCATTTATGTACATTTGATACATGCCAAAACCCATGAGGATAAATCCAACCCAAAGGAATTTATCAAGAACCAATTTCATGATTTCAAATTCCTGAGCTTCTGATAGTCTTTTTTTCATTGTTTTTAGCCTCTGACTACAACGAAAAAGTCTTTTGTTGCGTAAACACTATCGTCCCCATCTACTTTTTTTCGCTTAGGAATTCCGTTCGAATCTTTTACTACTATACCGCTCGCGTCAGTTTCAAGTTCATAAACTTTGAAACTCACGAGATAGGAACCAGCTACGAATGGAGTACTACCAAGACTTAATCTGATATTTCTAACGTCAGATGCAGCAGGCCCCAATGTATAGTCTTTCTTTGCATCATATTGGAAAGAATTGTCGAGTTCCGCTTTCAGAGGGGGGGTAACTGGTGCTGGAGGTATGCTCACAGTTTTAAAGCTTAAAGAATAATGAAGGGGGTTATCCCCTTTATTTTTTATCCCTATAGTTAATACTTCAGAGCCTCCTTTGTCAATATTCAACTCAGTGTTAGGAAAAGAAATCTTTTTATCACCTTGGACTAAATCATCAAGTACTTTTTGTTTTACCTGTTCAGATACATCCTCAGTTGTGCCGGTAATATTCTTGAACATTCCTTTTATGAAACCCAGCCCAAGGCCGAGAAGCGTCATAGCAAGAACTACAATAACTATAGCCTGAATTGACATCTCAAGAGAAGATTTCTTATTAAAGTACATTTATTGACCTCTCTTTCTTTTAATTGTGAGATTTTTCATTTTTTTGTTTTTAAATTTCTAATTTTATCTTATTATTTCGTACTGCTTGACAATCAGCCAGGAAAACAGGAACAAAATGATTGCGCCTGCAACAACCCATGACAGCCCAATCTGTATCGTGTCATTTGTGTACATCTGATACATGCCAAAGCCCATTAGAATAAATCCAACCCAAAGAAATTTATCAAGAACTAATTTCATGATTTCAAATTCCTGCGCTTCGCTCAATCTTTTTTTCATCTTAGCCTCTGACTACAACGAAAAAGTCTTTTGAGTCATATATTTTGTTTCCTGGCTGTTCCAATACATCAAATGTCAAAAAGTAAGAGCCAGCATCAACATTGCGAGATGCACCACTAATAACATAATGGTCTGGAATGCTTAACCTTATATTTCGCACTTCATTTTGAGCCGAGCCTAATTTAAATTCGCTTTCATCATACTGAAACCATTTTGGGTTGTCAATGGTAAATTGCTGATTGCCAGGAGCAGTAACAGGAGTAAATCTAATATTATATTTTAATTCAGTCTCCCCTTTGTTTCTAATGCCCACGGAGAGTACTGCTGAGCCGCCTTTGTCAATTATAACTTCAGTTTTTGGGAAAGAAATCTTTTTATCACCCTGGATTAAGTCATCAAGAATCTTCTGTCGAACCTGCTCCGAAACTCCCTCGGTGGTGCTTGTTATATTTCTGAACATTCCTTTTATGAAACCCAGCCCAAGGCCGAGAAGCGTCATAGCAAGAACTACAATAACTATAGCCTGAATTGACATCTCAAGAGAAGATTTCTTATTAAAGTACATTTATTCACCTCTTTTTCCGGCAAAACTAATAAACTCATTCATTTTATTTCATATTTATAAATCTTTCTAATTTTAGTTATCAAACAGCAACCTTTAAAAACAAGCTAAAAATCCGTTTGTTATGACAAAATTAAGAAAATTTGTTGCTTACAGGCGATTGAAAAGGCCCTACACAAGAACTTCTAAATTCAAAGGTAAGTCTTACATCAGGATGACGCCTACAACAAAGGTTGTGAGGTTTAGCACAGGCGATCCAAGAAAGGAGTTCCAATATACCCTCAACCTGTTGTCAAAATCAGACTTGCAGATAAGGGACAACGCTCTTGAAAGCGCAAGGCAAACATCAAACAAGCTGCTTGAAACATATCTGGGATTGAACGGTTTTCATCTTAAAGTAAAAGTTTATCCTTATCAGGTATTAAGGGAGCACGCGCTTGCGGCAGGGGCTGGCGCAGACAGGTTCAGCTCGGGGATGGCGCATGCATTTGGCAAGCCAATTGGATTGGCAGCAAGGATAAAAAAAGGACAGGCAATTTTTCAGGTAAGCGTGGACAAGCAAAATCTTGGAGTTGCAAAGCAGGCTTTGGAGAGGGCATCAAAAAAGCTGCCATGCTCGTGCATGATTCAGATTGCTGAGAAAAAGTAAATATTTATTTTTTCCTTAATTCTATATTAAAAACATTGCAATGGAAAACTATAAATAGTCATTTTGTTCAGCATTTTTCATGGTTCTTGAACTGCTTAACAGCATAACAGCTAATAAATATATTCATTCTATAATTATTCTCGGAGTTTTTTGTATTTTATCGCAGCTTGTTGTTTTTATATTCCAAAAAGTATTGCTACATTTAACAAGAAAGACTAAGACACTTATTGATGATTTGATAGTCACAAAGACCAGCAGGCCAATATCATTAATTCTTCTTTTGGTAGGGATAAGGTTGGCAATAATCCCCCATAATTTGCCCGGTTATATGATTGATATAATTGAGCACTTGATTTCGAGCCTCGTAATTATACTGATTGTCTATACTGTAATTATCATCTTTGATATTATCTTAAACAACTGGGGAAGGAAATTTGCAGCTAAAACAGAATCAAAAATTGACGACGAAGTTGTAGTGCTTCTGCAGAGATTTTCAAGGGTTGCAATTAGCTTTATTGGAATAATATTCGTCCTTAACGTTTGGGGGATTGAGGTTGGACCGCTGCTTGCAAGCCTAGGTATTGCAGGAATTGCGGTTGCATTTGCGCTCCAGAGTACTCTTGGCAACATTTTCGGCGGCATATCGCTGATTGTTGACAGGAGCATAACTGTTGATGATTATATTAAGCTTGATGACGGAACAGAGGGATTTGTTGTAGACATTGGGCTGAGAAGCACTAAGATTAAGAGCAGGGACGGAGATTTAATTATTTTTCCAAACGGAAAGCTTGCGGATTCAAAAATCTACAATTACCACAAGCCGATGCCCACAACAAGAGTTACCATAGATTTCGGCGTTGAATATGGATCTGACATTGAAAAAGTAAAAAAGATTGCGCTTGATGAAATTAACAAAATAAAAATTATAAATAAAAACCCAGCTCCCTCTGCAGTATTCTTTGAAATGGGTGATTTCGCTCTCAAGTTCAAGGTGAATTTCTGGGTGAGCTCAATAGAAAAAAAAGTTGATGCAAAGGACATGGCCTTGACGGAAATCTACAATGCATTGAACAAGAACAAGATCGGAATACCTTTCCCGACAAGGACAATTTATATGAAGAAATAGAATTGACTTTTTACATAAATTTTTAAATAAGTTAATATTCTAAAATAACATGCTTGCACGTGCATTATTAGAATTGGAGCCGAGAAAAGAATTATCCAATATAGAAATTCAATTATCCAGAGTTAATATGGATTTCAGGGAGCTTTTTGCTCTTCAGGGGAGATTTGTAAGATTATACAATTTAGCTGATATAACTGGAGAAGATGTTTCTGACTTTATTGAATTGTATAATGAAATAGTTAGGCAAAGAAAACTTTACATCGGACTAGAATTAATGAAGCCATACCTGACTCACGTTTAAATTCTTATAAACTTTTATTCATTCAAAATTTTTTTTATTGTACTATAAGTCTGAGGATATTTGTCTATGTTTAGTATTTCAGTATGCAGAGTTTCAAAGCCATCGCAGCTTCCGTCTACATAGCTAATTTTTGCATTTTCAAGCTTTTCGTTTTCTGATAGCACAACTCCATCTCCTATGCCTTGCTTCATTTTGCATCCTTCCCCCACAATGGCGTAAAGCTTAATATTATTGGGCTGGTTTGAAGGGTCGTTAAGCTTGTTCAGGAATATGCTGTTCTGCTGCATGTCATCACATTCCTGGTTTTCGCCTATTAATCCGCAATAATCTCCTGTCGAGCCTGAAATGCCTTTGTTTGGAGCTGCAATCATTACGAGCTTGTCAACGTCGTTGTTTCCAAAAATCTGCAAATATTTTCTTGCAACTAACCCCCCCATTGAATGGGCTATTATATTTACTTTTGGCTTGCCGGTGCGCTCCTTTACAATTTCTATTAAGTCTTTTAATCTTAATGCGTATGTGTCTATATTCTCGCTTTTTGTCGGGATAACAATATACTTGTCGTCTTTCCTGAATGCATCATAGTAATAGCTTGCCTTGACAGTTACCGGCTTGCCTGACATGCCCCATATTCCCGGCTGGCTGGGCTCGTTTTTCGAATAAAGTGATATTGTTCCAACGCTCAAATAGCCGTCATCCTGCAGCCTTGACTGGATTTTGTTAAATGAATCCAATGAAAATTCAGGGGAGTTGTCTTTTGCAAGAGAATGCCCATGCAGCAAGATTATAGGAAAAGTTTTAGGGTTGTTTTTACATGACTCATCGTTGCAGCACGAGTTGCATTCCCTAAACACGCAGCAGACAGGGGGATTGTCTGAAATATTTGTATCTATATTTGAAATTGGCTTATAAGATATTTCATTGCTTACCAATTCAATAGTCATGTTTGTAAATTTTGCTTTTTCTTCAATTTTAGAGCACCTAGACAACAATTCACCTGTTTTGTCTGAAATGTTTATTTTCGAGAGCAGGTACAATGAAAAATAATTAGTGTCATTGTCCATTGTGTAAGCACCTACACCCATAGCGCCGCAGCCAAAACATCCTTCTCCCATGGGTAAGCCTATTGAACCAGCATCATAGATGCTGTTTACAAATCCTTCCGTTGAATTTTTTGGTAATAATTTCTCCGCTATCCCTATAACGTTAGAATTTACTAGATTATCGGATTTTATTTTTTCAAATGAATAATAATAAGAGTTGTTTATTTTTCTTATTTCACTATCACTAATATTATTTGCTAACTTTAAAAAGAAATCACCGGGAGGAAAAGTTAAATTATTCTCCAAAATGAAATTTGATTTTTTATTTCTAATATCGGAAAATGTAAGGTTTAATTGTTTTAAAGAATCGCAAGTTTGTTCTAAAAGTGTTATATTTGGATAATTTTTAAAGAAATTATCAGATTTTTCTATTGCATTTTTAATGGATATATCTTCTTTACAGCTTAAGTTTAAACTGCATAACAAGTCATTTTCGTAGCTTAATTCGTGTGCAGACATAAAAAATAATTTTGTCAATGGAACTTTTGATTCATCAACAATCAAGCCCTGCTCTGATGTAATATTTTGCACGCTATCAGAAATAAATTCATAATTTTCAAATTTGTTGCCAGCAATTGAAGAACTAATTTTTACAATATTCTTAATATTCTCTTTTATGTCACTTAATATCTTGATGTTATTAATAACATTAGCAAAATTTCCCAAGTTACTTATCCTGTCAGATAAATCACTCAATCTTATCAGTAGACTATTATGTATATCTGCAACTTGACTTATTGATTTATTGAATTCCTCAATCGATTTCTGCAAATAGCTCAGGTTTTTGAAATAGCTTTCATTGAAAAGTTTGTTGAGCTTATTATAGTCCTCGCTTGCCCATATGCTCCTTAAATTTTCAATTGAAATCCTGGTTTTGTCGAATGAATCGTCAATGCTTATCTTTTCCTTTGTCAGGCTGTTGAGATTTATTTTATGAGCCAGTTCAAAAAATTTCTGGTTTGCCTGCTCATGGATTATGTTGACATCATTCAGCATTTCCAGCAAGCTTGTCACATTTTGCTTCAGGATTTTTTTCAGCTCTTTTTCAGCCCCCGTCAGGTCGTAGTTTACTGTTACAATAGACGACCTTGATGTTTCAAATCCCTGCGTTAGGCAAATAAATGAGCGCAGGCTGCGGCAAGATACGTCGAAGCTGTAAACATCCTGTCCTGAGCCTAGCCTTTTGACGCTCAGGTTATAGCTTTTTGAGAAGTTCTCTGATCTTTGGATCGTAAAATTATTTTTGTCAATCACGTTATTCAAGCTACGATCTGTAAAGGAATAGGAGCAAAATGCTTCGCAATTGGCGCTGTTGTCTATGCTAACTTCAAAATCAGCCTTGCTGGCGTCTCCATAATGCATACTTATTGAATTCTGGTGCGGGGACAAATAAACAATAAGCTCGTTCCCTAAAAGGAAATTTATTTTTTGGTTGAAAAAAAAAATTACATATATTGCAAGAATTGTTGCTATTGCAACTATCAATATTTCGTATTTCTTCCAGAATGATTTTTTCGGCTCCACAACTGGATTATGTAAAAAGGTAGGTTATAAATCTTTTTATGAGGAATTTATTTTCAATATAGCAAATTATAGTATTCTGCATTATTTTACCTATATAAAACCGAAATCTTTAAATATAAGTTATACCATTTTTATTAAATTAATATACATTTTTGTATACCAATATAGTATATTAAGTAAAAACGTTGGGATAATAGGCAAAGTTATCTATGCCCCGTTTTGGTGAGAGTGTTAAATTTGGCAACAGAATTAATCAGTTTAGGAATATTATTCATATGCGCAATTATAGGGGGTGTTATAGCGGCAAAATTAAAGCAGCCTGCAGTATTCGGACTTCTATTAATTGGTGCAATCATAGGGCCAAGCTCGTTAAATTTAGTGCAGGACATGAGCATGATAAAAATGATGGCCGACTTCGGGGCTATACTGATACTATTTATAATTGGGCTGGAGTTTGACCTTTCAAAAATAATGAAGCTCGGGGCAAGATCAATTTTAATAGGGCTTTTGAAATTTTCCATAGTGTTATTTTTTGGGTATCAGGCTGCATTGTTTTTAGGATTCAGCGTTAAGGTTGCCTTGTTCATGGGAGTGATATTATCTTTTAGCAGTACTATTGTTGTTGTGAAAGTTCTTGAGCAGAAGGAAATGTTCAGCAGGAAAGAAGTCCCATTGCTTGTTGCCATTTTAATTATTGAAGACATAATTGCGGTTTTTGCATTAACCTTTTTTTCAGGAATAAAAAATTCAAGCACAAGCATTTTGCAGACATTTGAGCATATTGTTTTTTCAATCACTATACTTGTACTTGCATACTATCTGATGCTAATTATATTAAGATATGGCATTAATCTAATTCTGAAAAACAACAGCGATGAATCAGTGCTTGCTTTTTTATCGCTCGGCATAGGAGCTTTGTTCAGCTACTTTGCATCTTCCCTTGGATTGACCCCTTCAGCTGGGGCTTTTTTGGCTGGAAGCCTTATTGCATCATTGCCGAACGCAAAAGAATACGGAAAGGCTATTCACCCTTATGCCTTGATTTTCACTTCCATATTTTTCATCTCAATGGGCACACTCGTTGATTTCAGGACGGTCCAGTCAAATATTGCATTAATTGTTGCATTATTAATTACTGTGCTTGTGTCTAGGTTTGTCGCTGTAGGCTTGATTACTGCACTGCTTGCAAACTTCAGGGACGAGCAGCCGATTTTCGCCAGCATAGCCATGATATCAGTTGGCGAGTTTTCACTGCTTGTAGCAAAAGAAAGCGAAAAATTCGGGTTGGGAATAGACCTGCTCACAATCACAGCAGCAATAATATTCATCAGCGCGATAATAATGTCTATCGGCATAAACTACAGCGAAAAAATTCATTTGAAGTTCAGCGCAAAGATTTCTGCAAAATCCAGGATGAAAATAGGGAGAATTTCAGGCTATATGAGGAAGTTCTTTGACCAGATGGAAATAGAGAATTTCTTCACAAAGAAACTAAGAGCTGAATCAAAATTTGCGATGGTGCTTTCAATAGTGGGGGTTCTGGCATTTTTTGTATTGAGAAGGGTATCATTAGTCATAAAGGCAAACCTTCACATTTTAGTCTTATATGTTTTTTATGCGGTTGCATCTGCACTTCTGATTTGCATTTTAAACCTAATATACAAAAGAATAAAATCAATCCACAGTACAATGGCAGTGATACTGACAAACGTTGACAGCTCGAGAAATTTGAAAAAGTGCACAAGGATCCTTAACAGCCTGCTGGTTGCATTGGTATTGCTTTTTTCAGCAATGCTTTTTCCTTTCGCAATATTTGCGCTGAATTTGGCCACATGGACAAACCTTATTCCTTTTGCCCTAATAATCGCAGCGTTCTATTACCTGAAAAACCTCGTAATGCTGATTGACAATAATTCAGGCTATATTCCGGGATTTGCGGCAAGCGCATCCTTAGCTAAACTGTAAAATAATTTACACAAGCTTTTTAAATAAGGCTAATTTCACTTTATTCTGTTTATTTTGGAGGTATAATATGGCTAGTTTTAAATTATGCATTTCAGATCCGTCAAGCGGAAAAACATTCCAGAGGGAAGTGAAGGATACTATGGCAAGGCCCTTTATCGGCTTGAACATTGGTGAAACAATAAAAGGCGACAATTTTGAGATGAATGGCTACGAGTTCCAGATTACAGGGGGATCTGATTACTGCGGATTTCCGATGAGAAGGGGAATTCTAGGCCTCAGAAAGAAAATCTCCATATTAGGCGGAGTTGGATTCAGCGGAGATTCAAAAGGAATAAAGAAAAGAAAAACAGTCTGCGGGCACAAGATTCACGAAAGAATTTCTCAGGTCAACCTTAAAGTCGTAAAGCAGGGGCAGAAAAAGCTCGCTGAAATTTTTGGCGTTCCGGAAGAGCCAAAGAAGGAAAAGGCTGCTGCAAAGGAAGAAAAACCAAAAGAGCATAAATCTGAAGAGAAAAAGGAAGCTAAGGAACATAAAGTAGAAGAGAAAAAGGAATCCAAAGAGCATAAAGCCGAGGAAAAGCACGAAAAGCCCAAAGAACATAAAGAAGAAAAGAAAGAATAAGATTTTTAAATTAGTTTTATTTTTTTAAATTTTTATTGGAATGGATTATTTTTGAAAATAATTATTGGATTGCGCTCATTGTCCAGCGCAAGTGGAGCTAAAAGATAAATCACGAAGTGCAATAAACATCAATTTAAATCCGTTCGCTTCGCTCACAATAATTACTTAAAAACTATGGGTTTTTAAGTTCCCAAAAATCCTTTGGATTTTTTAGGATGTGCTCAGCGCCGCTCCGATTGCCACATCGCGACGCTTCGCCATTTATTACATTATGACAAATGAATAACTAAAAAGCTAAGCAATTAATTTATGACTAAAAAGAAAAAAGATGAACAAGATAGCTTGCCTGCGCAGCCTGTCCTTAATATTGGGATGGTCGGGCACGTTGACCACGGCAAAACCACTTTGCTTGAAAGGCTGAGCGGCAAGTGGACAGATACTCATTCTGAAGAATTAAAGCGAGGGATCACAATAAGATTGGGATATGCTGATATGACTTTCAGGAAATGTGAAAAGTGCGAAGGTGCAAAAGCGTACACTACAAAAGAAATATGCCCGATAGACAATTCTCCAACAAAGCCTTTGAGAAAAGCCAGTTTTGTCGATGCGCCAGGCCATGAATCATTGATGGCAACCATGCTCGCTGGGGCTACAATAATGGACGGGGCATTGCTTCTTGTGGCAGCAAATGAGGAATGCCCCCAGCCGCAGACAAGAGAGCATTTGATGGCTTTGCAGATTATAGGAATTAAAAATGTGATTGTTGTGCAAAACAAGATTGATTTGGTTAATGAGCAGCAGGCAATTAAAAATCACAAGCAGATAAAGGAATTTTTAAAAGGAACTGATTTTGAAAATGCCCCTATAATTCCCATCTCCGCACAGCACAGGGTTGGATTAGATTATCTTATGCAGGCAATTGACGAGCACATACCAACTCCAAACAGGGACCATGGAAATGAGCCCCTTATGCTAGTTGCAAGAAGCTTTGACATAAACAAACCAGGCATATCTACAGAAAAGCTTGTAGGCGGAGTTTTAGGGGGGAGCTTAAGGCACGGCACATTGAAAATCAATGATACGATTGAAATAAGGCCTGGGAGAATTGTTGTTGAGAAAAACCAGCAAATCTGGAAACCGATAACAACTAAAATCATCGGCTTAAATTCAGGCTCATCTGACATTGATTCTGTGGGCCCTTCAGGCTCGATAGGTGTTTTGACGTCCTTGGATCCTTCAATTGTCAAATCAGACCAGCTTACAGGCTCCCTGGTTGGCCCTCCTGGAAAGCTTCCAAGAATATGGAATGAGATTCTCCTTGATGTTCATCTGCTTAAGCGCGTTGTGGGCACAAAGGAAGAGCTTAATGTTGAGCCAATAAAAATGTCAGAGCCTCTTATGCTTAACGTAAATTCAGCTGCAACTGTGGGCATTGTCATTGAGCTGAGAAAAAATAAGATAAGGTGCAGATTAAAACTCCCTGTATGCGCTGAGGCAGGCTCAAGAGTTACGATTTCAAGAAGAATCGACAACAGGTTTAGATTGATTGGTTATGGGGAATTAGTGGAGAAGTAAATAACTTTTTCTTATTGTTCATATGCTTTAATTATTTCGTCTATGCTGCCTATAAACCTCTCATTAAATTCCCGTTGAAATTCCAAACCCTTCCCGGCATTCTCATCGAAGTTACTTTCAACACCATTATTCAAAGCGGGTGGAATATAGCCATAGGTGCATTTTCCAGTCAGTCCTTTGTCATCCATAATCATCCATGATTTTCTGTTGACTTCGCCGGTTTCATTTTCCTCGGCAACAGGCTTTACAGAAACAGTCAGTAAGTATGGCCGGTTTTTCATGTCATATTCAATTGATATGTTGTACAGCGAAGATGTATTGTTTTGGTGATAAACTCTTATTGTAACTTCAATTCCTTTTGCGTTTAAGCTGTTGTCTGGCTTGTAAATCAAAAGGTTTTTTGGCTTTTGGGCATTAACTAAATTCTCAAGTTTTCTTACTTTAAAATAACCATCATCCAGCTTTTGAGTTCCATACATCGGTGAAATAGGCGTAGTTAAATGAGGAGGCTCCCAAAAGACTATTTGAGGAAATGTCAAAGCCAAAGCTTTTGTAAAATCACGCCGTGATACGTTCATGCATTACAAAAATAGCAGTCACTTTTAATAATTTTCTGTCCGAAATGAAATAGTAACCACTTTAAAGTAGTTATAAATCGAAAGCTTTAAATATTACCTCTTTTCTAATAATTTACTATGAGGGGGTTGGTTATATTTTTACTAATACTTGCAGTTATAGGCTCTTTTTTTGTAGCTGCAAATATAAAGAATCCTGAAAAAATTGAAACTAAACAAGAGCCAAAAATCTTTGAGTTCAGCACTTTCACAACTGCCGTCTGCAATAATAAAAATGATGTCGTGCATTGCAAGGATATAGTTTATGTGAAATGCAACGGAACAATCTCCGAGCTTGAAGATGCTGCAGAATGCAATGGATTAAAGCTATACATACCAAAAGCATCCGGAGTTGCTGTTTTCAGGAAAGAGTGGAAAGATCCAAGGGCTTGATTATTCCCCTTCAAAATCAACAAGTGTGATAAGCTCATATTTCTCACTTATTTTTTTCATTCCGCCTAATTCCGGTAATCCGATTATGCATGCGCATTCCACAACCTTGCCTCCTAATTTTTCTATTAAATTTGCCGCAGCAATTAAGGTACCCCCTGTTGCAACTAAATCATCTACAAGCAGAACTTTCGCGCCTTTTGGGATTGCGTCAATATGCACTTCAACAGTTGCCTTTCCGTATTCAAGCTCGTAGCTTTCCTTTTCTGTCTTGTATGGGAGCTTGCCTTCTTTTCTTATTGGAATAAACCCCTTGTGCAGCTTGTTTGCAATTGCGCCTCCAATGATAAATCCGCGGCTTTCAATTCCTGCAACCAAATCTATATTATTATTTTTGTACCTTGCACAG
This sequence comes from uncultured Methanosarcinales archaeon, assembly GCA_964396095.1. Lineage (GTDB taxonomy): Archaea > Nanobdellota > Nanobdellia > Woesearchaeales > GW2011-AR4. Next base: position 23,211 of record CAYNCK010000037.1, read on the forward strand.
AATTTGTCAATAACATAATTGAACGCATCTGCATTTTGCAAAAGAGTTGTGATATCCCTGAACATTATGCCTTGCTTTGGCCAATTCGGAACGGTCCTTATAACTTTTTTCAAGTCCATGAATTTGAAGAAATTGAGGTTGTATTTATAGTTTTTTGGTTTGATAATGTTTTTAAATGATGTATCATTACTTAACCCAATGCTAATTAACAACATAAACTACAGAACCGTATGGATGCAGGACACTTCTGTATATCTGATAGAGCAAAGATTATTGCCGCATAAGTTTGAGATTTTTCAGGCAAAAACTTATTCAGATACTGCAAATGCAATCAAGACAATGATTGTGAGGGGTGCGCCTGCAATAGGGGCAACAGGGGCTTACGGGTTGGCGCAGGCTGCTTTGGCATTTGAAGGCGAGAATTTTGATGATTTTAAAAAGCATGTTGATGAAGCATATAATGTTCTTAATTCAGCAAGGCCAACAGCAAATGACTTGAAATATGGTTTGGATTTTGTAAAGTCAAGAATGGTGGATAATAGTGTTACAAACTCAAAAATGAAAGCCTTTGAGGCAGCAAGGGAATATGCTGACTGGAACGCTGAATTATGCAGGCAAATTGGGGAGCATGGAAATAAATTAATTAAAACTAATGATAGTATATTGACACACTGCAATGCAGGAGCTTTGGCTTGCGTGGATTATGGAACAGCGCTTTCTCCAATAAGGATTGCACATTACAATAAAAAAAATATTTTTGTTTTTGTTGATGAGACAAGGCCACGAAATCAAGGTTCATCTTTGACAGCATGGGAATTGGCGCAAGAAAAGATAAATCATTCAATCATTGCTGACAATGCAGCAGGATTTTATATGAGAAAAGGAAAAATCAATCTAGCAATTGTAGGCGCTGACAGGATTGCAATGAACGGAGACGTTGCAAACAAGATTGGCACTTATGAAAAGGCTGTTTTGGCAAAAGAAAACAATATTCCGTTTTATGTTGCTGCGCCTTTATCTACTTTTGACGTAAATTGTGAAACTGGAGAAGATATTCCAATAGAAGAAAGAAGCGATGATGAACTGCTTTACATTTCAGGGATAGATGAGGAAAATAAAATAAGAAAAATAAGAATTGCTCCTAAGGAATCTACTGGAAAAAATCCTGCTTTTGACGTGACTCCTGCAAGATATATAACGGGAATCATAATAGAGAAAGGAGTTTTGAAGCCTAATAAGGAAGAGATTGAAAGGTTTGTGAAAAGTAAATAAAATTATATTATGATAACTTATCTTTAAAAAATATATCATCAATTTTCCGAAGTTCAATTTTTATTTTCTGTTCTTTCTCAATTCTGGCAACTTCCGCATAGCAATCTTTAGAAAAATCATCAGCTACTAAAATGCCTTTTTCTTTTCTATCTCTTTCAATAGCATGGGCAAACTTGTCTATTTCTGGGCGTCCTACTTTATGTTCCCATCTTTTGACTTGAACAGGGATTGTTTTAAATTCAGTCCACCCATCAATGCCCATGTCGCCCGACTTTCTGGGGCTTACAATTCCACCCATTTTTTCTACTATTACCATCCGAGCAAACTCATGAGGCTCCATTTTTGATAATTCTTCTTTGCTTTCGCCACCAATAACTTTAGCATTCCCGCCCAATCTTTGTTTTGTAACATCACAAGCAACCCTTGAAATATCAATTCCAATAAATCTTCTACCTAATCTTTTAGCAACAGCTAAAGCAGTTCCACAACCACAAAATGGGTCTAATATAATATCATTAGGATTTGAAGATGCTGTTATTACTTTTTCTAATAATGCTTCCGGTTTTTGCGTTGGATAACCTAATCTTTCTTTCGCTTGAGAATTAATGACAGGAATATCCCATACATCATTTTCCTTAACACCTTTTGGATTGACGGAAGTTACATATACATCTTTACCTTTAATTCTTGTGTGATAATTTTGTTTTCTAAATAAAGATTCTTCCGTATATTCTGTCCATTGAACATTAAAGATGTAATCATTTCCCTTTGTATAAAATAATAATACATCATGCATTCTTAAAAAATTTTTTGCAGAACCGGTCCACCTTCTATAACTCCAAACTATCTCATTTTGAAAATTGTCGTATCCAAATACCTCGTCCATCATTTGTTTTAAATAATGAGAAGCGTGCCAATCACAATGCAAATAAATAGAACCTGTTTTTTTAAGAACCCTCTCACATTGATTCATTCTTTCACGCATATAAGCAATATAAACATGGATGCCTTTAGTATGCCCAGCTTTCCATCTTTCTTCTATATGTTTATATTCTCTTAATGTATTTGGGTCAATTGAATGTTCTAGCTTATGCCAATCTTTATCAGAAAATTCCGTTTTAGTATCATGGTCTCCTTCCCCCTTTATCCAAAAATCCTCATAATGTTTTTGTGAGAAAAAAGGTGGGTCAAGGTAAATTAAATCTATACTTTCATCAGGAATTTTCTTTAAAACATCTTTACAATCTCCACAATAAATTATATTTGTATCCAAAATTTAACCTCTTGGTTATTCCTTGCCATTAATTGGTGGCATTTGAATATATAAAACTTGCTACTAATATGTAGCATGAGCAGAAAGAACGGTCTAATAATAAAGAAAAAAATTTTAGAACTTCTGAGGCAAAAAGAATGTTCCTTAAGAGAATTAGAGACAAAAATTAACACAAATAATTTAACAATTAAAAATCATTTAAAGGAACTTGAATTCTTAAAAATAGTAGAACTAGCGCATAATAAGAAAAATTCTAAGAATGGGCGTCCATATACTACTGCTAGTTTGACAAAAGAGGGAATTAAACTTCTCTTTCCATAATCTTGATTTTCCCGCAACATTTAAATAAGGTTTTCCAATTCAAAACAATTATGCGCGGGGGTAGCGAAGCCTGGAATGCAGAATTGTAT
>CAYNCK010000038.1:0-1711 GCA_964396095.1 uncultured Methanosarcinales archaeon
ACTTTGTTACTCTTCTCTCGAAATAGCCTGCTATGTTCTTGACATTAAGCTCGTTAGTATGAATTACGGGGATTTTCCTCATTTTAGTTTAATATATATCATATATATATTAAGAGTTTATAAGCTTTTCTGTGATTTTGGAAGACGAATTAGATTTTTGAGCAATAATCCACCATATTTTCAAAACAAAAAACTATATAAACTACAGAATTCAGAAAAAATTCATGTATGATGTCATCACTTTAGGCAGTGCAACAATTGATGTTTTTGCAAAGACAAAGTTCTCTGAGCTTATAAAAATAATTGACCCCAAAGGAGAGACTGATTTGATTGCATTCCCAAGCGGCTCAAAAATATTAATTGACGAGCTTGAGTTTACTACAGGTGGCGGGGGCACTAATACTGCTGTTTCATTGGCAAGGCTTGGACACAAGATTGGATTTCTTGGCAAGCTTGGGGAAGGCACCAATTCCCAATACATACACAAGACTTTGCAAAAGGAAAAAATAAAATTGCTTTGCGCTCATGGGCATGGGCATTCTGGATATTCCGTAATACTTGACAGCCTGGAGCATGACAGGACAATACTTACATACAAGGGAATTAATGACGAACTGAAAAGCAGCGACGTTCCCTACAAAAAACTGAAGGCAAAATGGTTTTATTTCTGTGCAATGATGCACGAGTCATTTCATACTATGGAAAAGCTTGCAGAGTTTGCTCAGCAGCATAAAATAAAAATTGCATTCAACCCAAGCACCTATCTTGCTGAAAAAGGAAGCAACCACCTAAAGAATATCTTAAGCAGGACTGAATTGATTGTATTGAACAAAGAGGAAGCATGCCTGCTTGTTGGCAGAGGCGAGATTAAGGATTTATTGTTCAAGCTCAGGGGATTGGGCCCAAAAATTGCAGTAATTACTGACGGCAAAAATAATCTCTATGTGACAGATGAAAATTATGTTTACACAGCATTCCCGCCTCCTGTGAAGATTGTTGACTCAACAGGCGCTGGAGACGCCTTTGCCTCAAGCTTTCTCAGCGGAATTATAAGAAAAAAGGATATGGAATTTGCGATCAGGCTTGGAATCGTTAATGCGCAGTCCGTAGTGTCGCATTACGGAGCAAAAAATATTCTTTTGAGCAACAAGGAAGCGCTTAAACGAGTGAAAAAAATCAAAATCAAAATCCATAAGAAAAAGATAAAATAAATTTAATCAAAAGCAACCATAACATCATTCCCTTCTACTTTTACTTCATAAGTCTGAACTTTATTTGGCATAAGGGTGTTTTCTCCTGTTTTGACATTGAATTGCCATCCGTGCCATGGGCATGTAACAACATCCCCTTCAAGAGTTCCTTCTCCAAGAGGGCCGCCTCTGTGAATGCATGTATTGCTCATGGCAAAAAACTGCCCTTCTATGTTGAACAAAGCAACATCTGAGCCGTTGACATTCACAACCTTGTTTTCTCCGGGCTTTAAGTCACTTGTCGCTGCAACTTTTACAAAATTTGGCATTTTTATCAATAAACAGCATCTTGTGATTGTATTTAAAGGTTTTTGTTAGTTAGGCTCTGTAGAAAATGATAAATACCACAGCAGCCGTTAGGCTGCTTGTGGGGGAAATCGAGGACACGATTTCCCATGAAAAGGCAAGAAAGACTAGTAAATAAAATAAGACGTTTGATTAGGCAATCAGGATTACCAAGA
>CAYNCK010000039.1:0-9039 GCA_964396095.1 uncultured Methanosarcinales archaeon
AAAAATGTACGGTTGTCAACTTTATCAACGTTTGGGAATTGCCTCAGCATATTGTTGCCTCTTGAGCCGATTGTCGGGCTTGGGCTGTAATTGGCAGGCCAAGTTATATTTGGCGCATACCTTCCCATTATCCAATAATCAATTGTGCTTGATGTCAAATCAGAAAATATGCTTAAAGTTCCGTTTCCAAATCCTCCGCATGTGACAGGGCTGCCAGGAACAGGCGGATATATTAAAGATGAATTGTCGCTTCCCAATGCAGAGCTGAACCTGCCGTCTCCAAGATAAATAAAACTTGAAACATCGGCAAAACCGAGGTTTTGCCCTGCGATGCATGTTATATTGCCGTTAAGCTCGTCCACTCCAACATCAAGATAAGTGAAATTTTCCTGCACGTTAAAGCCGCCGACTTTCCAGTCGCACTGGTCAAGTGTCTTGTTTGCTATGATTATTGCAGGATTGCTGACAGCAGTGGCATTTGCCACGGCGATAAATAACTGGCCGGCTCTCTGCCTGAAAACAGCTCCAAAGTCTTTTGACTCATTTTTAGATTCAGCCGTTGTCGTAATATTTGCAGGGCAGCCCCATGTTGAATTTGTAGCATTCCAGATGATTGCAGTAACTGAGTTTGCAGTTTCATGCCTCATGACAAGTGCAATTTCATTGTTGCCGCTTTCATTTGACATCTCGATTAAATCAAGCCATCCTACATCTCCCCCTCCATTGGCTATCGCTCCCTGCCTTGGAGCTGTATTTGATATAGTATTTTCAACACTTATAGTTCTGTCTGTAGAGTTCCAAATTCTGTATCTTGGGTTATTGGAGCCGTTTGAATAAACAATTATTGCGCGCTCATCATCCCTTCCGGTTAAATTTTCATACGCAACGTCAAAATCTCGGCTTGATGTATTGCTGTATCCCGTTCCAGATGAGCCGTTGAGAAGCTTAATGGGGAGGTCGCAAACAGTTCCATTGCCCCAGCAGGTTCCGTTATAAATCATCATGAATAATGTTCCCGAAGAATTTGATAAAAGCGCTATAAATTCAGAATTATTCTTATTTGAGGACTTGACAACAGTCCAGTTAACTGCCCCTGTGACCACAAAAGTGTCCTGTTGCGAGGAAAAGTTTGTTCCGTTCCATATCCTGAACATCGGCCTAGCGTATGTTCCTTCGCCGTAGAGAAGAACACCTAGTACGCTCGTATTTATGAATGTCGGCCTCTGGTCGTTTGCAATCTGCCACTGCCTTGATTCGCTGAAATCTCCGATGCCGAGAGGCCCGAGCAAATAAAATTCAGGCGAAATATCCGGTGCGTCAAATTCATAGCTCAGTTCTGTTTTTTCGCCTTTTCTTAAAATGTTATCCCAAGTCAGTATTTGAGTGTCATTTAAAGTTATTATTTTCATTCCCTTTTGAGGCTTGATTGCAAAAGAGCTTGGAACATATTCATTTACTTCTCCCCTGTATCTTGAGTTTGCAATTATTGAAATATTCATTGTATAAGGAACTACAGGATATACTCTTGTCGGGCCCTTTCTGGCAACGTCAAAATCAATTTTTTCAGTTACATTGAATTGGTCTGTTGTTGACCTTATGCCGTTTGCAGTTACTGCCGTCAGGTTCATTGTATAAACTCCTGCAGAATTGGCTTTGTAGCTTGTGTAATAATCAGGCAGGTCAGTAACTCCAAGGTAAGTGCACTGCGGGCTTATTTTTATTTCATGATTTGCAGTTGTCAGTGTTGTAGTCAAATTGGAAGAATCTGTAATCTTCAATGTGACATCAGAATCACAAACAACATTTCCGTTGTCGTCAAGAACTCCAATTCCGATGAAAGAGTTTTCATTTGGAAGGTATATTGACTTGTTTACATTTATAGCAAGCACGCCCCATGTGAAATCCTGCTGCTGCGAATATGTTATTCCGTCTTTTACCAAATCCACTTTTATCGAGTATTTGCCTGCCCTTAATGACCTTGGCTTTGGAATTTTGATGCTGAATTTCCCGTCCCTTAGCTGCTCAATCTGGGGGATGACCCCTGATTGGATTCCCCTGCCGTCATATAGAAATGCTTCAACGCTTTCAGCAACCTGCGTTGCATTTAAAGTTTCATTTACTGCAATATTTTTCGTGCGTTCCCATTTTTTATTTTGCTTTTCATGCCTGACAATTTTTTCCTTCAAAGGCTTTAGCTCTTCCTTAGACTTGTTTGTTTTCTCCTCGAAAACTTCGTACTCATCCTTCCATTTTTTCTCTTTGATAAGAGTTTGCTTTGTCAGGTACTCAAAGTTAGCATCAATGTCTTCGCCAAGCTTGAAATCTTTTTTGCTTAAAATAATTCTCGGAGTTATTTCTTCTGTTATATTCAAGACATTTATCATAAAGACGTTTGAAATTGCAATTTTTTTGCTGTTGTTTGCTGTTATGAAAGTGAATCCAAGACCAAGGAAATCCTTATCAGGGGCAATTGTTGCAATTCCATTGCCAAAGGAAATGCTGATGTTGTTGGGCTTGTAATAAGTGAAGATAGTGTCATTGCCAATGTTGAGGAAGTAATTGCTCAGGTTAATGCTTTCATTGCTGTTTAAGTTTACGGTTATATTTGTAATGTTGTTTATGAATAAAAGTTCTGTTATGTTTGTAATATTTTGTGTAATGTTTAATGTAATATTTGCAGTAATGTTTTCCGTTATGTTTGCTGTAATATTGGAAGTTATGTTTAATGTTATGTTTGAATCACCCTCAATAAATCCGGGATCGTTTGCAGCCAGGTTTACTTCATATTTTTCTCCGACTGCCAAATCTTTTATTTTTTCCCAGGTGCCGAAGCAAATCTCCCTTTCATAATCCCACTGCCTGCACTTGAACAATGAGTTTGCTGTTGCAGTTGCTGTAAGCGTTGCCTTGTTAAATCCCAAATTACCAAGATTTACAGCGTACCTTTTTGTGATATTTACATTTTCTATTGTAATATTATTGCTGATATTGTCAATTCCTATGCTTGCAGTTAGTGTTTTTGTCAGGTTTGCATTCTCAATTACGAGCTTGTCAATTACGTTAATTTTCGGGGTAATCTGGATATTGTAATAATCCGGGTCAAGATTTGCCGCTGTCACGTTTGCATTATCCTTGTATATTGCATAACTTCCTGACGATATTCCTTTGCTGTCGACAATTGAAATATTTACAGAAACTTTCGGCAATTCCTCAATCAGTGAATATGTTATTGTGTCAAGATTTAATGTTGCATTCTCTATCTCGAAAATTAATTTATATGATGATTGGTTGAATCCGCTCAGTAAGCAAGTTTCCACACATACATTCCTGAATTCAATTGTCTCAAAGTAGAAATTTGCGCTTAAATTCTCCCACTTGGAATTGTAGATTTCTGCAAATGGCTCGTTTGCGCTTAAGCTGTAATCAACATAAAGCACCTGCGCGCTTATAACGTTTTTCAATGATGTTCCGTATTGGCCGTAAGTTGCATAAAATATATCGCTCCAATTGCCCCTTTTAGGCTCCAACCCAATGTAATTGCAGCATTTTGAGCTTCCGTAGCATACTGTTGTGAGCTTGCCGTCGTCTATGGAATAGGTGCTCCATCTGGTGCATAAATTTTCTTTCTTGGCATCCCAGTTAAAGTTTGAATTTTCAACAGACATATCGATTATGCCGCTGATCGGCTCGACACCATTGTCATCGCTATCATAGGAAGTCCCTGATTTGTATTCTAATTTTATTCCTATTGTTTTATTTGTTTTTTCCACTGTTTCATTTTTTGTTTCGTTAATTATTTGCGTCAGGTTTATTGTTGCATTTTCAAGAGTTGAATTTTCCGGGCTGATGTTTGTTTCAGGCGAAGTTAGGTTTAAAATTTGGGATTGATTTACTTCCTGAGTTTGATTAGCAGTTTCAGAGCCATTGTTATTTGTAGCGTTGGTGGAGTCATTTGTTGAATTAGTACTTTGATCTGTTGTAGTTGTGTTTTCATTCCCATTTTCATTTACCGCAAACCCAGTCAATGAATTATTTTTGGCGCAGGAAGAAATAATTATAAGCAGTGTGATTAAGGCAACTGCACAAATTATTCCAAATCCTTTTTGCCTGTATTTAGCGCTCATTTTTTCTTTTTCTTAGCCCTCTGGTAAACAGTCCAGATTGTTCGATCATCCCTGTTCAGCAGAATAGCAACTTTGTGGTAAGTTAGATTGAAAGTGTCTTTGAGGTATGAAGCAATATTCTCAAGAACGCTGAGATTCCTGTCCTTTAGAATTGAAACCGGGATAGAATAAGCAGATGCTTCATCTGCAAATTTAATCTCGAATTTTTTTTTTGAGTTCCTGTACGTTACAGCCAATGCAATTTCATTCCTGCCAGTTAGAGAAGCAATTTGCTTGTAAGTCAAAAGCAGGTTTTCTCTTAGGTATTTTACAATTGTTTCAAGCGAGCTTAGCTGGTCATTTTTGAATACAGAAAGCGGAATCTTGACATCTTCAGGCTTTTCAACCTTCAGGGCCTTAACAACTAAATTCAGTATTTCTTCAGAAGTACGCCCTTGCTCTTTTAGATAACTCAAAGTATCTAAAAGCTTTCTTTCACTATTGCTTCCCTCTTTTTCTGGCATTGTATATTATGTAAGTAAAATAATTTACTATGTAAGTAATAAACATATCATATAAGTAAAATAATTTACTATGTAAGTAATAAACATACACACAAATTTTATCATTACATATTATATAGAATTTTAATATATTATGTAAGTATTCATCATACAAATCAAAGTAACTAAATCCTTGTTTCATTTTCATTAGCTATTCTCTTGCCTATTAGATTCGACACCAAATCCCCTAAACTTGCAGTATGAGAACTAGCTGTACAGCTGCAAGCCTAAATTTAGTGGAGAATCTACTATTAAAATAATATCATGTAAGTATTCATTTATAGCAATATTTCTATTAACCATAAGATTTATATATCTTGTAAGTAAGAAGTATATAAAGCTTTCGGTTTAAATGATTAGGTTCATATCATTCATAGAGTTAATAGCAATATTCAACGATTTTAGGACTAATAAACCTGGCATTAATTATGACTTATGTTAATATGGCATAAATCTAAGATACATTAACACTTGATGCCTATACCGGCCTTCTTCGACATTCAATATTTTGAACATATATCTTATAGTATATACAGGGAGCGTGGGATAACATCTGTCATAGCAACGTGCCATCAATCTGTGATTGGTAGATCCCGATATACTATAAAATGCCTTAAATATCATGCATTCAAATGAACATTCAAATATATATTCAAATAAAAATATAGTATATAGGTAAATTTATATATTTTGTAAGTATAATACTTTTCTGTTCAAGAGTACTGTATACAGGCAGTTCTATTAAACTAAGGTTCCTAAAAAGAAAAAACTTAATTAACAAGAGTCCAAAATGGATTCAAATTGGCGACAATCTAATAAGAGTTATACCGGTTATAGTAATTATAGTGATAATTGAATTTACTTATCAATTATCTACATAAGGGGGGTATGATTAAGCTAGAACTTATATGTTTTATAACTATCTTTGTTATATCTAGTTTATATAATAGTGATGTCCTTCATAAGAGTGTATGATAAAACTAGAATTTGTATGTTTTATAACCACCTTAGGCATATATAGTTTAAATACTAGTGATGTGATTCATATTTAATATAAATTACCTTACACATATCTCTTTTTATTATATATCTACCTATTATAATATTTATTAACGTCATGGGTAATTTATTTAACATAATTAACATGAGTAAACTGCTAGTTTAAACCCTTAATCAAATTTCTTTAGTAATCGAGCTATTGATCCGAAAGAAAATGTGACAATCAAATAAACTATCAAATATTCATTCAATAGAATATATAATATGTAAGTAAAAATATTTACTTTATAAGTAAATTACATCTAAATCTTATTTTTATAATGAGATAAAATTATAATTACATAATATATATAAATTTTAAATAATATGTAAGTATTAACCTATAATAAAGATATACCTATTCAAAACAATTGTATAAGAATTTAAAGGAAATAACTCAAACCGGGGGACCCTGGAATTCATCAAGCTCTTGCACTAATTCAGGCTTGAGAAGCTTCTTTATGACATCCTCATAACTTTCCCCTTTCATGCCCTTTGTCTTCAGCCAGTCGTGGAACTTCCTGCTTATAGGTATAGTTGTAATGGTCATAATTATAATAACAATCATAACTAGTTTATTTAATTTTCTATTCTGCAGTATTTCTACGGAACTTTTATTGTCAAACACAAAAATTATTAGGCCTTGTTATAGTTGTCAAGATAGCCACTACCGACAATTGATACACCAATTATAATGTTGGTCATCTATAATTCTTTAATCTCAAACCCGTCAACAAAAGTTTTATATATTCATGTCATTAGCAATCATTCAAATGCTTATAACTGGTATAACATAAATGGCAAAACTAAATGTTCCAAAGGATATTCTTGAAAACAGCACTTTGAAGGCTTTGCCTGCAAAAGAAAAGGAGGAATACATTCACAATCTTTTGAAGAAGATGCTTGACCTGAATCCTGACGGGGCAACTGTTTCACAAATAAAGGAATCTCTAGGATTAAATCCATCAACGATATGGCATCATTTTGAAATATTGAAGGCAACAGCCCAATGCAGGAAGATATCTCATGGCAATCTTGATGTCTATCATACTTACGGAAAGGAGGAAGAACTCAGCAAAATAGAAACTCCCAAAAGCCAGATTACACTTGAAAAAGTAGAGAACGAGGAAGGTGCCTTTATATGCATTCATGACAGGCGTAAGAACAGGCAGGGCACTTATACAGTTGTAAGGGGCGTAGCAATACCTATAGAAATACTTAATGAAGTGGTTAAAGTTCTTAATACTATTAATATTCCAAAAAAGTAATAAATTGCCTTTAAAATAAATTAACTAATTATTTGCAAATAAACTCCAAAGCCTGCAGTTAAACTTCTGCTGGTTAAATTAGCCGTTGTTTCGGAAGGAAGATTATCTGCATTTTTTTGGGTTGCATAAATATTAATATTTGCATCCGATGAGGAACTTACCTCAACAGAATTCTCTGAAGCACTGGCTAACAAAGTCAGCAATAAAAATAATAATCCTACACCTATAATTCTTAACCTTAAGCGCAAAAACCACTACCCCCAAAATGCTAAAAGAAAACGAACATCTATTTAATAACCTTACTTTTTAAGTCTACTTTTTGGATATTCCAATTTTATCTTCTACCCTCTTCTTTTCCTTTTGGTAGCTTTCCTCTGAAATGAATCCGGCTTTTCTTGCTTCTTCCAAAGCTTTTAGCTCTTTCTCGAGCTTTTCTATCTTATCTGTGATACTCTTCTCTTTAAATTCAGCAATTTCTTTCTTTTTCTTCCTAATCCCCACTAAATAGTTCGCCAAAACTGCCACAATGATAAATCCCATGAATCCTGCTAATACTATCAAATAATTTTTTAATTCAGGCGGATAATTGGACTCGGTTTTTCCCTTAACCTCAAAAGTATCAGAGCCGGTTCCAACTATGTTTGAGTTGGTGGATGCTTCAACAAACGCTACATAGGTTCCTGGATTAAGCTCCGGAGGTATCAATAATTTCCTTATGAATTTTGCCTGCGTTTCAACATATGTAATTTCCTGCTGGCTTGCAACAAGATTGCCTTTTTGGTCTTTTATGGAGTATTTAACATTGAGATTGCCTGACCCAAATCCCCTCAAGTTCAGCAGCACAATCTGCATGAGAATTTCATCTCCTTGTCCTATACTCTTGTAGTCAGGAAGCACATTGACGTTGACGTCAAATAACTGCTTGGTGCTGTCAAACAGAAGAACTTTTGTGCCGTTGTTTTCTATATACACTTTTGCAGTGCCGTTGGATGTAACAGATCCAGTGGCTTTGATTGACTTTATGCTTCCTGGATTTTTTATATTCCACTCGTAAGTCCCGTTTTCGCTTGCCTTTATATTAAGATTATCGCTGTAAATTGTTTCGGTGCCGGAAACTACTTTTCCGGTAACAGAAGGCTTCTTGAATACAAGCAGCCCTATCATAATTATAAAAATAATGCTCAGGATAAGCAAATATTTATGCTGATTTTTTTGTTTCTTCGACTTCTTTGATTTTGCCATCTTTTTCACAAATTAAATTTAAAGTTAATAAGTTTTTGTATTTTTTAGTATTTGGTTTGCAGCTTTAGCTGCTTCCTAGGTTATTGTATATTAAATATTTTTTCCCTTCTTTTTCTATATAAATCTTTACGCTTCCGTTGCCGGTCACGCTTCCTGTCGCTTTTATTGAAGTCACAATGCCGTTTTTGTCAAGGGCAAGAGTATAATTCCCGCTTTGATTTAATTTAAGGTTTAAGGTCTTATTGTAAGCCGATTCTTTCCCAAGCACAACATGGCCTGTTACAGAAGGCTTCAGGACGAAAAAGCTGGTTGCTATTAACAATAGGATCAATGCAAGGGATGCATATGCAACTGGCTTACGGAATCTGGATTTTTTGCCTTCCTTAGTAAAATCTTCTCGGATATTTTGTATTTTTGCATATTTGTATTTTCCTAAATCATGAATCTTTTGCCTGCATCTGGCCACATATCCTGAATGAAACTCAATCCAGTCATTCAGATAGGAAATCTCTTCCTTGAAATCAATGTCAATAATCAGATTGCTTAGGTGCGGATTACAGTCTCTTTCAAGCTCTCTGGATATATTTTCAAGAATGCCCCTATGAATATTCAGAAGCCTGACTTTTTCTCTTAGCTCCTTCAGCTTTTTCTCGTATTTGATTTTTATTTCTTCATTCATTTTTGCTTTTTCTTTGCCCTGTTGTAGGCAGTCCAGATGTTCCTCTCGTCGCGATTTAGTAAAATTGAAATCTCGCTGTAGCGAAGGCTGAAATTGTCTTTTAGGAAGCAGGCTATTGCCTCAAGAACGCCTAATTTTCTGTTGCT
>CAYNCK010000040.1:0-21732 GCA_964396095.1 uncultured Methanosarcinales archaeon
AGTTATAACTGTTCCTGCTTACTTTGATGACAATCAAAGGCAGGCAACAAAAGATGCTGGGGAAATTGCAGGACTGGAAGTTGTAAGAATTGTAAACGAGCCAACTGCGGCCTCAATGGCTTATGGAGTTGACAAGCAGGATCAGGAGTTAAAAATTTTGGTCTTTGATTTAGGCGGGGGGACTTTAGATGTGACAATAATGGAGTTTGGAGGGGGAGTTTTCCAGGTACTATCAACTTCTGGAGATACCCAGCTTGGCGGAACCGACATGGACCAGGCATTGATTGAGTATCTTTCTTCTGAATTCAAAAAGGTAGAGGGCATTGATTTAAGCAAAGACAAAACGGCTATGCAAAGGCTCAGAGAGGAAGCTGAAAAGGCAAAGATAGTCCTTTCAACTGTTTTTGAAACTGACATAAACATTCCGTTTATTACAGCAACAAATGAAGGGCCAAAGCACTTGCAGTTAAAGATGACTAGAGCAAAACTTGAGCAGTTAATTGACCCAATCATAAAAAGATGCAAGCATCCATTAGAGCAGTCAATAAAAGATGCAAAACTTAGCCATAACCAGATTAATAAGATAATACTGGTCGGCGGCCCAACCAGAATGCCTATCGTTAGAAAATTCGTAGAAGACTTCGTAGGCAAGCAGGCTGAAAGAGGCGTTGATCCTATGGAATGTGTGGCAATGGGCGCAGCGGTTCAGGCAGGTGTGCTCGCAGGGGAAGTCAAGGACATATTGCTGCTGGATGTAACCCCGCTAAGCCTCGGAATAGAAACTCTTGGAAGCGTGTTTACTAAATTAATTGAAAGAAACACTACAGTTCCTACGAAAAAGCAGCAGGTGTTCAGCACAGCGGCTGATAATCAAACAGCTGTCACAATTAGAATCGGCCAGGGCGAGCGGCCAATGTTTGGCGACAATAAAGTGCTTGGGCAATTTGACCTTATTGGAATACCTCCTGCCTCAAGGGGAGTCCCCCAGATTGAAGTCACTTTTGATATCGATGCAAACGGAATATTGCATGTGAATGCCAAGGACTTGGGAACAGGAAAGGAGCAGAGCATAAAAATAACGTCTTCCCAGAAACTAAGCGCAGATGAAATTGAGAAGATGAAAAAGCAGGCAGAAGAATTTGCAGAGGTTGACAAGAAAAAGAAAGACGAGATAGAGGCAATAAACCAAGCCGACAATCTTATCTATTCGACAGAAAAAGTATTTAAAGATTTGGAAGGAAAAGTGCCTGAGAAAGAATTAGGAGAAATCAAGGGAAAAATCCTTGAGCTTAGGGAATTGCTAAAGCCTGCAGAAAAAGATGTGACTGCACTAAACAATAAAATGGAAGAAATAAACCAGCTAATGCAGAAAATGTCCTCTGAACTGTACCAGAAGGCAGGACAGCAGCAGCAGCATGGCGAGCACAAAGGCAATGCAGAAGGGCAATCAGGAAATTCAGCTCCAAATGACGAAAATGTTGTTGACGCCGATTATGAAGTGAAGGACGAGAAGAAAGGGAAGAAGAAATAAGTTTATAATCCCTTTATTTTTTCTTTTTAATATGAAAATACCAACAAAAGAGGAATGCCTAAATATTTTGAAAGAAAACAAAGTTCCTGATAATATTGTTTCCCATCTTAAAACAGTTTATGAATTCTCAATGAAGGTTGTTGATGTTTTGGAAAGCAAAGGGATAAAAGTAAACAGGAATCTTGTTGCTGCAGCTGCACTGCTGCATGACATAAGAAAGCTTGAGCAAGGCCATGAAATAAAAGGCGCAGATTACATTGAATTTTTGGGTTATGCTGAAGTTGCAAATGTAATAAGAAAGCACGGGCTTTCAAATCTGCACAAAGAAGAATTTATTCCAAAAACATGGGAAGAAAAGATAGTGTTTTATGCTGACAAAAGAGTCAGAAGCGACAAGGTTGTAACGGTTGACGAAAGGTTTGAGTACATAAAGCAAACATATAAAAAAGAGAATGTTGAAAAGGAGATTAACTTCACAAAAAATATAGAAAAAGAATTGTTGGGAGATAAAAAGCTATAGAATTGTTTTTTATTTTGAAATTTAAGGAATACCAATCCAATATTATAAAAATAAATTGATTACCAAAAACACGCCTTTAAAAGATGTTTTGAAGCTTGCTGCGCCTTGCGAGTGCAGTTCGTGCAATCATGGCTGCAGTTACGGCTCAGGCTCTTTGGCCGAAGATGATTCAAAAAAAATTGCGGAATTTTTGGGCATTACGGAAAAGAAGCTTAAAGATGAGTTTTTAAATGAAGTTGAGATGTTTGGGAGGAAAATCCTGAAGCCAAAGCTGATAAAGGAAAAAAACAAAGTATATGGTAAGTGTATATTTTTTGACGAGAAAAAGCATTGCACCATACATCCTGTAAAGCCGCTGGAATGCAAAACATCAATTCAATGCAAGGATTATGGCGAAGATTTAAGCGTTTGGTTTATGGTCAACCATGTTGTCGATGCAAATAATCCTGAAAGTGTAAGGCAGTATTCGCAATATATTAAAAGCGGAGGCAAAGTTTTATCCGGAGCTTCGCTGCACGAGCTTGTTCCTGACAAGGAAAGATTAAAAAAGATTTTAAGTTACGGGATTTTAAAATAAAAAGTGTAAAAAATTATCTGGAACTGATTAAAATGACAAAAAATCTTGCAATCGTGCTGCCAATGTATAATGAGCAAAATGGATTGCCAAATGCTTTTGCACAATTAAGGCAGGTTGTTGATAAAATTTATCCGGAATTCCTAAGCAGGCTTTTTGTTTTTGTTGATGGGGCAACTGACGGAACAGCACAGGCTGCACATTCCCTTGTAAGGAATCACCAACTGCCAACTAACTACCATTATCAGCCGGATAATATGGGTCTTGGGTTAACTACAAGGCTTGCATTTGATGCGGCACTTGATTGCAAAAACGATTATATTCTGAAGACTGATGTAGACGGGGATTTTGACATTGGAGAAG
This sequence comes from uncultured Methanosarcinales archaeon, assembly GCA_964396095.1. Taxonomy (GTDB): domain Archaea; phylum Nanobdellota; class Nanobdellia; order Woesearchaeales; family GW2011-AR4. Next base: position 2,989 of record CAYNCK010000040.1, read on the forward strand.
TAGTGTTGAAATTAACTGAGAAATCCAAAGGCGGAGCTGATGCAGTTATTGGAGTTCGCAGTTTTATAGACATGGGCGACTACGAATCAAGAAGAAGGCAATATATACTAGGAATCTTAGAGCAAGAATTTGGCATCGGTGCAAAAGTACTTGATCCTGCACAATTAGGTAGCTATATGTTTAAAGCCGAGGCAGTGGAAACAATTATGCAAGAGGATACAATTAGATATTTTGCAGGCAGGTGGGGATTGGATTTTTTAACTGCGCTTGTTGCTTATTCAAAAGGAATGAAAATTGAAACTGTTATCCTGCCAAATAAAAAAGTAAACATAAGAAGGCGCGGTATCTCTAAAGTCCGGGAACAATATGATTCATATTTGCCCATTATTGCAGCAGTCAAGTTTGGATTCCCAACAGAGGTAAAAAATTTATTAGCAGTTTGAGAATAATAACAATCTAAAATGCCAAAAGAAAAAGACTACTACAAAATACTTGGAGTTGAAAAGAGCGCTTCAAAGGATGAGATTAAATCCTCATACAAGAAGCTGGCAAAGCAGTATCATCCTGATGTAAACAAATCTTCTGACGCCTCTGAAAAATTCAAGGAAATAAATGAGGCTGCTGCAGTCCTTGGAGACGACCAGAAAAGGCAGCAATACGACCAGCTTGGCTCTTCGGGTGAGCAGTTTCAAAGCGGATTCGGGGGATTTGATTTTTCAGACTTTATGTCAGAGTCCGGGGGGTTTGGGTTTGATTTTGACGGCATTTTTGATAATATTTTGGGAGGCACTCAAAGGGCAAGAAGAAAGCAGAGGGGCTCGGATTTAAGGTATGACCTGGAGATTGAACTTGAGGATGCTGCTTTCGGTTCGCAAAAAACAATTAGCATTCCAAGGCTTGAGGAATGCGATAAATGCAATGGTACAGGAGCTGAAAGCAAGTCTGACATTATTACATGCAATGAATGCAATGGGAAGGGAGTTTCTACAAGAACGCAAAGGACCCCTTTTGGATTATTCTCTACAACTTCAGCCTGCAGGAAATGCAGCGGCCAGGGAAAATATGTCAAGAGCAAGTGCAGCGAATGTAACGGAAGGGGCGTCATGCAAAAGATTAGAAAGATTGAAATTAAAATTCCGTCAGGCGCAGCCGACGGAACTAATCTAAGAGTGCAGGGCGAAGGCGAGGCAGGGGAAAGAGGCAAACAATCAGGAGATTTGTATATTGTGATTCAGGTCAAGAAACATAAGATTTTTGAAAGAAATGAAAATGATATTTATATCAAGACGCATGTTCCTTTTACAATAGCAGCTTTGGGAGGCGAAATTGAAGTTCCGACTTTGAAGGGCAAAGCCAGCTTAAAGATTCCTGAAGGAACCCAAAGCAACACAATCTTCAGGATGAAAAACCAGGGAATTCCAAACTTGCACAGCCGCCATACAGGAGATGAAAACGTTGAAGTCATTATTCATGTTCCTGAAAAGCTGACAAAAAAGCAAAAAGAATTGCTTGAGCAGTTTGACAATGAAAGCGGCAAGAAAAAAGGAATGTTTTGGTGAAATATTTTTGAGTTTAAGAATAGGGTCTTGGGAGTACACTTTCATTTCCCGTATTTGTTGCTGTGCTGGATGAATATGGGGAGGGTTGAGCCGATTTTTGCTTTCCGGCTATATCACTATAAACTATCGCGAGCTTTAAAATGCGTGGATCAAGCGTTGGAGGATTGACGCTTAAATCTCTCACGACATCAAGCAGTACCAACGCATCTGCAGGATCCGTATGATCGGATCTTAGCCTGTGGTACATGCTTTCTAATATCTCCTCAGGCCCTAGATTACCGGTAACACATTGAACTTCTGATTTTCTTCTGGACATATAAGGGAAAATTAAATCCTGTTTAAATCGAGCAAGGGCATAGTTATTACTTATTATTTCTGCCTTGGAAATCAACTGGGCACCGGAAATATTTGAAGTCCGTTCAAGTTTATGGGACAGCCTATTTGCAATTGATTCCAATTCACTGTCTGTTAGAATCTTCATGTTTCTCGTAACAGGGTAATTTAATATCCTTTTTAAAGATTATTATTTCTTATCCTTTCATTTCCATGAATATTTTCAATATATTTTTTAATTTCACTTGGAACTAATTTTTCCCAATTCTTATTTTTTGTTATTAAAATTCGTATTTTAGTGCTGCTTAATCCGCTAATTAGTTTTATTTTCTTGATTTTTATTTTATGTTTCTTAAAGCATTTTATAGTCCATTGATTGCCAGAGTATGCAATATAAAACTTTGGAATTTTTTTTAGAATGTAATCAACCCATTTTTTGTCATCATACAGGTCAGGCACATGGAATATCTTAAAATTTTTTATTTTGCTGTTTTTTAATGTATTAGAAATCATTGCTTTTCTTTCATTATAGGAAAAAGGATTTTCTTTTGTATTCTTCTCCTGCGAGCTGCCTATGCCAATAATCACTTCATCAAATTCCTTTGAAAGCTTATTGGCCACATGCAGGTGCCCTATATGGAAAGGCTGGAACCTGCCGATGAATAGGGCGCGTTTCATGAAGAAATAGTTTGAGAAGATGTTTATAAAGTTTATTGATTGACAGCAGTAGGTAAGTTGCCTGGAAACTTTTCAGAATAGGCTATGTCAAATAAATGTGACAGCTCCCCATCATCAGGAATCGAATGTAATGCCTGCCTTGGTAATTTTCCAATGAATGCTTTCAGTACTGCTGTTTTCAAAGTCTTAACCTTAACTTCGTCCACATTACGGAAAACACCTTTCATTTCATCTATATATTGATTTATAAAATAAAACTGCGTCTCTATATCATGGATTCTTTGTTTACCGGAAAAATGGCTGCCATATTGCGACAAATAATCAACCAATCTGTTTTCAAGAGATGTATAATCCTCGGGGTTGGATTCTTTCTTTAGGGCAAGACCATCTTGTATGAATAAGATTCTGGTAAGTGATGCATAAATTCGGCTTTCTAATGGTTCAGAAGTCTGTGGGAATACACTAAATAAACCTGAATAAAAAATTGGATAATAGGGATCATTAATAGGTGAAGACATTAAAGAAAAGATTATCTTGATTATTTAAAAATCCTTTTGACAATTTTATTCCAATCAGAATAATCATCCCTTAAACTTATTTGTAACAGGCATTCTCCATTCCATTCCGTGGAATGAGCGCTCTGAAACACGTATGAGTATTGGGGCCCTTCTCTTGTGCTCGTTAAGCCTGATTCTTTCAACTGCATTTTTTATTATTTTTGGATTTAATCCTTTTTTAGCAATTTCATCGGATGATAATCCTTCTTCAACATACATTTTTAATATCTTATCTAAAATTTCATAAGATGCGCCTAATTCTTTTTCAGCTATCTGCCCCATTATAAGCTCTGCGGTTGGCTTTTTTGCCAAGATGTTCGAAGGAACACCAAGGAGCTTGCCCATTTCAATCACTTCAGTTTTCCATAAATCCCCAATTACCAGAATGTCTGCCGCATTGTCGCCGTATTTTGTCGTGTAGCCAAGCGCAATTTCTGATTTATCTGATGTTCCTATAACCAAGGAATTGCTTAAATTTGCAAAATAATAAAGAATCATCATTCTTGCCCTTGCCTTTGCATTTGCAACAGCTACAATATTATTTTTAATTTTCAATTCATTGCTGATGTTTTGAATGTTTTTAATGAATTCATTTATTGAAACGACATGAAACTTGATTTTTAATTTATTGGCAACTAGCATTGCATCCTTCATGCTCTGCTCTGAAGTTGTCATCAAGTCCGGCATCAATATTGCTGTTACATTCCTGCTGCCAAGAGATTTCACAGCCAAATAAGCTGCAACAGAGCTGTCAATGCCGCCGCTTAATCCAATAACAGCTTTCTGGAAATTATTTTTCCTGAAATAATCTGTTATTCCAAGTGCCAATGCATCGCAAGTTTCTTTTTGGTTCATTTTAATTTTTATTATTTCATTGATTTATTTTATTCTGAAATACATATTATTTCTGCTTATGTAAGTTCTAATCCCTTTATCATATGGAACGTTCCACGTGTAAGCCTTTTTGTTTAAATCTACATCTGTTTGTGGAATAGGAATAAGGCATATGTGCCACTTTCCGTTAGACATGATAGGGTTAGTTACATCAAGCAAATGCCAGCGCATATCTATCCTCACAAGATTTGCAGCATGGGAACTACCATCCATTGTGCACTTAAGCAATCTGCTTGTTAGCCCAAAAGCCTGATTAAATACTTGGGCATACAATGCATGATGCCTGCATACTGCAGTTGGGTCTTTACTTTTGTAATTGACAATTGGAACAGAATGAGATCCAAAAAAACTGCCCTTATGTGTATGGTCATATGGGAAATTTTTATAAATCCATTTTGCAACATTGCTTATAATCAATCTTTTGTTCAATTGGCCTATCTTGAATACCTCAAAGAATAAGTCCCATGCCTGCTTGAACATTTCATCTTTTGTAATATGGATTTTTTCTCTGGAGCGTTGCTTGTCGTCTAGTACCAGGTCTGAACCCAAGTCGCTCAGGTTGTCAGGGATATAAGTTGGAACAAAATTGTAAATTTTATTGCCTTCTCTTGGAAATGCAGCTTTGTCAAGCAGACACATTAAACCAAACCAATCTGGAAGATATCTGTTAAGCCGGTCTTCTCTGTCATGAAGGCTTAGATTTCTATCTGTCATTATGCAAAACATATTATCCCTTAATATTGCAAGAATTTCTTTTTGGCCTTTTCTAAACTTTTGTGCCAAAGTTTTGAATTCTGATTCGGACTTTAAAATATTCTCAAAAATTCTGCCTTTATCAGAACTTAGATTATAGGATATTAGAGCTCTCCTATTGCCATAAAGTGCAGCATAAGCAAGAATTTGCTGATGAAAGTTAAGTTTCATTTTCATTCTTTTATTCTTTTAATGTTAATTCTCATGAAAGGTTGCTTGAATATTTTAAACCTCAACAACCAAAACATCCTCTTCAAAATCTTTGCATTTCTTGACGGCGTTTCCATTTTTAAAGTAAATGCTGTGCCCGTAAAATACAATACCATCTTGGGCGCCAACCTGATTGACAATTATAATTGGTACTTTGTTTTCATCCCATCTCTGCTTCAGAACTTTCTCAATTTTTTCAATCTTTCCGATGCTGTAGGGGGATGCAGAGATATTTATTATAAGTTCAGCGCCCTTCTCCTTTTGTATTTTTGTCGTTTCAGGAAACCATATATCTTCGCAGATGCTCAGTCCTATGATCTTTCCGTCAAATTCAAAAGTGGTTGCATGATTTCCTTCAGTAAACCACCTTTTCTCGTCAAAAACAGCATAATTGGGCAGTTTTATTTTCCTGTGAATTTCGACAAGCTGCTGATTTCTGATAAACGCGGCGCTGTTGTACAAGTTTCCGTTAACGCATTCAACAACCCCAACGATTGCAGCTTTACCTTTTGCATTTTTAATTATATTCTGCAATGCCTTTGCATTCTGCTCTGCAATATTTTTTCTTAACAGCAAGTCCTGCGGTGGATAGCCAACTATAGAAAGCTCAGGAAAAACAACAATGTCTGCTTTGGTGTTTTTTATTATTGAAACTATTTTTTTGGTGTTTCCTCCAATATCTCCGACAATAATATTTATCTGGGCCAAAGCAATTTTCATAGAACTAATGTATTTTTGGTTGTTTAAAAATGTTTTTAAAGATAAGGATTCAAAATGAAAATAAGATATATCTGATTAACAGATAAATTTATAATAAGCGGGTTGCTTCTGAATAAATTAGTTATTAAGGTGGTTTACTTGACAACATTATACGAAATGAAATTGCATGTTCAAATACAAGGGGTAGACGGATTCAATTTACTTCTTGGGGTAACAAGGGATTACCCAAAAAACAAGGCGCAAAAGTGGACAGCAGAAGAAAGAAATATTAGGAATATACTTGAGAGCAATTTTAAGAAATTGCCGTTTACAACTTCAAAAGATTCATCTTTAGACAGGCAGATTGTAAGGCAAAAAGATTACGGCCCTCAAAATAATATTGATGTTAACCGTCATTATCATGCCTACAGCGGGGCAATGGCCCAAGACAGATTCGATCAGATACTTGAAGAGCTTAGGAAAGGCAGAGTTATTGTTGACTACGGAATTTCAACAGGCCTTGGTTTTAATCTGCCATTCTAGCATCGACAAAGTTAGAAAACTTTATAAATAATTAAGCTCTTCTGCTTTTATGGACGTAGCAATTCTTTATTCAGGCGGCAAGGACAGCACTTTTGCGATCCAGCATGCGATTGACAAGGGATGGAATATTAAATATTTAATTTCTGTAAAGCCTACAAGAAAAGACTGTTTTTTATTTCATTATGCAACTGTTGAGCACACAATAGAGCTTGCTAAAATGCTGGGCATTCCCCATTTTTATGTAAAATGCAGAGTTGCTGATCCTGTAAAGGAAGCAAACATTGTGAAAGAAGTCGTTGAGAAAAACCAAAATAAAATGAAAATTGATGCTGTTGTTCTTGGCGGCACCGGACTGCAGGAAACACAGCTTAAAAGCATTCAAAATGCCCTGATGCCGCTGAAGATTGATGCTTTTGCAAGCCATGCAGGAGAAGAGCATGACCTTGTTATGGAAGAAATGCTTAAAAGAGGCTACGAAATTATGGTCACACAGATTGCCTCTGATGGATTGAAGGACTGGCTTGGGAAAAAGATAACCCTGGAAAATTTTAATCAATTAAAAAAAGATTCCTTAAGATATGGGTTTCATATCGGATTTGAAGGCGGATATGCGGATACTTTAGTTACAGACTGCCCTTTGTTTTCAAAAAAGCTTGTTGTTGAAGACATGTCAGTAATTTTCGAAGACAACTACTGCGGCCATGTTGTAATTAACAACTACAGGATGGAAAGCAAGGGAAGAATTCAATTGGCAGAAAAGAGAGGATTGTTTGCTGGGTTTTTGAGGTAAAAAATATTATTTTCGATTATTGATGTACAGCCCATCAAAGTATGTACCAGCTGAAACATTCCTAATTACAGCATCAACACTATCACCTTCTTTTATTGATTCACTCCACGTGCCATAACTAAATAATATCGGCTTGTCTGTACCTTTAAATTGAACTAAATAGCCGCCGTTTAGCATAGCAGCAGGAATAGTTTCAGATATTCTTCGGTCAATGGAGATTACCTTTTCATTTACCCAGATAGGCATTTGTCTGTTATCCAAATAATTAATATAATCCCATCCGATTTGCCCAGCAATAACAGCCGCCAAAGATGTGGCTCCAATCACGGCAATTCTTGCATTGCCTTTCAGCTTCTCAACAATATCTTTTATATTTGCCATTTTATAGTCTAATCAAAAATAAAAAACAGTGTCAACATCTGCAAATCTGTAACCTTTTTCTCTTCTTCTTGAGATAAGTTCCTGCAAGCCCCCTTTGAAGCTTTCCCCCCTTAAGCAAACGAATGACCCACCATCAGCAACAACCGCATTAGTGGAATTTTTGTTTGCAAGATCCAGTATCCTGTCCATTTCGGTAGGTGGTACTTCTTTTATCAATAGATTTGCTACCAAATTTCTTCCAGCCGTCCTCAAAAGCTCAAAATATTTCATTAAGACGTCTTCTATCCTAGCTCTTCCGCCTTCAGGTACAAGGATAGAGTTGTAACCGCCTCTTGCATGATAATCAATGAATGGGATGATTCCAATATTTTTTCTCTCCAAATCAATTTCCCTGACAACTCTTAAAGTGTCCATAGGTTCATTATAAACATCATTGCCGTAAATCCAATCCAAAGAATGAATTGCAGGGAAGATTCCTCTTTCACTGCCTAAAGTGATTGTAAGTAATTTTCCTTCTGATTCTATGTGCGCCATTTCATTTTCGCTGCGCACTACACGGTTATATTCCCAGTTTCTCTTGTCTTTACCCATAAGGATATTTATGTATTAATAAAAACTTACTTCAAATGATTCATTTTCTATTTAAGAATTGCCTCAAGCGCTTTTACATGCGTTTCTGGAAGATTTGACCTTGTAAAGAACTGCCTGAATTTTTCATAAGAGTTTAAGCCAAAATATTCATTTATTCTTACTGTGAATTGTTCAGGAACATTAAAATCTCTCACTAAGGTCATGTGGTCATAATGACCTGGAATTTCATGTTCATCGCCATAAACAAATCTGCCTTTTAAAAAATACGCTCCGAAAATTAGTGATTCCCAAGGTTCATCCGTAATCATACCCTTATAGATAAAAAATGCAGTATCTAGATGTGAACTTGGAGGCCCTTTAAGTTCTGGGTGGATCATCTCCCTTCGCTGTTTTGGAGAAATAGGCTCAAGAATATCCAAACATTTAGGGCTATAACCCAATACTAAAGAATGAGGCTCAAATCCTTGCTGATTTTCAAAAATTTGAGTTACGTAAAAACCATCTCCATCATCTTTCCATTCCTGATAATGAGTGTTAAAAGGCAAAGTTTGGAGAATTCTGTGAATTAAATTTATTCCCGTCATTTCTCACTGCAGCCACTTGTTTTTGAACATTTTTCCAAGTGAAAGCTTGCCGGCACCATTAGCCATGACTACAACCAATGCTGCTATAAGTACAAGCACAAACTCATAGCCATAAGCCTGCATTGAAATGAAAAATCCGTTCGCCAGGTGAACCTTGAAGAATGCAACAAGCATCTCTATAAGCAATGCAACAGTTGCCAGCATTGTAACTGCTCCCAAAATTAAAAGTATGCCTCCAAAAAACTCCACTCCCGCAGCCAATAATGCAGAAAACTTTGGAACAGGCATCCCAATTGCCTCAAAAAACTTTACAGTTCCGGAAAATGCTCCGGGAGCAAAAAGCTTCATGTATCCGTGATAAGTAAATATAATTCCCAATACAACTCTCAACAATGTCTGTGACCAATTTCCGTTCTTTGCCATTTTACACCACCAAAACAATTAATATTATAATTGATGCAATTGTTGAAACAATGCAGTACTCGCACCATCTTTTCAGGATAAATGCCTGCACTCCGGCAAGGTATACTGAAAACGCAACCGAGCCGATGCTTGCACTTACTATTAAATAGTAAATAATTGTACCTTTAAAAAGGTTTGGGTTCATAAGCATTGCAGCCGCATATAAAAAAATCAAAACATAGTAAGCCATTCCCGGAACCGTGTTTTCAATGCCAAAAGTTTTTCCGTACTTGCTCTTGACAACAGCATCGCAATCCTTCCCGATATAGCACACCATTTTTTTATTAAGTATTTTAGTATAGAATATATAGAAAGAAACTGCAAATCCTATGATTGACAATATTATGAGGTAGGTTTCATTCATTTTATTTTTAAGTTGAGTTACTTGTCAAAAACCACCAGTCATAGACTGGTGGAATGCTGCTATCGCAAATGTTATTCAGTGGTTCATCGAAAATCAATGATTTTCGAGTGTGCTGGAAATTTTTAATTTCCGACATTTGAGCACAGTCGGAATTCCACAATAATATTTTTGGTTGAGCCTTACGAGACCGGCATTTATAAAATGGTGGAATTCCGATGTTTAAATTTTTATAGATATTTTATAGATAATTTGATCTTAGGTTATTTTTAATGTGAATTTTATTTTAATGTTATTAGTTAATGTGTTTTTGGGCATTGATATTTTAGTCAAAGTCCGCATAGTTTATTAGGTTAGTGCTTCTTGCCGTACACATTAGGGCAATTCAATACTAAAATTTTCCATTAAATTTTATTAAAAAAATATTCTTAAAAATCAGTTATTCATCTTGGAGCTTTTGTATAGATTCGGCATGTAGGCGCTTATCCTAATGACATCCGCATTTATGCTTCTTTTTTTCAATTCATCCTCCAGTTCATTATTGTGAATTCTCTGGTCATATCCCAGGCAAATGACATTCGGCTTAATTTTTTCAACTATGTCAAAGATACTCCCCGGATTGCCCAAAACTGCTTCATCAACAATGTCCAGCATCCTGATTGCTTCCAGTCTTGCCTTTTCGTTATGGACTGGCTTTTTACCCTTTATTCTTTCAGAAGTCTCATCCCTTGCAACAACAACAATTAATTTGTCGCCGTATTTTTTTGATTCTGATAAGTAATATAAATGCCCAGGATGAATTATGTCAAAAGTCCCTGCGCACATTACGAGTTTCATAATCTTAAGATAAAGAAATAGGTTTAAAAAGATTTGGTAATATTATGAGTTATGCATTAACTTTTCTGCAACTTGAAACAATATTTATGAATTAATTAGGGTGATGCAGAGCAAAAGAAACTAATTTGTCGTACATTTTAAAATGTATATGTTTATTTCTGAATTTGTTTGGGTTCAACAACTGCTTCCAAGCCAAATGCAGGCGCAACTGAAATTGCACGTTCTTTCCTCACAAAATGATCAAAATATGGAATATGGGTATTTTGCAAAACCCCGCCAGCCAATTCAACTAAAAATTCGTGCATTTGAGATACAATAGGTTCATCGTAAAATGATCTTGCAGATGTGCTATCTTTACGTGTAGCTGCCATTGCAATTGGCCTGCCATTATGGTATACTAAAGTTACTGGAGTTTCCTTAGAGGGAATTCCGGGGAAGTTTGTTGTAACCAAGGCTGCAGGAATATAAGGCTCTTCATCCACACCATAAGGGGGTTTTTCAACAAATAAGACTACATTGATTGTTGAACTTTTCATTTTTCTGTCTAATGCATAATGTGCTGTTCTAGAAGCCATTTCTAAGTTTAACCTCCTAGCCTTTTCTTTTTGCTCAGCCTCCGCAAAATTGTTTTCATGACTTTCCCCACCCCGAACAATATCGTCGACAGCATTATCCTCTAAGCCATAGTGTGTTTGAAGCAATCTTTCAGCCCGTGACTGAAGTTTATATTTAGAACCATCATCATGAATCATTGATATTAAGCCTACTGGACGCTGCGATACAGATTCCAGAAGATTATTCGCAACGAAAAATCCATGTGCGGATGTGTAAATAAAATTCCTGCCTATATTCAATTGCTTCTTGTTCATTTTGTTTTATCGGTCAAGCATTGCGAATTTTTATAAAATAATTCAAAAAAATAAAAAATAAATATTTTAGACGTCGTAATAAAGATGAAATTCCCAAGGATGGGGCCTTAGCCTGACCGGGTCAACCTCCTTTGTTCTTTTGTAGTCAATCCATGTCTCAACAACATCTTTTGTGAATACATTTCCCTGAAGCAAAAAGTCATGGTCATCTTCAAGCTCTTTCAAAGATTCACCCAATGAGCCGGGAACGCTCCTGATTTTTCCGATGTCTTCCTTGCTGATGTGGTAAATATCCTTGTCGAAAGATTCTCCGGGGTCAATTTTTCTTTTGATGCCGTCGAGTCCGGCCATAAGCATTGCTGAAAATGCCAGGTAAACGTTACAGCTGGGGTCCGGAGTTCTGAATTCAATTCTCCTTGACTTTTCGCTTTTCGAGTACATAGGAATCCTTATTGCAGCGCTCCTGTTTCGCTTGGAATAAGCAAGGTTAACCGGGGCTTCAAATCCGGGAACAAGCCTCTTGTAAGAGTTTGTTGTTGGCGCAATCAAAGCGCACAAAGCCGGCGCATGCTTAAGCAAGCCCCCGATATAATGAAGTGCAGTCTCGCTAAGCATTGCATAGCCATCCTTGTCGTAGAACAAATTTTTTCCTGCTTTCCACAGGCTCATGTGCGTGTGCATGCCGCTTCCGTTGTCGTTGAACAATGGCTTGGGCATGAATGTTGCTGTCTTGCCGTGCTTGTTTGCAACATTTCTTATTATATATTTGTACATCATCACTTGATCTGCCATTCTGAGGAGGGGGGAATACCCCATGTCTATTTCACATTGCCCTGCTGTAGCAACCTCATGATGGTGGCATTCAACTCCAATTCCTGACTTTATCAAAGTGCTTACAATATCATTCCTGATGTTCTGCAAAGAATCTGTTGGTGCAACCGGAAAATATCCTTCCTTGTACCTCGGCTTGTATCCAAGATTTGGGCTTCCGTTGTTTTCTGCGCCTGTGTTCCAGCTTCCTTCACTTGAATCAATATAATAATATCCGAAGTTTTCCTTCTGGTCATATCTTATGCTGTCAAAAATAAAAAACTCAAGCTCAGGGCCGTAGTGAGCGACATCTGCAATCCCGCTTTCCTTAAGATAAGATTCTGCTTTTTGCGCTATAAATCTCGGGTCTCTTGTGAAGAACTCGTCTGTTTCAGGATCTTTTATATTTCCAATCATGCTTACGGTTGAATCAGAGAATGGATCTGTAAATCCCGTCTTTAGGTCTGGCATTAAAAGCATATCAGACTCGTAAATTTCCTTGAAGCCTCTTATTGATGAGCCGTCGAAGCCAAATCCGTTTGAAATAGAATTTTCCGACAATTCAGATATTGGAACAGTAAAATGCTGCCAGATTCCCGGCATGTCAACAAATTTCATATCGACAAATTTTACTTTTTCCAAATCCCTTTTCAGGGAATCCAGAAAATCGGATTTTTGCACCCTCCCATTGTCTTTTTTAATTACTTCCAGTATTTCAGTTGATGTCATTTTGTTCACCCCAAAGATAATTTTTTGATAAATTCAAAGATTAACAATTTTAAAGTTTATGCAATATTTATATATATCTTTTCAGTATTTTATTAAACAAAACATGCAAAAAAACCAATAATTTTAAATATATGTTTAAGTATTCGTTTAAACTCTTGCTTTAAATAAACAAATGGGTGGCAAATTGGCTGGTTTCATGCAAGCATTACTTAACATTTTTTGTTTAAACTATTTTATTTTAAATTTCATATTGGAAGGCGCCAAATGTCCAGCGCAAGAATAGCAAAAAACATAAAGTGTGAAGCACATCAAAAAAATCCATTAACGATAAACATAAAACACGGTAATCATTAAAAAACATAAATAAAACCAATAAAAATCAGATACAATAACTAAAAATGAAACTGGAAGAAACAGACAAGAAAATCCTGAACATCATTGTTGATAATTCAAGGCTTTCACTGAGGCAGATAGCCAAAAAAGCAGATGTTTCAGTAGCTACGGTCATGCATCACCTGCACAAGCTTGAAAATGAAAAAATAATAAAAAAATACACTGCTAAGCTGGATTATGAAAAAATTGGCTATGATGTTGAAGTCATGATTGAAGTGAGGATATCAAAAGGCAAATTGTTTGAAGTTGAAAAAAGAATTGCGCATAATCCCAATGTTTTCGCTATTTATGATGTTACAGGCTCATTTGATGCAGTTGTCCTTGCAAGGTTCCCGTCAAGAAGGCAGATGGATAATTTCCTGAAGAAGCTTCAGACAATTGAATTTGTGGAAAGGACTGAAACAAAGCTCATCCTAAATACGATAAAAGAGGAGGATATGAATGTTGAAGGGTTATAATGGGGCTGCGGAGATTCGAACTCCGGCCGGACCCAGTCAGGCAACCAATTTCTGCAATCTATCGTTCCTAGGAACTTTATGTTCCTCATGGCACGCTTTTACTTGAAAATTTGAATTTTCAAGTTCCCAAAAATTGCATTCGCAATTTTTTAGGACATCAACGCTTTTGCAAATGGTTGTCCCCAAGGGCCAATTCTACCTAGCTATACTACAGCCCCATAAAAAAACTGAAATAAGCGCCTTATTTTATAAATATTCTTGAAGAAAGAGCCTTTATTGAAACAAAAACCATAGAAATAACTAAAAGTGCGGAAACTGCATCAATGAAATCAAATGAAGAATTTTTAGGTAAATTTGCCGCAGCAAAACCGGTTAATACGCCGGGCTTAGATATTTGATTATTTATAATAATCTGCCTGGTTCCATTATTAAATTTTAAATCAATATTTTTTTTATCATAAATGTTTTTATTTTCGGTTACGCATTTCTCAGATTCAGCCGGTTTTTTTGACGGAAAATAGCATTTGTCAGTGTCAATACATTTTCTGCTTCTCAACTCATTTACGCAATCCGTCCAGTCGCTGCAGTTCCAATATGATTTGCAAGCTGTATCACTTCCGCCTCCCCCTGCGGTAGATGAAATAGAAGAACCCGAAGACAAACTGCTTTGCTGCGATACAGGTTGAGTATAATCTAGCTGCACAATTCCTGAATGCTTCAGGCCAGTCACTTTATATTTGTTTAAAGAATCATTATAACTACAAGCATAAGAATTCTGCAAAGTTCCGTCACATTCAATCTTGTACTCGTTGCCTGCGCCGCAATCACTGCTTATTTCACTTATCAAAGATATTTCAGCATCCTTTAAGCAAATTCCATTAAGCGATGCATTGGATTTATCAATATAGACTGTCTTTGTTGCCCCTTCCGGCAGGCTCAATCCTTTCAGCAAAAGCGAGCCTTTTGAGTTTCCTGTTTGTTTTTCTATTGTAAGGTTTGTCAAATTCAGCTTATGCCTTGAAAAATCAAAGTTAAATTCCGCAATAGTAAAATTTCCGTCCCTGAATTTCATCAATGTGCTTTCATTAAGAACTCTGGACAGGTTTCTGGAATCTCCCAAGAATATTGTAATGTTGGCTGTTGAAGAATTTACGGATCCTTCATTGCCTATAAGATTATCAATGCTGTCATTTATGCCGTCGTCATCTGAATCTTTTTCTGGAGCATCGAAAATTATAATCCTAAAATTTTTTGAATCATTTAGATATCCATCTGATGCAATTGCTGCAAAGGTGTAATTTCCGCTGTCCATTGTTGTTGTATGCCATTTAAAAACATTGGATTTGTTTGAAAAGCCTGAAAAATTTACAGAATAACTTAATGCATCATTATTGGAATCCGAAGCGGATAAATTTATTATTATATCGTCTGTTTCATTTGCAGAAATATTTTGAACCGAAGCCAAATTTGGCCTCCTGTTAAGTCTTATGACTTTTCTTTCTGCATTGTTGCTTTCATTGCCCTCTTCAACAAAATTTTGAATGTCGGCAAAAGCACTAATCTCAAAATCAGAAATATTTGTGAAATTAAACTGGTACGCAATCTGCGAGTTTTCATTCAAAAAATTGGTTTTGTTTGTTCTTGAAAACGACAAGTTGTCAAAAATCTCCGTAAATATATTGAATGCCTGCTTTTTGCCGCTATTCCTGAAGGTAAAATTTATCGTAATATTGCTGATTCCGTAATGATAATCATCTGAAACTGAGATGTTTACGATTAAATCCGGCAGGTTGGCATTTTCAAAATCATTATAATCATAGTTTGATGTTGTGAAAGCATCATTAATCCTGTCTGTCAATTTGCCTTCTTGATATAAATCAATGTTCTTTATTATATAAGGCCCATTCAGTTTCCTGTCGAAAATCACGGAGCCGTTGAAATCAAATGACAAAACATTCTTTGAAGGCTCAAGGATAAAAGACTCATTTCTTATCTGGACCATATTACCGAATAAATCTGATAAAGCAAGGACAGCATTGTAGTTTCCGTAATTGAAAACCATCAGGCTTGCATTAATTTCCAATAATTCGTGCCTGTTGCCATTATTCTTATCTATTCCTCCGTCGGTAAAATTAAAGATATAAGCCGATGAAGCAAAGTCCCTGAAGTCATAGAATCCGGTCCTGTAGCCGGTTTTTATTATTTTTTTGCCGATTTTTAATGAGGATATATTGAAATTTCCTATTAAATGCGTCCTCTTGATGGTCTCATTGTCAAAATTAAAAATTAAATTTTGCAGTGAACTGGCTATTGACTTGTTTTCTTTTGCAAAGATAAAAGAATTATTGTAGCCCAAAAACAAAATAGATTCAGAAGTAAAATTTATGGATGAGTTGAGCGTAACGTTTATCTGCAGGCTATTGCTGTTTTTTGAATCGCTGATATTGAGCACTTCAAAGCCTTTCTCGTAATTCAAATAATTCTGGGAAATTATGTTATCCTTCCTGAATTTGGGGCTGTAGGTTGAATTGTAAACTCTTATTGAATAATTGAACTGGCTTTGGGACAGGTAGATTGCGCTGAAAGTTATGTTAAGCTTGCTGCTTCCGGAATTCATGCTCCTGTTTGTTTCATTTGTCAATACCCCATTCTTATCAAATAAATTTACAACAAAAATAAAATTACCATTTGAATTTATTGTTGATATTTCAAAAACCAGGGTGTCATTAACTCCATTGTTATTTGCATCAGTCATGTAGTCTGAATAATTTGTCACATTCATTGTGGCTGTTGCAGAATTGAAGACGTACCTGGATATCAGGTCCCTGATTGACATGGAATTTGCAACAGGAAATGCAAGGAAAAAAATCAATGCAGCAGCCACCCCCTTATTCATAAATATGTATTAAGATTACATTTATAAAAATTTTTGCATTTTTCTATTTTTCTATCGACAATTTTATATATGGACTAAGGATCCTCAACCAGCATGGCAAGCAAACTCAAATTTTACCCATTGGACGCGGCTTACAAGATTGTTGATGGGAAAGCTGTAATTAACCTATTCGGAAGAACAGACGATAATAAGCAAATCTGCATTCTTGACAAAAACTTTGAGCCTTATTTTTATGTGATTCCAAAAGATGGAATGGACATTCGGGAAAAGCTCGAAAAGATCAGGATTGAAAATGAGGGGAATCTGTTTTTCGTAACAAAAACAGAAGCAGTAATTAAAAAATTCCAGGGAAAGGAATTTCTTGCTGTGAAGGTTTATGCTAACATTCCTGCAGGCGTGCCTTTATTAAAGGATGTTGTGAAGGATTGGGATATGGTAATCTCAATTCATGAGTATGACATCCCTTTTGTAAGAAGGTATTTTATTGATAAAAATATTACGCCTTTGGTTTTGCACGAGGCAGAAGGCGAATTCACAGAGCAGAGATCAAAAGTGCCTGTGTTCACTGCCGAATCTATAGCGCATGCAAGCGGAGAAACATTAAACAGCCCAAGAATACTTGCATTTGACATTGAGACTTACAGCTCTTTTGACTTTGCTATTGATGCCCAAAAAAACCCGATAATAATGCTTTCTTTTTATGCCGAGGATTTCAAAAAAATATTTTTATGGAAAAAATTCAAGACAGATTCTGAGGAAGTGGAATTTGTTGATGATGAAATGCAGCTTATTGAAAAATTTAAGGAAGTAGTTGAAAGCTACAAGCCAGACATTCTTACAGGATATTTTTCCGACGGGTTTGACCTCCCATACATAAAGACAAGGGCGAATATACACAAAATAAAGCTGGATCTGGGCTGGGATTATTCCGAAATAAAGGAAAAAAGCGGCAGAGAAACTTCACTTTCAATAAACGGGATTACTCATCTTGATATTTTCAAGTTCATAAAAAAAGTCATGGGCTCCACACTTGAAACCTACTATTATAACCTGAATGCAGTCGCATCTGAATTGCTTGGCGAGAAAAAGCATGAAGTTTCATTGGCAGAGCTTCCGGATGCATGGGACAACAGGAATCATGAGCTGGAAAAATTCTGCAATTACTGCCTTCATGACGCTTATTTGACTTACAGCCTTGCAATCAAAATGCTGCCTACAATTATAGAGCTTGTGAAGATAGTCGGCATCCCAATTTACGACGTCAACAGGATGGGGTTTTCGCAATTGGTTGAAGGGTATATCATGAAGCAGGCGCCTCAATTTAATGAGATTGCGCCCAACAAGCCGGCTTATGACGAGCTGCAGAAAAGAAGGTACAGCACATACCAGGGTGCTTTTGTATTCGAGCCAAAGCCCGGATTGTACAATGACATTGTTGTTTTTGACTTCAGGAGCCTGTACCCAACGATACTAAGCTCGCATAACATAGGCCCTGACACTATAAACTGCGCCTGCTGCAAAGATACTGCAAAATCCATAGAAGACCAAAATGAAAAATACTGGTTCTGCACGAAGAAAAGCGGATTTATTCCGGCATTGATAGAAGACCTGATAAAAAGAAGGATACGCATCAAGGAAATAATTAAAACAGAAAGTGATGATAGGTCAATTTTTCTTGACGCAAGGCAGAACAGCCTCAAGCTCCTTGCAAACTCATTTTACGGCTATCTTGGGTTTTTCGGCGCAAGGTGGTATTCGCTTGAATGCGCAAGGAGCATAACTGCATGGGGCAGGTTTTACATTCAGAAGGTCATTGCGAAAGCTCAGGAGCAGGGATTTATTGTTTTGTACAGCGACACAGACAGCATTTTCCTCACACTTGACGGAAAATCAAAGAATGAAGCTGAAAAATTTGTCAGAGAAATAAACTCAGAGCTGCCTGGCTTGATGGAACTCGGCTATCAGGGATTCTACCCTTCAGGAATTTTTGTTTCTGCAAAAATGGGGGCATTTGGCGCCAAGAAAAAATATGCCTTGATATCGGAAGATGGCATTTTGAAGATCAAGGGTTTTGAAACTGTAAGAAGAAACTCGTCATTAATAGCAAAGGAAGTTCAGGAAAATGTCCTGGGGATAATTTTAAGGGAGCATGATACAGGAAAAGCGCTTGATTATGTAAAAAATGTAATCAATGACCTTAAGAGTAAAAAAGTGCCGATTGAAAAAGTAATAATCCATACCCAGCTGAAAAAAGATATTCTGGATTATACTGCGAAGGGGCCTCCCGTTGCAGTTGCCCAGAGGCTGAAATACAGGGGCAGAACCTTTAGGCCGGTTACAATTATAAAATATATTAT
>CAYNCK010000041.1:0-1517 GCA_964396095.1 uncultured Methanosarcinales archaeon
TTGAGGTCGCCTTTTTCTGCTAATCCTTTCAAATGCTGCATCTGTATTACCACATTGCCATATAATTTTTTATCCAACAGTAACATTGCATCCTTAAAAGTTTGAAGCCATCTATCCACAGCATCCTGAATTTGTTTCAGCGTAGCAACATCTACTGCATCTAATGGTTCGGTTTTCCGTTTTTCCTTTAGTTGGTCGGCAATATCTTCTAAGTAACAAAGATTTTTTAAAATCTCCGCCCGTTTTTCCGGGGTGGAAAAATTATTGGTGAATTCTTTCAATTCAGCATACCTCTCTTTGAGCGATTCATTGATTTTCTTTGTTTCTTCATCATCAAATAAGGGCATAGTTGAAAGTTTTTTGTTTAAGGGCAGAAACAAATCCGAAACATTCAATTACAATGGAGTAGGTCCCGGTGGTATAGGCAACGGAGTGGGAGGCGTATCATAAATCACATAATCATTGTATTTAGATTCGTCCAAGGTCTCCCAATAATCCTTACCGGCATCAAACACTTCCACAATTTTAGCATACAGCGTATTGCCCAATTCTATACGGTCTTCGGTAGCAATATCTCTATCACGGACTGCTGTATCCTGAACATCAATATTATTGTCAAAATCAGTAACTTTAGTATTCAAAGCGGTAATCATAGCCACCGTGAGCCCCGTGGGGACCGCCAGAGCGGGCTGAAAGAGGGTAGCCATCCGCACCACCCGTTTGCCGCATTTGAGCAAATCATTGTCAGTCATATTATCCATTCCCGCAGTGCCGAATTTGCGGAACTTGCCCGAACTTTCGCCAAAGCCCTTTTTCACCCGCACCATAATGGAGCGGATACCCACTTTGAGGGCATCGGCTGAAGCATCTTTTATTTGCGTAGCATCGGTTACCGTGCCTTCCAACTCCTCATCGGTCGGGAAATCTTTCAGTGCCTGTGTGTTGGTAGAAATAAATGTTTTCACCGCAGGGGTTACTCCATAAGTGAGCAACGGAACGGCATCGCGGGTAATCAGCAACACAGCTTTGTCGCCCAACTGCATCAAGTCCGCATAGGACATCCTAAAGACGGGTTCTACTTCTGATTTTCTCATAATGATTGTTTTTTCTGCAAAGATAGTTAAGATAATTATGAAAAACAAAATAATTTTTTATTACAAAAAATCCTATTTATTTTTTAACTTATTATTCATTCTAAAAAAAGTATTTATTTTACTATAAAACTAAAAGAAAATACTATAAAAAGTAGTGTTCATACTTAAAAAAGCAGCATCAATACTATAAAAATAATTATTCATACTATAAAAAGGAGTGTTCATACTATAAAAATAATCGTTCATACTACAAAAAGGAGTGTTCATACTACAAAAAGGAATCAGTTTTTTAGTATGAACAGTGCTTTGGATAGTATGAATGCTACTTTTTATAGTGCCGACTAAAAATTTTGTAGTGTTAATGCTTATTTTTTCCATTATTAGTCATCTATATGGCAGAAAATCGTTTTTCCACCCATCCCG
>CAYNCK010000042.1:0-1983 GCA_964396095.1 uncultured Methanosarcinales archaeon
CCAGAAAATATTGGAAATAAATGGAATAGCGCAGAAAGGAGAAGAGAAGAAAGCTGAGCTAAAGCCAAAAGTCTGCCCAAGATGCGGTATGCTTAACTCCCAAGACAGCAATTACTGCTCAAGATGCGCCTCGATATTGGACACATTGACTGCTTTTGTCATGAATTTCAGATTCTTTTCTATTCCTCGCCAAGAGGGCTTTGGAACGAAAGTGACAAAATCTTTGTTGAATTCTTCTCTAATGCTTACAGAATTGGTCACGTCCTTGAAGGTTTGTAGTAATTTCATTTTATCTCATATTGTTATACTTTCTATGATAATATCGTTTAAAGCATACTTATACATTTTGAGGTTTTAGGCGTAACATCTTTCAGAAAATTTACATTCTAAGCAAGAATCTGCTGAATTCTCTTGACAAATTTGCCGGCATCTTCAAATATCTGATATGACTCCTGCTCTGAATATTCCACGGTAACATCGTATTGTGCATGCCTTCTTGTCTCGCGGCCTCCTTCAATGTAGTTTATATAAACATGCCTTAGAGTCTTGACAAAATCAAATTCCAATTCTTCATCTGTAGCATAATGTTTTGCCAGGCTTGTTATCGTGGCAATGTGAGAAGTGCATTTTATTTTTTTCTTGGCTATAGCTGCAGTGGCAGCATGGTACATTGAATAATAAGATATTATGATGAACCAATGATAAAGGTTTTTGTAATTTTCCGGAAGTCCTATCCCGAGTTTCATCTCTGAATTTTCAATGAGATTCTTTACAGCACTTGCCAGCAAATAATCATCTTTGGACCTTTGCATATATTTGTCAGACTTTCTGGATTCTTCAAAGCTGTTTTCTATGATTTCTTCGGCTTCTTTCAAGCGCTTATATTCGTCGCTGTAGCCCTTCAGCTTCGCACTGTTTTCTTTATTCAAGTATCTCACCTATCATTTTCCAGTAATTTTCATACCCTTCAAGCACTATGCCGTCCTTTAAGGCTTCCTTTCCGACATTAATTTCTTCCTTGCTTTTGAGCATGTTTTTAAATATTTGGTAATCAACTATGAATGACTGGATTTGCAAGAACTCTTTTGTGCCAAATGACATTATATCAACCTTTATCTTATTTATCAGCGGCCTGCTTTTCTTGGAGTCTGCTCCTAATATCACTAATATGTCTATGTCGCTTTTTTCGTGCTGCATTTGCCTTGCCTGGCTTCCAAAAAGAATTACAGATAATATTTCCTTGTAACCTCCAAGGATTTCTATCAGGCTGCTTAGCTGCCTCAATTTTTTGTTTTGGCCGACAATTTCCTGCGCTATTTTAACTGAAATTTTTGCCAATTCCGATATAGTCAGCATATTTTTGAAATTCAGAGAAATCAGCTTGTAATTTCCAACTTCTTCAATATTTATGATTTTATCGTCGTGCAGCTTGCGGATTGTGTAGTGTAAAGAGCCATAAGACAAGCCAAGGTCATGCCTTATTGCATTAATTGTTACCTTTTGGTCCATAGATCTGCCTAGGTAGGAGAGCACCTTGTCTTTGTAATCTGCCTCCTTTGGCATGAAAACTAGAATAGCTCGCTTTTCCTTGCCATTCCCCTTAATAACTGCTTTTTCCATTTTTTTGAATATCTTTCTTTTAGATAGTAGTATCTATAAATTAGATACTATATAAAACTTTCGGTGGTTTAACTTAGAACTCTTAAATCTTTGGTTCGGCCTTCGAGAAGAACTAAGAATTAGTTGGCATCATCGGCTGTGGAACAAGAAATGCGGCCTCCGCCTATGCAGTTGAGATTGGAATGATTTTGAAAAAAAGAAAAAAAGAGGTTTATGCGAAAAAATTAAATACTTGCAGGCTTATCGTAAAAGAAAACTAGAACAAAAAAGGGTGGGCATTGCGGCTAAGGATAGATGCTCGGCGGGAGCATTTATTATTTTTATGATTATAACCGAATGTAAAACAAGAATAACAATATTTTA
>CAYNCK010000043.1:0-2155 GCA_964396095.1 uncultured Methanosarcinales archaeon
GGCCAGTATCTGTTTTGGTAAACGCTCCACGTTCCATAGTTGTTGTCTTGCGCAACAGGATATTTTATGTTGTAATCATTTACTGCCTTTAACACATTCTCATATTTTTTTTCAAAATCAAATTCAGGACTATGGACACCAACAATCACCAGTCCTTTGTCCCTGTACTTTTTATCCCAGTCCTTCAAATAAGGTAATGTCCTTATGCAGTTGATGCATGTGTAAGTCCAAAAATCCACAAGGACAACTTTTCCCCTCAATTGCTCGATTTTAAGCGGCTCTGAGTTAATCCATTTTTCAATGCCCGCAAAATCAGGCGCTTTTGGGTATTTTGAGTTTTTTTCATTCAGTGTTTTTGCATCAATTGCCTGTTTTGTATAAGATTTTTGTGATTGCAAATAGATTATTCCTGCAACTATTGCAATAACTACTATCAATGTCAAAAATGGCTTTCTGATAAAATTATTTTTTTTCATTTTATTCTTTATTTGTTGCCGTTGTCGCAAGATATGATAAAAATCCAGGAACTAGAGGCAGCACGCACGGGCTCAGGAAAGAAGCAAGCCCTGCTACAAAAGTTATTCCGACTCCAAGGCCGCTGCCAAATTTTATTCCTTCGCCATTGGCAGAAATCAGCAAATTGCTTAAGAAAGGAATGCTTGCAATCCTGCTGAGCTGCTGGGTAAACACCAGTACGCCTATTATGATCAAAATAATTCCAAAAAAATAGTTGAGATACTTTAGCTTTGGGCCTATCCTCTCAATTAGTGTCGTTGCCCTTGAAGTAAACAAGCCAACCAAAAGAAACGGGACGCCTAAACCAAGCGAGTAAGAGAGCAAAAACTTAAATGCGTTTGCAGGATTCGTCGCGGCAAGTGTCAATATTGAGCCAAGAACAGCTCCAACACAAGGCGTCCATCCGACTGCAAAAGCCGCACCAAAAAGAAAAGAAGTTGCATAAGAGTATTTGAATCTCGTTTTAACTTTAAGCTTGTGCTCCCTTTCAAGAAAATTTATTTTTATCAATCCCAGTAAATACAATCCAAATAAAATTATTATAGCCCCGCCAATGTACCCGAGCCAGTTCTGCACAGTATAAGCAACATTTGAAAGAACGCTCTGCAAAAGCACCCCAACCAATGAAAAAATAACGCTGAAGCCCAAAACGAAAAATACGCTGTTGATAAAAATGCTCCATTGGTTTTTGCCGGCCATTTTCATACCTTTGAAATTTCATCAAGATATCGCTGCTTGTCCCATGAATCTGGCCATTTTCCAAACTTCTGCCCGTCCTTTAAAATAACTTTTGTATGCTGGTAGCTTATTCCAAATTCCTTTGCCAACGCTTCTTCATCAGCATCTGTGTTTGAATCTCTAAAATTAACCCTGAAACCAATCACACTTTCATCCTTAAGCCCATTGAAAGCGGCAAAAATCTCCGGCTCCTCTGCTTTGCATGTTGGGCACCAGTTTGCATAAAAGTTCAGCACTATTTTCTTTTTTTCTTTCAGAGCTGATTCATAATCTGCCTTGTTGAACTCAAGGTATTTTGAAGCTGTTCCTGCCAGAATTTTTCCTTTATATTCAGAGCCCATAATTTTGCTTTCGTTTTTCATCATGCCTTTCCCTTCCATCATCTCTCCTGCTTTCATAAAAGAGCCGTCCATCCAAATTGACTCATTTTCCTTGAGCATGAACGATGTTCCGTCTTTTTTCATGACTTTGCCGTTTGTCATGACTTTAGTGCCGTCATTTAATACTGCGTCTTTTTCCATCATTGACTGCGCTTTTGTTTTTTCATCAACCGTCATCATCTTTCCATTCATCATTTCAAACCCAATCTCTGCCATTTCATTAGCCTCTTTGTCCATCATCTTGCCTTTTTCTGCGATTGATTGGCTTGATGTCTGCGTGCATCCAAACACAACTGCACTTAAAATAATAAATAAAATTATCAAATATTTTGTTTTCATTTTTTACTTCACTCCCAAGTTATTTTTAATAAAATTGCAAAGGCAATTGTTTGCAATAATGTCAGTATAAAGACATGAACCTCAACCTCAGGGGCATAGTAAGCCATCATGGTTAGGTAATAATACAGTGAGACTAAACTCTGAATTAAAAATAATACAGCAAAAATAAACAATCCAATTGT
>CAYNCK010000044.1:0-2210 GCA_964396095.1 uncultured Methanosarcinales archaeon
GAACTGAAAACAGGAAGAACTCCAACTGACGGCGTGTGGCCGGGCCATAGAATCCAGATTGCAGCCTACTCTTTATTATTACAGGAAAAATTCAACAAAGAGATAAAGGAAGGATTTGTTTTTTACCTTGATACAAAGGAAAAAAGGCACATTGCATTCAACTCATTCATGAGGCAGGAAGTCAGGCAGATAGTTGATGAAATAATTGAACTATTGGAAAAGAAAGAGTTGCCGGATTTCTGCGGAAATGAAAACAAGTGCAGGAAATGCGGCCTGAAAGAAACTTGCTACAATGAAGAGGAAGTAAACAACCTGCTAAAAATTAAAATACAAAACTATCAAAAATTTTGATTTTTGTGGGTTTCGGAAACAAAGTTTCCGTAACATTTAAATATAACTTGCTGTATAATCTTTAGTATTAACTATAGAGGGAAGAAAACCATGCCAGAAGACGATAAGAAATTCTCAAAGCAACTTATTGGAAAGACTGTTGTTTCAAAAACAGGCAAGAGATTTGGAGAGGTAGGCGATATAATTTTCGAAACAAGAAGCGGAGAATTAATACATATGGTGCTTCACAATCCTACATCATACACAGAAAAGCTGGAATTGGAAAAGGACAAGGAAGGCCATATACTCATACCATTCAGCGCAGTAATTGCAATAGGCGACTTCATGGTTGTGGCTGAAGAAGACATTATTTAGAATTCTTAGTTTTATTGTCAATACCTTTTTAAACGTATTTTGATTTCTCCAAGCTAAAATGCACTTAGAAAACGCCCTGTGGACTGAGAAGTACAGGCCTGGTGATTTCTCCGACATAAAGGGCCAGAAGGATATTGTAAAAAGAGTGAAAGCTTTTGTTGAGCAGCAGAACCTGCCCCATCTGCTTTTTACAGGGCCTGCAGGCGTTGGCAAGACAAGCCTGTCATTGGTCATTGCAAAAAAACTCTTCAAGGACTTATGGCACCAGAATTTTCTAGAGCTAAATGCGTCAGATGAAAGAGGCATTGACATTGTAAGAAACAAGGTCAAGGATTTTGCAAGAACTAGGGCAATAGGAAATGTGCCTTTCAAAATAATCTATCTTGATGAATGCGACGCATTGACAAGAGAGGCGCAGCAGGCATTAAGAAGGACGATGGAAAATTACACCCAAACCTGCAGGTTTATTTTGTCTGCAAATTACTCTTCAAAAATCATCGAGCCTATACAGAGCAGGTGCGTTGTTTTCAGGTTCAAGCAGCTGGCAAAAGAGGATATAATAGCAATAATAGAAAAAATAGCAGAAGATGAGAAATTAAAAATAGATGATAAGGCAAAGGATGCATTATATGAAATTTCAGAAGGCGACTGCAGGAGGCTGGAAAATATACTGCAAAGCTGCGCTGCAATAGCCGAAAATATAACAGAAGATTTAATCCATTCAATGGCCTCAGTCGCAAAGCCAAAAGAGATAAGAGAAGTTTTGGAGCTTGCATTAAGCAATAAATTCATCGAGGCGAGAAACAAGCTGCTTGATTTGATGCTGGCCTATGGACTGGCGGGAATGGATATAATAAAGCAGATACAGAAAGAAATTATGGAGTTAAGCATTGACAACAAGTCAAAGATGATCCTTATAGAAAAATGCGGCGAGATAGAATTCAGGATGACAGAAGGGTCTGATGAGTTTGTGCAATTAGAAGCCTTATTGAGCCAGTTTGCGCTGGTTAAAAATAATTAAATATTATAATTTTATTAAATTAATTAGTGCCTGCAAGGTGCTTTACCAAGATTTTTGTTTCTTTTGTGTCAAGGACATTGTAGGTCACTTTTACGCCAATATTCTTCTCAAGGTCATTTCTGTCTACAACAAGGTCGGCAGTGCAGGTTATGGTCCTTCTTCCTCCGACTAAAATGACCTCACCTTTGAACGAGTTATCAAGTCCGCCGCATTTTAAGCTAGTGACCACAGGGTCAACAGGAAGCTCGGTTATTTCAACAGCAACCCTGTTTTCAACTTCCCTTCTTGTCCTCGGGTCTTTGGGGCAGCCGGCATCAAAGCTTGTCGGCCTGCTCCTGTCGCTGAATATGTCAACATTGCCGCTTACGCTTATGTCAAAACTGAATGATATTTTGTCTTTTCCGACAACGCTTTGCCTGAAATTAGAAACTTGCACAGGCGCAGACGAACTGTAGATTGTTTTTCCTCCATTAGGAAGGCATAC
>CAYNCK010000045.1:0-8875 GCA_964396095.1 uncultured Methanosarcinales archaeon
CTTTGCTTGCTGTGCTTATAGGACATTTTGCAATGGAGCATAAGGGGAATCAGTTATTAGCTTTGCATGGCTATAAAGTTGAAAGCCACATCTGCACGCAAATTGGCCTAAGCAGGGTTATTGGCAAAAAAGGTTTAGCCAGCAGCCTGTCATAGTTGTGTATGTCTATGCCTTTTTCCATTTTTTGCCTCCGCTAGAATAAGGGTATAAGGTTGTATATATATCGCATGTAGGATATATGTACATGCCCGAGGGCATGTTGATTAAGAATGAATGCTCCCGCCGAGACTTTCATGCCATTTTTGAGGGCTTAAGGGAAACCGAAATCCTCGGTTTTCCCAAGGCTTTTCTCAAAAGGCTTTTGAACTCGGGTCACTGCCTCGAGAAGGCGGTATGATTGGCCGGGCTACACTACAGGAGCACATTTATCCAGAAATTTGATGAGTTTTTAAAAGTTGAGGTTTTAAATCAGATTATGCAATAAATTTATATATTGCATTTTATATTTTAATATTTATGAGAGAATATGTCATGGAATTCGTAGGCACAATGTTTCTTGTTTTGGTTATTGCATTAACCGGCAATCCTTTTGCAATCGGAATAACCCTTATGGTCATGGTTTATATGGGGGGCCATATCTCAGGGGGACATTACAATCCGGCTGTTACGCTTGCAGTTTGGATTAGAGGCAAGCTTAAGGCAAATAAAATTTTTGGCTACATGTCTTCCCAGGTTTTAGGCGCATTTGCAGCTGCATTTATTGCCTATATTTTGATCGGCAGGCCTTTTGTCCCGTCTCCTACAATTGGAGTTGTTATGTGGAAATCTATTTTGGTTGAGATTCTTTTTACATTTGCACTATGCTCTGTAGTTTTAGCAGTTGCAACTTCAAAAAAGCTTGAAGGCAATCATATTTACGGGCTTGCCATTGGATTTACTCTTGCGGTTGGGGCGTTTGCAGGAGGCGGTATTTCGGGAGGGGCTTATAATCCTGCTGTTGCGCTTGGCCCGATGATTTTCAAATCTTTAATAGAAGCACAAAGCTGGAATAATTTAATGATTTATCTGATTGGCCCGTTTGCAGGCGCAATTCTGTCATCTCTGGCTTTCAGGTATTTTAACCCAAAAGAATCATAGGGGAATTGATTTTTCTTTTTATCAAATTATAAACAAACCTTACCTTTTTAAATGCACATATCCTTCCTGATCGATATGAACAAAACATTTTTACCCATATCATTTGAAGAGGGAAAGGAATACTACCAGAATTTTTCTCAGTTTGACGTGGTTTTTGTTACAGGCGACCCTTACTATGATCATCCGCTTAGCGGAATGGCAATACTCTCAAGGCTTCTGGACAAGAAGGGCTACAAAGTTGGAATTATTGCGCAGCCGATTACAGATGAAGATTACAAGTCATGCGGCAGTCCAAAGTATTTTTTCTGCATAACTTCGGGATTACTGGACTCGATGCTGGCAAATTACACACCCATGCTAAAAAAAAAGGAGAATATACTTGTGCCTGAAAGGGCATTGATGGTTTACACGCAGAAATTAAAAGAGAATTTCAAGGGCTGCATTACTGTAATTGGCGGTGTTGAAGCAACAATTAGGCGATTTACCCATTTCGATTACAATGACAATAAATTAAGAAGAGGGATTCTTAATGACACAAAAGCCGACTTGCTGATTTTTGGAAATGCTGAGCGCTCAATTCTCACTCTTCTTGACAGAATGAAAAAAATAAAAATGGATTCTTTCGAAATAATAAAGCCGAATCTTAATTTGGTTTCAATTGAGGGAGTTTCATTCAGAATTAAAAAAAGCGGGATTAATCAAAAAATCAGAATGCTCCCTTCTTATGAGGAATGTGTTGCTGACAAAGATAAATTCAATCTATTGACGAGGACTTTTTACCTCATTCCTGACGAATCATTCATTGAGGGCTGCGGCAGCGGATTTATACAGCATAACAGGCCCAGCCACACCCTGGCAGAAAAGGAAATGGACTATGTTTACAGCCTTCCGTTTACAAGAAAGCTCCACCCAAAATCAAAAAATCTTGAATTTAACGAACGCATGGTTCAAAATTTGGAAGCATCAGTTGTAATTGGCAGGGGGTGCTGGGGCTCATGCTCGTTTTGCGTCATTCCTCTTGTTCAGGGCAAGGAGGTTGCAAAGAGGAGCAAGGAAAGCATTGTGAAGGAAATTGAAGCATTGTACAAAGACGGAATTAAAAAAATAAATGACTTGACACTGCCGACTCTTAATATGTACGGCTCCAGATGCGCATTGTACAAATACGAATCTCAAATCAATTCTCCAATTATTGAAGAAAAAATAAATGTATATGACAAAAAGGATTACTGCAATCAGGAATGCGCAGGGTGCAAATTCAGGGTTGTGAGCGACGATTTGTATCCATTGCTTGAGGAAATAGAAAAACTAAACCAAAAACATCAGGGCACTTCGCTTGAATTAAGAAGCGCAATACGCCATGACATAATTCTCGGTCAGAAAAAACTATTCAGGAAAATAATGCAATTCGTCACAAGGCTTAAAATTGCCCCTGAAAGCCTGAGCGGCACTGTCCTTAAGCAGATGAACAAGGCAACAGCAACTGCGTTCACGGAGTTTCTTGAGGAATACAAGAAGGTGAACAAAGAGCAGAAAACAAACAAGAATTTAGTTCCTTATTTTATAGCCGCCCATCCGGGAAGCACAAGGGAAAGCATGGAGGAAACAAAAAATTTCTGCAGAGAAAATGATATTTTTGTTAATTTAACTCAGGTTTTCACGCCAACTCCCGGAACTTTGTCGACTGCAATGTATTATACTGGGGAAAATCCCATGACAAGGGAAAAAATCCACGTTCCAAGAAATTTCAGGGAAAAGAAAGACCAGAAAAATATACTTTTATATAAGGATGAAGATTTAGTTGATGACAACGGATAAAAGAGAAGGATTTAAAAGGGGAAGGCAATTCAGAAATTACTAATAAACTAGATATAATAGTATAGTAAGTAGTACGGAGGGAGTAAAATGAAAGGAACAGTAAAGTTTTATAACGACAAGAAGGGATTCGGATTTATAGCTGCCGAAGATGGTAAGGAATATTTTGTGCACCAGTCAGGCGTCACAGAAGGAACAGTATTGAATGATAACGATTCTGTAACTTTTGAAATAGGCGAAGGAGACAGGGGGCCAAAAGCTATCAATGTTTCAAAAAGCGACTAATAATACTGTTGAATTGCAACAATCATTGCAACAAATATGACGGGTTAAAGCTATGTTTATCCCAAAGAAGTATGGCCAAAGCAAGATAGACTTGTGCCCATTCTGCCAGAAGCATGCAACAATAAAGAACAGCCAAAAAGTCCCAGTATGCTCGGCTCACAAAGAACAGATTCTTGATGACGTGAAATGTCTTTGCGGCTCTACATTAGAGATGCTGAACGGCAAATTCGGAATTTTTTTCTCGTGCATAAAATGCGGCAGCATGAACTTGAAGAAAGTTCTGGAATTCAGCACAATAACGCCAAAAGTAATAGTCAACTATGGCAATTATTCCAAAAAAACAGCCCATACAAATGGCCGAAAAGAAATTATTGTAAGAAGCGATGACCCAAGATACTTCGACTAGGCATATAGAACTAAATGTTTTTTTAAGAATAAGCGGAGTTGCAGGCACCGGCGGCAAAGTGAAGCTCTTAATAAGGGAAAGCCTTGTCAAGGTTAACGGGGAAATTGAAACTAGAAATAGGAGAAAATTGAATAGTGGGGATGTTGTCGATTATGATGGAAAAAAATATCAGGTCAAGGAAGAAATATTGCGCTAGGCTTGTAAATTTCTAAAAGAATTTATTAACAAAATATGTGTTATACAATATTATGGAATACAAAGGATTTACCCTAGATAAGTTTCAGGAAGACGCAATAGATGCGATTGAGCATAATAAATCTGTAGTAGTTTCAGCCCCTACAGGCTCAGGAAAGACTTTGATTGCAGATTACATTGTTGACAGGGACTTTCGAAAAGGCATAAGAGTTATTTATACAGCTCCGATCAAGGCACTCTCCAACCAAAAATATAAGGAGTTCTCAAGAAGCTATGGGGCAGAGAATGTAGGCATTTTGACTGGCGACGTGCAAAAAAATACCGATGCCCTGATTCTGATAATGACGACGGAAATTTACAGGAACATGGTTCTTGCAAATGACCCTTTCATAAGCGGCATTTCTTATGTTATTTTCGATGAAATACATTATATTAATGATATTGACAGGGGTTATGTCTGGGAAGAGTCCATAATTTTTTCAAAACAAACTGCAAGGGTTTTGTGCTTGTCAGCGACTATTCCGAATGCTGATGAATTTGCCCGCTGGATAGAATCGATAAAAGGGCACGAAGTTGCGGTCATAAGGCATGATGAGAGGCCAGTGCCCCTTCATGTAAATATGTATGATGCAGAACTTGGCATAACAACTTTAAAAAATCTCAAGGATGCAATGGAAATTCCCGATTATCACAGAGTTATGGGCCGCAGGTCCAGATACAGGCCAAAAACGGCTTCACATGTTGAGCTGATTAAGGAAATAAGAAATAATCTTCCATGCCTTTTTTTCAGCTTTTCGAGGCAAGGCTGCCAAAGAAATGCTGTGGAGCTTGCAAAAGCGAATCTCTTTGAAACAAATCCTGAAATTTCGGCTTTCATTAGGGCAAAGCTTGCAAATACTAATCCTGAGATTAACAGGCTTGAGTCAACCAAGCTTTTAAGGCAGACTTTGCCATTCGGCATAGGCTTCCACCATGCAGGAATTCTCCCGATACTTAAGGAAATTGTGGAAGAGCTGTTTGAAAAAGGGCTAATAAAAGTTTTGTACACCACTGAAACATTTGCGGTGGGAATAAACATGCCTGCAAAAAGCGTGTGCTTTGAGTCAATGAGGAAATTTGACGGGATTGCATTTAGAATCATGAACTCAAAAGAATATTTCCAGATTGCCGGAAGGGCCGGCAGAAGAGGCATTGACATTGAAGGGTTTGTTTACATTATGGTTGAGAGAAAATTTTTTGACTGCGACAAAATAAAAAAGGTTATACACTCCGACACAGTCCCTGTAAAATCCCAGTTCAGGCTTTCTGTAAATACAGTGCTTAACCTCATAAAGCAGCACAATGAAAAAGAAATTGATGAGATTCTCAGCAAGAGCTTCCATTCGTTTCAAAAATACGGAAAGAACTTCATGAAAATTGAGAATGCCGTCAGCCACAGCGCATTTTACAATTATAAGAAAAAGCTTGAGAAAATGGGCTACATCAGGGGCAGCAGGCTTACTGAAAAAGGGGAATTTTCCTCCAAAATTTATTCTGACGAGATTTTGACAGGAGAAATTTTTGCAACTGAGTTCTACAAGAAGCTGAATGAATATCAAATGCTGCTGATTGTTGCGTGCATTTCCTATGAAGCAAGGGAACGGACAGAATTTTACAAAGACTACCCTTCCAAAATGGCCAACGAGCTGAAAAAAATGACCTGGGGCGATGATTTTTTAAGGAGAGAGAAAAAATTTAATGAGATTGACGGCCTGGCATCATTAATACATCCATGCTATTACGGCAGCAGCCTGTTTAAAATTCTTGAGAATACAAATTTATTGGAAGGGGATGTAATAAGATTTTTCAGGCAAGTTATGGACAGATTAGGGCAGATTAAATCTGCAACAGAGGACAAAAGCTTAAGGGATATGCTTTCAAACTGCCAGAAGCTTGTTGATGATTGCGTAGGTGATTTTGGGAGTGTTTAAGGTCGGAACTGCAAGGAAGTTAGCTGTTAAGGTTGCAGGCATTGAATATACTATTTCTTTGAATTGCTGATGTGAACGGGTTTTCCACATTCTTTATATTTTATTTTTGTCATTCTACTTTAATTTAGTCTGCTTCTCCGTCTTTTCATTCTCAATCGGCTTTCCCTTATGCCATCCAGAATAATACATTACAGATTTTTCTTTTCTTACCTTAAAAATACTTTTCTTTTTCTTCTTTGCTTTTTCATATTCGACTTCCTTTTCAAGAATTTTTAAGAGGCGGTTGTCCATTGTTCAATTATAAATTGCTTAAACAGATTATAATTTTAAAGCTAAAGATAGTAAACAACAATTTTAGTGTTTCAAAGTTCGTTTTACTTCATTTCCAGGTGAAATTTGTGGAAGAATCGATGCACCACTGGAGCAAATACAACTCCCAGTATTACGATAAACGCCAGCCCGCTGAACATGGCATAAATGCCTGCGAATAATTTCCCTTTATCTGATTGTAAGCTTGTTAATGGCCCCATGCCTGATAATATCATAGCAGCGTTGGCGAAAGCATCTATCCATGACATGTGTTCAAAGTGATGGTATCCAACCATGCCAATGCCCAGCGCAATTAAAGTAATAGACAATCCAACAGCAATGCTTTTCGCAAGGCGCATGAAAAACTTTTCTTTTGGCAAAAGCGGTTTTCGGTAATGTTCATACATCAGATTCTCACCTCATGAATGTAATCAATAATAATTTTCATGTAATCTCAATCTATATTTAACATTTTCCAATATAGTTTCAAAAAATTAGAACACAGGGACTGAAACTTCCAATCCAATGGAAGTGTTAAGTCCAGTAACGGTTGACATCGGCCAGGAATCGTCCGGATTGTAAAGGCTAAGTAATTTCTGTACGACGGGGTAATTGTCAAAAACCATCGGTCATAGACTGGTGGCATGAATTAATTAGTCTGCTGTTGCAAATTCATGTGGTTTTTGACTCAGCTAAGGTTTTGCAAAGCAAAACTCACGAACGTAGTGAGATTATCCACCACTAGTTTGCCACCAATCATAGATTTGGTGGAATTCTAGCGCATTAAAATGTAAGCTTGATAAATTTTTTAAGATTTAGGTCTATTTCTGCTCATCAAAAGCAAGGGAAAGCACAAACAGCATTATTCCAATGTCCCTCACCAATAAATCTGTAAATCCGGAAGTTATGAACAGAGTTACTACAATATCTGCCATTATCAATGAGCCAATTACAGCTGAATATTTCAAATAGCGTCTCGACAAAATCCATATTCCTGCAATTAAAAGCACAAATCCATGAATCCTCACAAGAATCAAAGGGTCTAAAAGCTTATAGGCAAAAGACGGCACATAGCCAATCCAATAATCAGGCTTTGTCAGCTCCCAAATTCCAAACACAAGAAAGATAAAAGAAACCGCACCAATTGACATCCAATGCCTGATTTTTTCTCCTTGCATTTTTTACCTAAATCAAAATTAACATTTAAAACTTTGGATTATCTGAACAATGAAACAATTCCAAATCTCCACATGGCTTTAATTTTATTGAAAAATCCCGGAAATTCAGCTGCATAAGCCATTCTTTTTATCCACCACAATAAAAATCCTGAAAGTGTTACTCCGTAAATGTCCCCCACGCAATACCATTTGCTTACTGAAAGAAGGAATCCCTTGCTCCTGAATCGGTATATTTTCTGGCGCTCGCCTTTAATTTTTGCTGAAATATTTTTTCCGACAAACTTGCCCTCGTCATAAGCTGACTGTGCAAGCATAGGCACTGGCATTTTATCAAAAGGATTAGAACAGGAGGAAATGTCACCCACAGCCCACGCATTTTCAGTATTCTTAATTTCAAGATTTTCATTCACATCAAATGCCCCACTGCCGTTTGTGATTTTTGGAAATGTATTCAACGCAAGCGGCACCACTCCTGCCGTAAGAAAAGCAATTGAGACATCGAGATTGATAACTTTACTGCCGGAATTTATTTTAGCTTTTTTGCCGTCAAAAGTCAACACGCTTGCTTTTGTCATGACATTAATTCCGAGATATTCAAGCCTTTTTGATAAACTGTTTCTGAATTTTTCATTTTTGTAGGAAATTATTCTGTCTGACTTTTCCGTCATTTGGATTGCGATGCAGTCATCTGAATTTTTTACTCCATTCTCATTAAGATAATTATTGAAAAATTGCTTAAGTTCCCCTGCAAGCTCAACTCCGGTCGCGCCCGCGCCTATTATAAGAATATTTATGTTATGCCAGTTATTTTTTGACAGGCGCTCATCCGCAATTCTTGTAAGCTTGTTTCTGATTTCCAAGGCGTCAGCAAGTGTTTTCAGAGTTACGAGACGGTCGGCATCAACATTATTTCCAAGAATTCCCTTGTTTGGCACAGAGCCAAGAGCTATCAGAAGATAATCATATTTTATCTTCTGTTTTTTTCCCTTAACAAGTTTAGATGAGAAGTCAACGCCTAATACTTCGTCCTGAATAAATCTGCATTTGCCGATTGAATCAAGCTGCGCAGTGACTTCATTCGGCCTTAAAGTTCCTGCAATAACCTCATGGACTAAAGGCACGAAAACAAATTCCTTAGATTTGCTTACTACAATTATTTCGTCTTCTGCCCTAATTCTTTTTGACAGCGTAAGCAATGCCCCTGCGCCTCCAAACCCGCTTCCAAGAATAACTATTTTTGACATTTGGATGAATGCCAGTTAGTTCTCTTTTAAAAATATTGTGTTTGCTGCATATTTACAAATTATAGGCACGGATATTAATAACTGCCAATAAATAGCCGTGCATATATCGGGCGTATTTTGGGAATTATTACGAAAATCAAAGTCTGCCGCTATAAATGCGAAATGTTTAAATATAATTATTAATGCAATTACAACCATATGCCAAAAAGCAAAAAAATCCCTAATCTAAAAGCTGTAATTCTTACGGCCAATGAGTTCGAGGATATGGAGGTTTTCTTCCCTTATTTCAGGCTGTTGGAAGAAGGTATTGATGTTGGCATCGCAGCTCCTGCCAAA
>CAYNCK010000046.1:0-19805 GCA_964396095.1 uncultured Methanosarcinales archaeon
CGATACATTTTATTTCAATTTTGCCTTGAACATTATGTGGAAAAATATCTGAAATCGATAACCATTCAAACATATACATTCACCAATGTGGTAAAAATAGAACTTATATATATAGATTAAAATCAATATTTTTTATTCCTGCTCAATCACAACCAAGGTGTACTTATCGTTTAAGGATTCTTTTGCAGCTCTCTTTACGTCATTAACAGAGACTTTTCTTATATTTTTCAAATAAGAATCGGCAAGTTTCGCGTCTTTAATTGACTCCCATACAGCTAGATTGTCTGCTTGATGAAAATTATCTTCCATCTGCATTGAGTGGTTGCCTTCAATAAAAGTCTTTGCCTCTTCTAGATCATTTTCACTTAGGCTCTCAAGGCGCAAAAACTGCTGCAATATTATTTCTTTTGCTTTTTCTATGTTCTTCTTGTCCAATCCGGTATAAACAGCAAACATCCCATAATCAGTTTCGTGCTCGTTATTCACTCCAACCTGATAAGCAAGCCCTCTTTTGTTCCTTATTTCGTCAAACATCCAGCCCGATTGGCCCCTTCCGAGTATCGCCGTAATAACATCGAAAACATAGCTGTCCTTATGGGTTCTTGGAACAGACTTGTAGCCCAAAACCATGTAAGAATTCAGTGTTGCTTTTTTTTCAACATATTTTTTTAATTTATTCTGCACAGGCTCATTTACAATCCCCCTTGATATTATTTTTTTAGGCTTTAGGCTTCCAAAAAACTTTTCCACTTTTTCCCTCACACCTGAAACATTTCCAACAATTGAAACTATCATGTTGTTGGGTATATAATGGTTAAAGTAATAATCTGCAACATGCTTCCTGTCAAAACTTTTGACGGTTTCAATTCGCCCATAAGTCGGGTTCTTTGCAGGATGCTTCTCAAACAAATTTTTTTGGAACAAAACCCACTGGTGCAGCCTTGAATCATCAGTAACCATGTTAATCTCTTTGAGTACTACCTGTTTTTCCTTTTCAATTATTTTTTTATCAAAAACTGGGTTTGCAACCATGTCGGACAGAATGTCAAGGGCAATTTCAAACCTTTTGCTGATTATCTTGATGAAGAAAGCAGTCCTGTCTCCTGTCGTATAGGCATTAAACTCCCCTCCGTATTTCTCAATCTCGTTTGCAATTTCCCTGCTGTCTTTCCTTTTTTTTGTCCCTTCAAACAGCATGTGCTCCAGGAAATGCGCAATGCCTGCCATTTTTTTGCTTTCAAAGTTAGAGCCGGTCTTGAACATAACTTCAACTGCAACAGATTTGGAAGCTTTTTTCTGAAAAATTATTGTTGCCCCGTTCTTAAGTTTGTATTTCTCCATTGCCAAAATGACAAAATTTAAATGGTATATAAGACTTTTGAATTACAATGAAAACAAAAGAGCTGAAAGAAATCTTGGGGGAAAAAGGCTGTGATTTTGCAATATTTTACAACTCTGACTCGTCTAAAACAAATGCAGATATGCTATATTTCTCCGGCTATAACGGCATTGGCGCCCTTGTAGTGCCAAAAAAGCAGAGTCCTTTTCTTATTGTGCCGCAAATGGAGTTTGAAAAAGCAGGCAATTCAAAGATTAAGCAGGTATATCCTATGGAAAAGAAAAGATTTTTTGAGTCAATTTACGGTGTCGTGAAGAAAAAAAGAATTAAAGCGAGAAATATTGCAATAGACAAGAACAATTTCACACTTAATTCTTACAAATATTTCAGGAAGCAGTTTAAAAATGTAAAATCAAAAGACATTTTTCTTGACTGCATGAAATTAAGGGAAATAAAAACAGAAACAGAAGTGAAGTACTTAAGAAAATCATGCAGTTATGCTGACAAAATACTCCAAAAGTCAATAAAAAATTTCAAGAGCTTTAGGACAGAATCTGAAGTTGCTGCTTTTCTTGAGTACGAGACAAAAAAGCTCGGTTTGGGAATATCCTTTAACCCAATTGTAGCATCCGGTAGCAACGGGAGCATGCCGCATTACGAGCCTTCAAACTCAAAAATAAAAAATGGATTTTGCGTTCTTGATTTTGGAGTCAAATATAAAGGATATTGCTCTGATATAACTAGGACAATTTATGTTGGCAGACCGTCAAAAAAAGATAAGGAAATCTACAATTTTTTGCTGAATATACAAAAAAATACAATCAATCAAGTAAAAAATAATAGAAAATGCTCTGAGCTTTATGATTTTGTCAACAAAAGCTTGGGAAAATATGGCAAAAACTTTACCCACGGGCTCGGGCATGGCGTTGGTGTGGAAATTCATGAACTGCCAAACCTAACATTGAATTCAAAAGACAAAATCCGAAACAGCATGGTTTTCACAATTGAGCCCGGAATTTATTTCCCAAAAAAATTTGGAATAAGGATAGAAGACACGGTTTTATTTAAGAACAAAACAGAAGTTCTTACAAAAACAACAAAAGATTTATTAATTGTTTAAATTTACTTTTCTTATGAAATACAACGAAAGGGCTTTTAATTCTGCAGTTGAAGATTACAAAAAGAAAATTGGTGATGCAAAAGAAAAAGATTTTTTTATTGTATTTGATTTAAGCAACAAAGAAGCATTTTATTCTATGGCGCCATTGTCAAGGGCGTTGCATGAGCTTGGAGCGGATGTAAGCTGCATTGGAGTAAATAAAAAATCAGAAAGCCTTGATGCAGTAAAAGAAGTTTGGAAAGTTTTTGAGGAATATGAAAAAGACATAAAGAATGAAAAATCAGAAGCAATAATTGATTTTATTAAAGAAGTAGACCTGAAAGCAAAAGGCGAATTTAAAAAAATATTCAAAAAGCCGGACTTATTGATTGAAGCCAAAGAAAGTAATTTTGAAGGTGATATAATCCTGCCATTCCATACAGAATGGTTTAAGGACTATAGAATGCCGGAGCTGATGAAGACTTCTGAGATTTTGTGGAGCGAGGTTTATAACCTAAAAAAAGATGAAAGGGTTGGAATCGGATTTTCCCTAATACCCACAAAAGCATTGATAGGTCATCCTTTGGAAGATTATCTGGATTCATATTCAATAATCTGGGCAATGACACAGGCTGCTAAAAAAATTGCAGACCCTGCAATGAATTCCTATACATTCAGGGCATCAATGCTTGAGAAAAGCGAGAGGGTTTCTGAATTAAGGGCAACTTTGCTAGGATGCGAGCTTTGCAGGGAAATTGACGAAGAGCCATTCGTAAAATTCAAAAAATTATCGGAATTATTAAAACTTGACAGGATCAAGCCGATTGATTTGTCTTTCTCAATAAGCGCAAAAGGATATCCGGGAAAACATCTGTTTGGAGAGACTATTGGATACCCTTCCTTAAACAAGAAAACTAGATGGCAGACTCCCGGACAAATGGTTTACAAGCTTGACTTCTATCCCCAGACAAAGTACGATGATAGGGATCCAATGGCAAGGGTTGCATTCACAGAAACAATCCCTATAGACATCTTCATTGAAACAAATCTTGTTGACTGGAGTGATATAAGATCAAGGAATCAAAGGCTGAAGGAAAAGATGGACAAGTGCGATGTGATTTATGTTGAAGGAAAGTTAAAAGAAAAATATGTCACAAAGCTTGAAGTTGGCCTTGTAAAAAAAGATGGTACAAGAAGGTGGGTAAGAAGATCAGATACTGATGTAAGGGAAAAAATAAACAGCACTTACCTTAAGGTGACAGGGATAAAGGCAGGAAATATGGGAAACATTCCTGGAGGGGAGGCTTTCACAACTCCGGAATACATGAAAGGAATTTTTGTTGGCGACGTTGTTGTTCACGTTGACCAAAGCTATTCCTTGGATGAAAAAAATCCGCTTGTTGTTGAGTGCTTTGGTGATTCCTATAAAATAATTGACGGGCCTAAGGAAGTCGTTGAAAAAATAAAGAAAAGGAAAGATGAGGCTATGAAAATGCTCCTTGAAGCCGAAAAAAACAAAAGCCTTCCCCAGGAAATAATAGATTTGAAAAAGAAAAATTTTGAACGGGTTGGGGAATTTGCAATCAACACAAACCCGAAAGCAAGATTGTGCGATTATTTGATTGTTAACGAGAAAATTGCAAAGATGATGCACATAGCCCTTGGCTCCGGATTTGAGCCTGACAGGAGCACAGAATACCACATGGACATTGTCTTCAATGCACCAAGGCAGAAGCTTGATGTATTTGGAAAAGACAAAAACGGAAATGTTCATTGGATTCTTAAAGATGGGGAGTTTGTTGTAAAAAATGTCCCTTGACAAATCCTGCCGGATAATTCTAAATCAGTGTATGAATTTAAGCAAAAATGAAAGCTGCTTAATTGTTACAGACAGCAATTTACAAGCAATAGGAAATGAATTATATAAAAATTCATTAAAGATTTCTAAAAAATCAAAAATAATCCTAACAACTATCCCAAAAACACATGGCTCAGAGCCCCCTATGAGAATTTCAATTGAAATGCTAAAATATGATGTTGTTTTGATGGCAACAACAAAATCATTGAGCCATACAAAAGCAAGAGAGAATGCAAGCAGGAAAGGCGTAAGAATTGCAAGCATGCCCGGCATTACAACTGGCATGATGAAACGAGCATTAAATGTTGATTTCAATAAAATAAAAACATTGAACCATAAACTCATTAACAAATTAAAAAATAAAAACAAGATAAATATAACAACAAAACTTGGGACAAATATTAAATTCTACATGAAAGGAAGAAAATGGAAGCCTGATGACGGAATCTACACTAAGAAAGGGACTTTCGGCAATCTTCCTGCAGGCGAGATTTTTATTGCTCCTGTTGAAGGAAAAACAAATGGAGTTATAGTCGCTGATGCCAGCGTTGGTGGCTTGGGAATGGTAGACAAACATATTAAAATTATAGCTAAGAATGGATTTATCAAAAAAATAACCACAGGAAAAATTGCAAACAGGTTCAAGAACCTGTTAAAAAACAAACTTTACAAAAATGTTGCAGAGCTCGGAATTGGCACAAACTACAAAGCCAAAATCACAGGGGAAGTTCTAGAAGACGAGAAAGTTGCAGGAACATGCCATATAGCATTCGGCAATAACAGACATTTTGGCGGCAAGGTTGACGTTCCTTTTCATGTTGATTTTGTGATAAAGAAGCCAACAATTTATGCTGATGGGGCTTTGATAATGAGTAATGGGAAACTCATCAAATAACCAAATCTTTTTATAGTATTATTTCCTCCTTAAACAAATGCCGGCAAAAGAATCCAAGCCAAAGAATATTATTGACAGCATAATGTACAGCTATTCAACTTCTGCAAATCCATTGGAAGATGAAAACAGAATTCTAAAGGAAACCATAAACAGGCTAAAGGAAGAGGTTGAAAGGTTCAAGGTTTCTCCGTTGATGGTTTGCGAGGTAAGGGAAATGTTTGGAAATACTGCAATAATAAAAATTCCAAACGGAAACCAGTTTCTCGTCAACATTTCAAGTGAATGCGACAAGCTGAAGCCGGGTGATTTAATTTTGGTTGAGCAGAAAAATCTTACCATAATCAAGAAAATGCCGCTGGCAAGGCGATTTAATGTTGAAAAATTTGTCATAATTGAAAAACCCACTATCACGTGGGCGGAGATTGGGGGCTTAAGCCAGCAGGTTCAGGAAATTAAAGAAGTTGTAGAGCTTCCGTTGAAAAAGCCGGAATTGTTCAGGAAAGTCGGAATAACCCCTCCAAAAGGAGTTTTGCTTTACGGCGAGCCTGGCACAGGAAAAACTTTGCTTGCAAAGGCCGTTGCTGCGTCAACAAATTCAACTTTCATCGAAGTTGTAGGATCTGAGCTTGTCCAGAAATTTATTGGGGAAGGGGCAAAGCTTGTCAAGGAAATATTTGAGCTTGCAAGAAGAAAAGCGCCATCCATTGTTTTTATCGATGAATTGGATTCCCTGGCTGCAAAAAGGATCGAAGTAGGAACTTCAGGGGAAAGGGAAGTCAACAGGACTTTCATGCAGCTGCTTGCAGAGCTTGACGGCTTCAAATCATTGGGCAATGTAAAAATTATCGCTGCGACTAACAGGAAAGACATTCTTGACCCTGCCATCATAAGGCCGGGAAGGCTTGACAGGCTTATTCACGTCCAGACCCCAAACAAAGAAGGAAGGCTTGAGATATTTAAGATTCACACAAAGAACATGAGCTTTGATAAAAAGATGAATCTTAACTTATTGATAAATAAGATGGAAAATTTCAGCGGGGCCGAAATCAAAGCAGTATGCACTGAGGCAGGATATTTTGCGATAAGGGATAACAGGACATCAATTCTTTTAAATGATTTTCTTAAGGCTATTGTAAAGGTAAAGCAGGAAGAAATGGCTGAAGGCAAGGAATTTATGGGAATGTTTGGATAAAAATTTTAATTATTCTTTTGGGTTTTTTAAATTTTAGTTATAACGATTATTGTGTTTTTAATTTTATGTTATTAGTTAATGGGTTTTTGGTTTAATGTGCTTCGCACTTTCTGTTTTTGCTTCACTTGCGCTGGACAATATGCGCATTCCAATAATATTTATTAGTCAAAAACCACCAGTCATATATTCATTAAAACAAATTTTAATAAAAAATATAAAAATTAATTAACATCAATAGAATTGAAATTATTAAGATATTTTTAAGGCGAAGCTGCCAAGTGCTTTATCAAAACTTTTGTTTCCTTGTTGTCAAGCACGTTATAGAAAAGGTTTATTCCGATTGTCTTTTCAAGATCAAGCCTTTCCTGAACAAGGCTGACTGTGCATGTAATTGTTCTCCTGTTATTGATTAGCTTTACAACTCCTGAAGAATCCTGATCTAGGCCTCCGCATTTCAAATCACCGGCAAATATGGGATCAACAGGTATTTCTGTGATTTCAACTCCAACGCTGCTCTCAATTTCCCTTCTTGCCCTTGCGTCTCTTGGGCATGCCAGATCAAATCCTGATGAAGGGGTTCTCTTGTCCCTGCTCCAGAAAATATCTACATTGCCGCTTAAAACAATATCAAATGTGAATGATATCTTGTCTTTTCCAATGACAGTCTGCCTGAAATTTGTAACCTGAACTGGTGCTGAAGTGCTGTATATTACCCTTCCTGAAGTTCCAGTTCCGCTTGGCCTGCAGATGCTGTCATCCCTTATGTTAATCATATCCTTTAAAATGCAAAGCTTAGTATTTGCCTCTGTCTGGTAATTGTAGCAAACATCTGCCCTGTATGTAAACTCTGTGTTCCCGCTGAATTTCCTTGGCACAAAGCTGTCTCCGTTTTTGGGAATTGTGACGAATGTTGTTGTTCCATCCACAATATTTCCTTCTGCGTCCCTTTTCTTTGAGTCCAAGTCATCGTCAGGAGACACATCTTTCATATCATTAAAGGACTTTCCAAAATCAGCAGGATCAAACCCGACAAGGTTTATCTTTACGTCATTCCTGTTGATTTTGTGCTCTCCGTCATTCTTCAGGCTGACTATTGCATTGAACCTGAATGACTCGTCATCAGTCACTTCAGGGGGAGGGCTGTCTTTCTCAAAGTTGATTGTAAGGCCTGATGTTCCGCCGATAAATGGCGTCCTTGGGGCGCTTCCTGTAGATGATCCGCTGCCCTTGCATGCAGAAACAATAATAACCAAGCAAATCAGCAGTGCAGCAACATAGTACCTCTTATTCATTTTTGCCTCTTTAATTGGCTTAATTATTTTGACATTGGTATATAAAGTTTTCTGTTTTATGTTTAAATTTGATCTGGATATGGGCCAGGCGGCGGT
This sequence comes from uncultured Methanosarcinales archaeon, assembly GCA_964396095.1. GTDB lineage: Archaea > Nanobdellota > Nanobdellia > Woesearchaeales > GW2011-AR4. Next base: position 7,772 of record CAYNCK010000046.1, read on the forward strand.
ATTGAAATGCCGCTGGTTTCTTTCTTTATGGTTAATTTTCTTTGAATTGTGTTCCTGTAACCATATACAAGATTAATTACGAGTGGAGTTGTAAATGATGCAGATGATCTTTTATATTGGTCATATCTGCTTTTTTCAAGATTGCATAAAACAAATCCTTCATTATTTATTAACCGTATATATCCGACTGTTCCTTTAGCTTGATCTGTAAAAGGGCCGCATTCAAGTTGAACATCTGCAACTTTGACGCTTTGCAAAAATACCTTATTAACATCCTCCCTCGTAATTGATGCCCCTTCACTTCTTTTAACGCCTGGATTGCATTTAGTTTCCGCTGCATCGGATGTAAGCACATCCCCATTCCCGACATTTTTTATTGTAATTTTAAATTGGGTTTTTTCAGCCATTGCCTCTTCGCCTATTTCGGTAACAGCAACAGGCGCGCCCTGGCTTGAAAGCTTTGCATCAGAAACCATGCAAACCTGCTTTTCCCTTATTTCTGCATATGGGTCTGGGTCAATGCATACTTGAGGGCCTGCGGTTGTTTCATAGCGGTAGCATGCTGTTGCCATCAGTATAGGCTCGTATATCTGAACATTCAGTTTATCAATATTGATTTTTCCTTTAAAAGTAAGCAAGTCAAGGCCCCCTAAAGGATTAATTGTGCTTTTACCAAGAAGACCATTGCTTATTTTCATCGTTTCTGCTTGAGGTATGTCAACGATATTTTTATCAAACCCGCTCAAATATACCTGGAGCCCAAGCTTATTATTTTCATCAGGCTGAGGATAAGCACCATTGTTTCTCATTTCAAGAGTGACGTCAAAAGTGTCATAATCCTTCTCAGCATGAACTACGTCGGGAGGGTTATTTGGCAAAAATGCCATCGATATCCCTTCAGTTCCTGTTCTCACGTTTTCAATTGATGTTTTTGAGCTGCTGCTTCCGCTGCACGATGACGCCAAAAATAATAATAAAATTATAATAGTAATTTTTTTCAATTTAATCACTTCAGCTTATTGAATTGAATGTATTTAAAGTTTTCTTTAATATTATCTTGTCCTGTCTTGAGCTACTTTTTGTATGAAATAGCCTGTTGAGATAGACTGTGTATATCCATAGTCCAGTGTAATTTTTAATGGCGATAAATAAGCACTCTGCACTGACTCGATTCCTTCCCTAAGCGTGCACCTAACTATATCCTTCTTGTCCTTAAGTTTTATATGCACAGGGACTTTTTCCCTATCTCCAATCTGGCAATAAAGTTGTTTGCCAGAGAGTTCTGCACTAACATAGACAGCATTCAAATCCTCGTGCTTTCCTTCACTTTTTGTGCAGAAATCATTTACTGCTTCCTTTCTTATCACAAGCCCCTTGCCAACATTTTCAACATAAATTAAAAATTGCGGAATAATTTTTTGAGGCTGGCCACTTATCGATTGCGTAGGTAGCATACTCATCTCAATCTTTGTAACTGCAACAGGAGCACCTTGGCCGCCGCTTGTGATTAAATCCTTTACTTGGCATACTTTTTTTTCAGGCCTTAAGTTGCTGATGTCAGAGTCAATGCATACTGTGCTGCTCAATATTGTTTGATAAGGATAGCACAAAGTTGCTGTAACTGCTGAAGGATGGGCTTCGCTTTGAGGGTCAATTTTTCCTGCAACGACGTTAAAGCTTATAACCTGCTCATCCCCAATAGGGTTCACATTGCTTTTTCCGTCAATCTTGAAGCTTGCCGCATTTATTCCGCTTAATTTTTGAATTCTTTCATTTTCAAGCAAAGTGACTTTAGAAGTGTAATCTTTTTCAACACCAAGATTCACATATGCATTCATTACATTTGCATTGCTGTCTTTTATGCTGAATGCGCCGCTATTTTTTATGATGAGGTAAACAGGAAACTCCCCCTTCTCAAAAACTTTTGCAGGAGGGGTATTTTTCACAAAGTCCATTGACAGCCCTTCATAGCCTACATGAACATTTATTTCCTTTTGGTTTCCTGATGAGACTGAAGTGCAGCCTATAACAAATATTATTATAAACAAATTCAGTATTTGAAATAAATTTTTTATTTTCATGTTATGGTGTGATTTCAAAAGAGCCGTCAAAATTGGGATTGTCCTTTGTATTAACAAAAATCCGGTATTTATAATGAATTCCTGTGACTCCAAGAACATCATCTGTGTACGAATATTGGTTGCTATTGGTTGCTGTGGTGGTATAGATGTCCTCAAAGGGTTGATTGTTTACAGATCTTGCAACTGTATAGCTTAAAACTCCATCTCTAGAAGATTTTGGCCATGAGAGCAATATTTTTCCTGAAGTTGAATCATAAGAGCCTTGTACGTTAATGGAGAATGTTCCTGTGCTTGGTAGTTGCAATGAGCTATCAGCTGATTCCTGCAGAGAATCCTCAGTTTTGATTGTGTAATCCTCAAATTCAGGCAAAGATGGAACTACCAGTGTTCCTGCTTCTATTTTATCAGCTATGTCATGTATCTGCTTAACATAAAATACCGTGCCCCTTATGCAGTTGTCTAATTTGCTTGGAGATAATACTCCAAGTTTTTTGCAGGAATCAGCAATTTTGCTGACACTGCAGCCCCATCCGGCATAAGAACGTATAACAGCATCAAACCCTTTGTAGCTTTTATATAAATCATTTAGGTTTTGCCCGTCAAATATATTTGTGTTAGAGCAGTATTTTTTAAGTGTAGTTTCACTTATTCCATCTTTATATTTCTTGACACCCCTTCTTAAAAGCTCAATTCCAACTTTAATATTGCATTCCCTGTCATTAATTGTCTGGCCTTCTTTGCAGACTTTTGCAGCTATATTTGCATTTACTTTTTTATTTATCTGCATTATTCCTATGCTGCTGTCATCAAAGCTTGTCAGGACTCTGTCATCGCCGCATGAAGTATCAGGACTTTTTTTGCAGTCAAAATAATGGTTTTTTCCGCTCTCTGCGCAGCATTGGATTTCCCTGCTTTCCTTGTGGATTAGTGCCTGCAATAATCTTAATGGAATTTCAACTCCCGGCTCCGGTATTAAATTACCTCCTTCAATTTTTCCAAAATCCGGAACAGACAAATAATCCGGAGCATATCCTAATGCGCCTGTAGGAGGAGCTTCAACTGCAACGCTGAAAGAATTTTCTGCCAGATAATTATATCTAGCCCTTACCCTAAAATATTTTGTTGTGATTGGAGTAGCTTCAAGAACACTGGGGCCTTTATCATCTCCTACAGCTTTAGGTGTATACCTGCATTCAAAAGTCCTGTGCAGGTCAATGTCTTTTGTCAAATCTTTCACTTTCATATACTTTGAATTTACATCAAGGGCATATCCGTGATAAGCCAATCCTGAATTTGATGCACTTGAAGAATCTCCCTGAGGATTGAATAAATGGTCGCATTCTAATTCACAATTATCTGAGGATATTTTACAATCTTCAGTGCAGCTTGTTGAATCCTTTTCGCATGATTTTTCACAAGGTTTCAATACACTTTCTATACAGGAATTTTTGCACTTATCAGCATCGTAATCTACAAACGGAACGTTACAGGGGCATCTTAATTTTCTATCGTCCTCGCTTAAGGATGGGCTGTTGCAATTATCAAGTCCTTGTATTGTAACTCCGGGGGGAGTCAGAATTATCAGTTCTGTTATTTGCTTGATTTTGCCGTCCCATTTTGTTATCAGCTTTTTGTCTTTGTCCTGAATTTCCTTTCTGTTGAATAAAGATACCCCGATTGTTGGCTGTACTGTATAGTCCTTGCTTACGCTGATTAACGGCCCTGCCTTGATTCCAATCTCAACAGGCCCGTTTGTAAAAACAGGAATTGGGGTCTTATCTTTTATGCCAAATTGAGTTAACGGGTCAATATTCTCTCTTGCACTTGCCCTGAGCCTGTCCTTGTCAATGAAATAACTTTTCAGATAAGCGTCTGTGCCAAAATTATATTCCGCTGACAATGTTACTATGTTTGAGCCGGGCTTGACAGTTTTTGCGCCTTTGCTTGGCAAGAAAGTACATTCTGTGTCAACTTCGTCCAATGTAAATACCGGAAGCGCTTTGTCTGGTATAATTTTGTCGCCTGGTATTTTTTTGTCATTATCCCATCTGAAACAATTATATTTAACAATAACAACATCTTTGTAGGTCTTGCTTCTTAAAGTCCCCCAAACTGTTATGGGATCGCCTACATAAAATCTTGGATCTGCTGACCTTACATTTGCAAAATAAACGCCAAGGCTTTCGTACTGGTTTTTTTCCACATTTCCACGATAATACCCTCCTGTGGCAATATCTAGCTGGCTTTGGACTAATTCTTTTGTTTTGTCAGCCAATGTGCTGAAAAACTGGGTTACATCAGAGCCACCTGCTCGCGGCTTGAAATCCAAAGTTCCTGCAGCCTGGTATGCTGATGCCTGCAGGCTTAATATTAAAATAACAGTAACAAGAAAAATGAAAGTTGTCAAGGCGTATTTGTTTTCTGTCTGGTAATAGCAGTATGCGATGACAAAAATAACAAATATCGGGATGAACTTAACCCATGGGTAATCAGTATTCCACAAAAGTCCGTATCCAAAAAAGTCAATCAGCAGCAGTGCTGGAAGGAGAAGATGCCATGCCATTGGATTTTCAAACTCCTTTGGCTTTATATATAGAAATCCAAAAAGTATTATGTAAATAAAATGAATCACGGCCCTTACATTGCTCATCCACCCGTTGTAAATGTAAAAAAATGAAAAGACAAATACCATAAACAGGTACGTAAAAAAATTCGGAACTTCCTGCCTGAATTTTCTGTCAAGATATATTGCGAGAACCCCTACAAGAATTATGAAAATCAAAATAAGAATGTTTACCCAGTGAGGCACGTAAACTGTAAAATTAAGCCTTAAATAATTTGGAAAATAATTAGAAATTCTTGCCAGAAAATTATTGGTCAGCAATATAAAAGCAAATCCAAGCAAAAAGCTCATTATTTCCTTTTTTACAATGTCAAATATCATGTTGACATACAAAAAGACAAAAACTAATCCTGAAGTTAGTACAGATGTCCAGCTTATAATAAATAATTGGTCAATAGGAAACTCAAATCCTGCATAGGGTGCTCCAAGTATCGGGCCTATTATCCAAAAATTAGGGGGAGTCATGTCGAGCATCCAAACAAATAGCCCCAAGCCTACCCAGAATCTGGTCATGTCATTTTTTACAATTCCTGCCAAGCCATAAGCTATAAAAAGAAAGTAAAGCCCAACTCCAACCCAGATAAGCGCTATTCTTAATTTGTCATAGTACCATGCAACCGCAAGAGCAGCAAAAATGCCGATAAAAATTATCCAGAATTTTGAGCCAGATGCATTGCTGAGAAGATTTGTGATGTATATTGGGCTTCCGCCCTTTCCTTTGGCTTCTTCTCCGCCTGATTCTGAACCATCCTCATTATCTTTTTTTTTATTTTTCGGCGTGTCTCTCTTTTCTCTTTCTTCTTTCTCCTTATTGTCAGCTTCCCGGGCTTCCTCAAGCTCCATTCTTTCGTCATCAGCCAAATCCAGTCACCATTTTGCCATTTTCATAAATCAAGCTAAAGAATTCTTCCCAAGCCACCTCTTCTTTTTATTTAACATTAATATAATGTCGGACACAATAATTGATTGAAAATGGTTGTGTCCGCCGAATATAATGGCTGATTGATATACTTATTATTTACTCCCGCCATTATAATTAAAGGGTAATGAATCAGCTCAATTCAACTTTTAATTGAGGAATCTCCAGGTCTTCCTGCGGCTCAAGCCTTATGAAGTTGTTTCCTTCTGAAATCCTGCCGTTGATATTTTTTGAATAGGTTGTGCTGCTTGTGTCAATTGTTTCAATGTGCCCGTTGATGTCAAGGTTTGCTCTTTTTGCATTTTTGCTGCCGGCAAAGCTTATTGTAAGAATTGCATTTTTCTCTCCATTCCTTATTGACTCAAATGCTCTTGAGCTTAATTCAAAGTTATATGTTTTGATCTGAGGCTGTCTGAAGTCAAGCGAAATCTTTATCTGCTCGACGCTGTAGCTTCCTTTGTTTGTCTTGAACACGATGTTGTTTTCTCCTTCACTCAATGCGCTTTTAGGTATGCTCTGAAGGTACTGGTCATCGCATGTAGGTATTGAAGATATAAGCTTCTTGTTGTTTATGATAATATCAAGGTTGCCGAGGCTGTTGACGCTTCCGCAATAAGGTATGAACTTCAAGGTTGCCTTGTCCATGCTGGAAAATTCGGACTGGCTTATGGTAAATATGTTTGTGCTTTGCTGCCTGCTCGTATCTGTTATGTCTCCTATGATCTTGGCGTTGTCAATGCTGTACTCGTTTGTAGTCCAGAATTTCATTCCGACAGAAGATGTGCTGAATGCCAAGGTGTTCGTCTTTGCCAAAAGCCCTTTTCTCAGCTTGATTGGCTCCATGACGTCGCTTGCCACCTCGCTTTCAAAAATTACGTTGTTATTGAGCTTGATTGTCAGTATGCCATTTCTTTTCTTTGATGTGAATGACAGCACTACATTGTCTGTGTTGTCGGGGTCAGTAATCTCAAAATCATATAATTTTTCCTGCTTGTCAAACCACCCGTTCCTTATTATGAAAGAATTTATGCTGTCAAGCTCTTTTGCATTTGTGGTTTCAACAAGAAATATATTTGGAATAGTTTTTTCAGCTTCCATCCCTTGCGAAGTGCTTAGCATTCCGGGGCTTACATCAAGCAATAAATTTGATGCATCTCCTAATGAAGGCTGCTTATCATTGGTTACAATCTTCTGCCTTTCTGATGCCGGCAGAAATATGATGTAAAGAATGATTAATCCTGCTATAATTGCAACCAAAATCGCTGCGTTCATGCCTCCCTGAGATTTCTTCTTCAACATAGTGGCTTTTTGAATATGATTTTAACTACACCGTTGTAAAGAAATTAACATAAACATATTTAAATGTTGCGGATTTAGGGCAAATCATGAAATTAATGCATTTAAATCTCAAAAAAGGCGAAGCAAAGATTCTTACTCAAAACCTGGATGACCTATGGTATTTGAGCGCAATTGTAGAGCCAAAAGACTTGGTCAGTGGCAGGACTTTCAGGAAGATAAAAACAGGGCCTGAATCGTCAGAATCAAATAAAAAATCCGTATTCCTTAAGATTTCTGCTGAAAAGGTTGAGTTCAGCAAATACACAAATGTTTTGAGGATTTCAGGAGTTATAAAAGAAGCCCCTGAAGATATTCCTCTTGGCGAGCACCATACTTTCAATGTTGATGACAACACAACAATTACAATAATAAAAGAACATTGGCTGAAGTACCAGCTTGACAAGCTCAACGAAGCCTGCTCTGAAAAAAAATCATCCCTGCTTATCTGCGTATTTGACAGGGAAGAGGCATATTTCGCGTTGTTCAAGAAATATGGCTACGAAGTTTTGGCACATTTCCAGGGCGAAGTCCAAAAAAAGCGCGAAGAAAACATAAAGAAAGAAAATTTTTATTCAAATGTTAAAAATAAAATGAAAGAGTATGTTGAGCGGTACAGTATAAAACAGATTATTGTTGCGTCCCCCAGCTTCTGGAAAGAGGATTTTATGGAAGAGCTCAAAGATGATGAATTGAAGAAGAAAATAATCCTAGCAACATGCTCTTCCGCGACAAAAAACGGCATTGATGAAGTAATAAAAAGGCCTGAAGTAAGGCAGGCCTTGAAGCAGGAAAGGGCTGCAAATGAAATGAACAAGGTTGAAGAACTGTTTACAGAAATTGCAAAAAATAATCTTTTTGTTTATGGATTGAAGGAAACTGAAAAAGCGTCCGAACTGGGAGCGATAAAAGAATTATTGATAACGGATTCTTTCATACAGAAATCCAGAAGTGAAGCTTTTTATAATTCAGTTGAGAAAATAATGAAAACCGTTGACAAGACAAAAGGCGACATAGACATTATCAGCTCAGAGCATGAAGGCGGCAAAAGACTGGATGGCTTGGGCGGAATTGGCGCTATTTTAAGGTTTAAGATGAATTATTAGGCTAAAGTAAAAGAATTAAAAACTTTACTTATATCTTTTGATGATGCCAGATTATTCGGAGCGACTATAATGATTACATACGCAGTGTGATTTATAAGATAATCTCTTGAGATTATTGTATAATTTTCATCCTGAATTGAATACTCTATCCCAGTATAATTTTGAATCGATAAATAGGTTTGGGATATTAAATTTCCTTTGCTTCTTCTTAATGCTCCATCCCGCATATTATCAAATTGTTTTTTAGTTTCTGATAGATTAGTTTCTGTTGGTACGTTAAAATAACCAAAATCGTATGCAATTTCATCATTGTTACCTCTATACATATGCATTGTAATATTTTTCGAAAATTCGTACTTTTGCTCCTTGTATTCAGAATTCTTAGGCAATAAAATAGAAAACTTGAATTCAGCAGAATTAATGTTTTTAAATTTTGGATAAGTAAAGATTATTATCATTAGAATCATTATCCATATTGGAGAAGGAACTTTATTATATTTCATTGATATAGTACAATAACTGTATAATATAAAAAACATTTTTATATCATAGACTCTTAAACCAAATAATCATCATACTCAAATAACTTATAAATTTTTAATCGAAACCTATTTATATCAGTTATACATGTATAATTATATGATAGAGATAAAAGCCAGGACAAAGAAATGGGGAAACTCAATCGGGGTTGTAATACCCAAGGAAGTTGTCAGAGAGGAGAATATAAAGCCAAACCAGCAAGTGACCTTGATGATAAGCCAGAAGCCAATTACTAAAGTAAAGGATATTTTTGGTACAATGACTTTTAAAAAATCAACTGAACAGTTAATGAGGGAAGTAGACAAAGAATTTGATTTTGGTTTTTAAAATGTATTTCTTTGATACTTATGCAATAATAGAGTTAATGAAAAGAAATTCTAATTATGAGATGTTTAGAGATTTTAAAATCGTTACAAGTGTAATGAACATTGGAGAAATATATAACATAATCCTGAGGGAAAAGGGTAAGAATGAGGCAGATGAATGGTTTGGTAATACTAACTTTGAACTTTTGGAAATTTCTCCTGAGATTATAATTAAATCAGTTTATTTTAGGCATATCAATAAAAAGAAAAACATCTCTTCCACTGATGCAGTCGGTTATATATTGTCTTTAACACATAAACTAAAATTCCTGACAGGCGACAAGGAATTCCAGAATATGAGAAATGTTGAGTTTGTCAAATAAATTCAAAAGTTTTAAAAGCTTGTTTTTTATAATTCCAAAAAAAAGAGGTGTATAATGCCGGAATTCATAGATTCCATCCTGAATGAGCATCGCGTGTTCTATCCTTCTGAGGAGTTTCATAGAAGCGCTCATATCAGGAGCATGAAAGAGTATTCCAAAATCTACAAAAAGTCCATTGAAAATCCTGAATCATTTTGGGCAGAAAAAGCAAAGCAGCTTGAATGGTTCAAAAAATGGGACATTGTATTGAGAAATGACATGGGATTCTTTAAGTGGTTTGAAGGCGGCTACCTTAATGTTTCTTACAATTGCCTTGACAGAATCATAAAGCACGGAAAAAAAGACAGGATTGCTTATATCTGGGAATCTGAGTCAGGCGAAACAAAAACTTATACTTATGAGCAATTATTGAAGGAAGTCTGCAAATTTGCAAATGTTTTAAAAAAGCTTGGAGTAAAAAGAGGAAGTGTTGTCCAGATTTACTTGCCCATGATTCCTGAACTGCCGATTTCAATGCTTGCATGCGCAAGAATCGGCGCAATACATTCCATTGTTTTTGCAGGATTCTCGTCAGATGCCTTGAAAGACAGGATACAGGATTCGAGTGCAGAATTATTGATAACCTCCGATGGCAGCTTCAGGAACGGAAAAGTTGTCCCGTTAAAAGAAAATGCTGATATTGCTTTAAAGGAATGCCCCACAATAAAAAATGTTGTTGTTGTTAAAAGGACTGGCAATGAAATCAATATGCAAAATGGATTCTGGTGGCATGAATTAATTTCTTCAGAAAATGATTTCTGCGAGCCTGAAAGCCTGCATTCGGAAGAGTCATTGTTTATTTTATATACTTCAGGAACAACTGGAAAGCCAAAAGGAATTTTGCACACTCAGGCAGGATACCTGCTTTTTGTATATCAAACTTTCAAGTGGATTTTTGACATAAAAGAAAATGATATTTATTTCTGCACAGCAGACATAGGCTGGGTTACAGGACATTCATATATTGTTTATGGGCCTTTGTCAAACGGCGCAACTATTATTATGTATGAAGGCTCTCCGACTTTTCCGAATCCTGACAGGTTCTGGAGAATTATTGAAAAATACAAAGCTACGATTTTCTATACAGCCCCCACTGCGATTCGTGCTCTTGCAAAAGAAGGGGATAAGTGGCCTGGCAAATGCAATTTATCAAGCTTAAGATTGCTTGGAACAGTAGGAGAGCCAATTAATCCTGAAGCATGGATGTGGTATCATGATGTGATTGGAAAGAAAAAATGCCCGATTGTTGACACTTGGTGGCAGACAGAGACTGGGGGGATTTTGATAACTCCATTGCCCGGTGCAACTCCAACAAAGCCGGGATCTGCAACAAAGCCTTTTTTTGGAATTGTTGCCGAAGTCTTGAGAGAAGACGGAAGCAAAGCAAATGTAAATGAAGGCGGCTATTTAGTCATTAAAAATCCATGGCCTGGAATGTTAAGAACCGTTTGGAATAATCCTGACAGGTACAAGAAAACATATTTTGAAAAATTTGGTGTTTACCTAACAGGCGACAGCGCAAGGATTGATGAAGACGGCTATTTCTGGATAATGGGAAGGACAGATGATGTGATAAAAGTTGCAGGCCACAGGATTGGAAGCGCCGAAGTTGAAAGCGCACTTGTGAGCCATCATTCAGTTGCAGAAGCCGCAATTGTTCCTTTTCCACATGATATAAAAGGCCAGGCAATCTATGCTTTTGTAACATTAAAAAGCGGAATTGAAAAAACTGATGAACTAAAAGAAAAATTAAAAAAGCATGTTTCCCAGACAATTGGGCCTATAGCAAAACCAGACAAGATTCAGTTTGCAGATGACTTGCCGAAGACAAGAAGCGGCAAGATAATGAGGAGAATCCTTAAAGTAATCGCAGAGGGGGGAACAGATTACGGGAATATTATGACTCTTGCTGATCCAAGTGTTGTGAAAGTGCTGGCTGAGAATAGGGTGAAATAATTAATAAATTATAAAACATTATCAAGTTGACTTCTTAATTATATTAAAAGCTTTGAATAAGTTTAAATAGAGTATTCCAAACAATAGTATTTGGGGGTTATTATTTCAATGATTAAAATCTGTGCTTATTGTAATAAACATAATGATGTTGAACAATGTCCTCATTGTAAAAAATATTTTTGTTCTGAACATATAGCTCCAATAGAGCCTGGCTCATATAATCCAGAAAAATCTAAAATATTTCTTAATCAAATTAGACTAGGATACAAAAATACGCACCCATGTCCAGATTATGTTGATTATTTGGAACAACAGAAAAAAATTCAAGGTGCTCGATGGGCGAGAACATTAGATAGATTAAGTGGAAGAACTAAAGCTGTAGATGAAGATACTGATTTAAATTACCAATCTAATAAAGAAAGAAAATATGAAAAGAATGAACCTTACTTATATAGATACATCCCGCCTGAAGAACAATCCAGACGACCATCAAAAGTAAATGATACATATGCAAAAGAGCAAGTGGTAGTAGAAAGGTCTATTAAAAGAAATTTTTATGAAAAGATAAAAAGAAAAATTAAATCTTGGTTTACCTAATCTTTTCCAAATGTATTCCCAAGTGACATATGTCACTAGGGAGCTTTTTGTTAAAAAAGCTTATCAAACGAGTGATAAATTTCAGCAGGAGTCTTGTTATCAAGACTGCTGTGTGGTCTGAAGTGATTGTATCTCATTCTAAACAATTCT
>CAYNCK010000047.1:0-12125 GCA_964396095.1 uncultured Methanosarcinales archaeon
AATTTAGCCATATGTTAATAAGCAAAAAAGCAAAGCTTAGGATAAGCATTAGGCAGAAAATAATAATAGATGCTGTCAACAAAATCCTTAAGCCTGCAGAAAAAGCCTACATAGTTCTCAGGTCTTCAATGATCAAAGCAAAAGAGAAATTCCCATCAATCTACAGGTATTTTGAAGGATTGTTTAAAAATCATATTGTAATGTCTGGAAAAAGTCTCTTTCAGAAAACTAGGATAAGGGATGTAGGCAGCTTTATAACAACAAATGTAATGAAAAGGCTGCCTCATATTGATGAGGATCACGTTGATCAAATTTTAAACAATCCTTCCAACAAATCTTTTTTGGAAATATTAACGAAGGGCTTTGGAATTAACAGCAAAAAAGAAAAATCATACTCCGTACTTGGCAAAAATAATTTTAAGAGAATCCTTATAGCAAACAGGGGGGAGATAGCTTTAAGGGTTATAAGGGCATGCAGAGAGCTTGGAATTGAAAGCGTGGTGGTTTATTCAGAAGATGAAAAGGACTCATTGGCCGTAAAGTTTTCTGATAAGTCATATAATATTGGAAATTCAAAAAATTATCTAAACATAAAAAAGATTGTCAAAATAGCAAAGCAGAGTGAATGCGATGCCATCCACCCCGGATACGGCTTTCTTTCGCAAAATCCCAAATTTGCTAGATTATGTGAGAAAAAGAGAATCAAGTTCATTGGACCATCTTCAAGAATGATAGAAAAGCTCGGCGACAAGATAGAAGCAAAAAGGGCGATGGAAAAAGCCAATGTGCCGGTTATTGAGGGAATAAGGGAGGATTTGAAAAGCGCGGAGCAGGCTTTGAAAATTGCACATAGGATAGGATTTCCAGTTATGATAAAAGCATCTGCAGGCGGCGGTGGGAAGGGGATGAGAATTGTTGCAAAGGAACAAGACATCTTAGGCGCTTATGAAAGTGCGAGCAACGAAGCGCTCAACGCATTTGGAGATGGATCATTGTATATTGAAAGATATCTTGAAGAGCCGAGGCACATTGAGTTTCAGATTCTTGCAGATCAGCATGGAAATGTAATCCATCTTGGCGAAAGAGACTGCAGTATCCAAAGAAGACACCAGAAACTAATTGAAGAGTCACCAAGTCCTGCACTGAACCCTGAGCTGAGATTAATGATGGGAACGGCAGCAGTTGCTGCAATCAAAACCATCGGATATGAAGGTGCAGGAACGATTGAATTTTTGCTCGACAAAAACAAAAATTTCTATTTCATCGAGATGAACACAAGAATTCAGGTTGAGCATGGTGTTACAGAAATGGTCACAAATGTTGATCTTGTCAAGGAGCAAATTAAGCTTGCAGAAGGCGCAAAGCTTGCTTACACTCAGGAAAACATCAAAATTGAAGGCCATTCAATAGAATGCAGGATTAATGCAGAAGATACATCAAATAATTTTGCACCTTCTGTTGGAACAATCGTGAATTATCTTCCTCCCGGGGGCCCCGGTATCAGGATAAGCAGCTCTGCACATGCAAACTACACTATTTTGCCTCATTTCGATTCACTAATTGCTTTGCTCATTTGCCATGGCCGTACAAGGCACGAAGCCATTCTAAGAATGAAAAGGGCTCTCGGAGAATTCATAATTGAAGGGGTAAAGACAACAATTCCCTTCCATCAGCTGGTTTTGAGCAAAAGGCAATTTTTGAAAGGCAACGTAACAACTTCCTTTATTGAGAACAACAAGATAATGCAAGAGCTGAAAAGCGTGAAGCAGGAAAAAGAAGCGCTGCCAAAGGACAAGAAAGTTTTGATTGTCACTACAGCAGTCTCGCAATACCTCGCAAAGAAGCAGCAAAATTCCAATCACAAAAGCAGAGTTAACCCGTGGGTGATGGCTGCAAGGCAGGAATCTATGAATGAAGGCTCTGTTGAGGAATAATTATATATTTCTAAATAAAACTGATTCTTAAAATGCCATCCTGCAAAATCTATCATTTCAAATCCTTGCCGTCAACACAAGGCAAGGCAAAGGAATTTGCCAAAAAAGGATTAAGCAACATTGTTGTTATTTCTGATGTGCAGACAATGGGTAGGGGGAGATTCAAAAGAAAATGGATTTCTGCCAAAGGCGGCTTGTGGATGTCGATACTTTTAAAGCCAAAAAATACAAAAAATCTGCAGTACATTACTTTTGCGGCTGCAATTGCTGTTGTAAAATCTATCAAAAAAATTTCAAATCTAAATACAAAAATAAAATGGCCTAACGACGTGCATTACAATGGCAGGAAATTATCCGGAATCCTTACAGAAGGGGTTTTTGGCAAAGAGAGTTATGTTATTGTTGGTATAGGCTTGAACGTAAACCAGTATCAATTCCCTGAAGAAATAAAGAATATTGCAGCATCTTTAAAACTAATTCTAAAAAAAAAGATAAGCATAAAATCTTTGTCAGAAAGCATAATCAGGGAATTTCATTGGATTTATAATAATCAATATAAGAAAAATAAGCTGAAAAATATTTTAAAAGCCTGGAAAATGCATTCTGATACTATAAATAAAAATGTTGTTGTGTTTTCACTAAATAAAAAAATTCCCGGAAAGGCCACTGGAATTGATGAAGACTGTAACCTGCTGCTTAAATTAAAAAGCAAAAAAATAATAAAAATAATTGAAGGAGATGTGCAAGTCAGGTATTAGCTGATTTTCAGCTTTTTCCTCACATTTTCGGGAATTTTTGTCGACTTCAGTTTGTTCTTGTTTACAAAAACATTGACTGTATAACCTGACGCAAGCAGCTTTCTATCACTCTTTCTTGTAATTTTGTATTCAAACCTTATGCTTTTATCTTTTACTTCTGCAATGATTGTATCTATGGTTACAATATCATCATACCTTGCAGGATACAAATAATTGCATTTGACCTCTACAACGGGTATTATAATACCCATTTTGTCAAGCGCGGAGAAATCAACCTTCAAGTCCCTGCAGAGCTCTCTTCTTCCGATTTCAAACCATCTTAAATAGTTTGCATAATAAACAACCTGCCCAGCGTCCGTGTCTGCATAAATAACCCTGTGATTTATTTTGTGCATAATCCAAAGAATTCTGTTGTTATATTTATTGATTTCTGTAATCACAATATTTAAAAGACAGGCTCGTTTACTTCAATAAATGGGGATTTTGAGCAATATACCGCTTTTGAAAAAGCTAATTGACACAGGATACGCAATACTGCTTGTCATAATCCTAAGCGCTGTTGTTGGATTAATTCTAGCATTTCCTGTAAAATTGCTTTGGAACTATGTCTTTGGAAACTTTCTGACAATAAATTGGTTTCAGGCATGGGCTTTGAACGTGCTTGCAGGCATACTTTTCGGGCAAAGAAATTCCGGCAAATAACCTAATCACAATATTTTTTCAAAATCCACATATTTTTCAAAATTATCAGTTAATTTCTTCAGATTTTTTGAAAATGGCACAGCTCCGATAATTGGTACCTCATTTAACTGGTAAATTATTTTTTTGTTGTCCTCTTCAATTTCGCTGCCTTTAAAGTAATTCATGATTATTCCAATAGTTTTTATGTTTTTGGATTTGAGCGCTCTTATGGTAAGGCTTGTATGGTTGATTGTCCCAAGCCCAGCTCTTGCAACAACCAAGACAGGTGCTGATAACTCTTTGATTAAGTCAAGAACAGTATAATGCCTTGTCAATGGCACAATAAGTCCACCTGCACCCTCTATCAAGATATAATCGAACTTTTTTGATATTTTCTTGAGGTGCTTCTTTATATTGCTAATGTCAACTTTTTTATTCTCAATTTCTGCAGCCAAATGCGGTGACGATGCAAACTCAAAGCTGTAGTCATTAAACAGGCAATTTTGAGAAATGCCGCTCAGTTTCCTCACAAGAGCCAAGTCAGGAGATTTAATCCTGCCTTTCAGCAAATTTCCGCATTGAACTGGCTTGTAAACAGCAACACTTTTTCCTTTTCTTAGCAGAGAAGAAGCAATGCAGGCTGTAATTACAGTTTTGCCTACATTAGTGTCTGTGCCTGTGATAAAAACGGATTTGGACATTATCTTACAACCATGGGCATGAATTCTGTCGAGCCGAAAATACCGTAGATTTTGTTTTGATTCAGCCATATTGCTCTTTTTAAATATCCTAGCGCAGGTCCAAGGACATTGGATGCCATTGTTGTTTCATCTCCAAGCATGAATTTATGCGAGCTCGTCTTGCCGTCAAAAGTCTCTCCCGTCAATGTCATTGTTGTAGTTACAGGTTTTTTTGCGTGCCTTGTATCCATTACCCCTCCGACAGATACCTGGCTGAGCTTGTCAACAACACCAACTCTCTGCAGCATGATGTCGTCGGCATGTTCCATGTTTTTGAATCTCAAAACTCCATTTGTTTTTTCAAGCAGGTCTTTTATTTCCTTGTCAGTCATAGACTTTGCTTTTTCAACAGAATACCCTGGCAGATGCGCAATATCCTCTCTTATGGTTCCCTTGTATTCTTCCCAGTTTGCAATTCCAACTCCCCAGAATATGTTAACTTTCTTGACTTTAGTGAAAGACTGGGCAGCAATTACTGCAGCTGCAGTAAGAATGCCCGGGGTTGCACCTGTACCGGTTAAGTAGGTTGATTTATTTTTTTTGAAAAAATTATTCATGCTGAACATTATCTTCATTGCCTGGGTTCTCTTTAACGGGTCAGAAAAAGCTCCCTGATATCCGTTCTGTAAAAATCTTTTTGCAACAGATGGTATGAACTCGTTTGGAAGGTTTGGCAATGCTATCAAAATTCCGTCTATAAATTTTTTTGATTTTATCACATTTAAAATAGAATCATCTGATTTTCTTCCTATATCAGAAATTGAACCATTCTTCCCCAATGAATATATTTTTTTTGGCTTAATCCCATTTTCGTCTGTAAGATACCCGCTGCTGTCGCATACTGCGACAATTTTAACTTCCTTTTTCTTCTCGATAATTTTTGCTGCTGATTTTCCAATACCTCCGGCTCCCAATATGGCTATTCTCATAATGGCAGGGGAAAGTTTATTAATATTTAAATTTATATCATTGCCATGGATATAAAAGAAAAATTAAAGCAATTAAAAAGGAAAAACCTTTTCAGGCAGTTCAGGACAATCAAGAAAGCCTGCAGCAGTGTTGTGAAGTTCAGGAATAAGGAATGTATAATGCTTGCTTCTAACAATTATTTCGGGCTTAATACACATCCAAAAGTTATTTCCTCGGCAAAAAAGGCCGTAGAAAAATACGGGACGGGAAATGTTGCATCAAGGCTTATTGTAAACCTGGATTTGCACGAAAAGCTCGAGAAGGAAATTGCCAAATACAAGAAATGTCCGGCATCTTTGGTATATTCTAGCGGCTATGTTGCAAATCTCGGCATCATAAGCAGCCTGGTTGGCAAACATGATGTTGTAATTAGTGATGAATTGAATCATGCAAGCATAATTGATGGATGCAGGCTCAGCAAGGCAGAAATTAAAATTTATAAGCATTGCGATGTCAAAAATTTGGAGCTGAAACTTAACCAATCCAAGGGCAAAAACATACTTGTTGTTACTGACAGCGTCTTCAGCATGGATGGTGACATTGCACCTTTAAAGAAAATAATTGCTCTTAAGAAAAAATATTCCTTTATGCTCATGGTTGATGATGCGCATGCAACAGGGATTATTGACACAAATTTTGATGAAATAGATATTCACATGGGAACATTGTCAAAAACACTTGGCTCAGAGGGGGGGTTTGCAGCAGGAAGCAAAGAAATAGTTGATTACTTAAGAAATACTTCAAGACCGTTTATGTATTCTACGGGCTTATCTCCGGCAAATGCCGCAGCAGCATTGGCTGCGCTGAAAATAATAAAAAGTGATAAAAAATTAAGAATAAAACTTCTGGAAAATGCAAAATACTTGAGAAATAATCTTAGAAAAATCGGATTTGATGTAAAAGGCGAGTTGCAGATTATTCCGATTTTAATCGGAGACAACAAAAAAGTCATTCAGTTTCAGAAATTACTTGAGCAAGATGGAATTTTTGTTACAGGCATAAGGCCTCCGACAGTTCCAAAAGCCATCCTCAGAGTTTCTGTGATGGCTACTCATTCAAGAAAACAGCTTGACAAGGCAGTGAAATCATTTGGGAAAATAGGGGAAAAATTGAGGTTGATTTAAAAACATAAATTTTATATAATTGTGAGAATTATTAGTAAGAATATGTACAAGGAAATATTGACGGATCCCCAAAAACACAATCCAAATAATTTTATTTATATAGTGCATGCAATCAATGATGGCAGTATGGGTAAGGGCGTTAATGAATTAGATATAAGGAAGAGGAAAGAAAAAATAAGAACTGAAGGGGCTTTTTATTGTGGTTCTTTGGTTGGCAAACTAGACTTAGAGGCTGCCAGAATAATGTTTGATAGATACAAAGGTAATCTACCTATTTCACAAACAGACACTAATGGGCAAATAGGCTTAATTCTGGATTTACCGGATGATAGCGTCATTCGCATTGCTTCAACTTCTGACTTAAATAGTCCAGGGGAACAGGGGGAATTAAGAGAATTTGTCATTCGATATAAAATTGGGACAGACCAGCCGCTAAAATTATTGCTCATGAGCGAAGGCGCAGAAGGCGGGTACCGTGAATATAATGAAATGATTTTAAGAGGGCACCCTCTAACAGGCATATCTGGCGTTTTCTATCAAGATACAGATTCCGAAACAGAAGCCAGAGGAAAATTATTTTGGGAGGTAGTAAGTCAAATTGAAAGAAAAGAAATACCAGTCATTTCGTTAACACATTCATCTGAGGAAGTAATGGTAAAGGTAGGCTGTGGATCTTTAGAGGATTTGTTTAAATTTTCTAAAGGAGGCGTATAATCAACATAAGGTAATTTTCAAACCGCTCCAATAGTGTGTTTAATATGTTAAAGCGAAGTGTATATTTCCTCGTGCCCGAAAATAATCTGTGTTTTTTTCATGTTCCTTATCATTTCATAGGTTTCCATTATCTTGTCAGGGTTCCATAAAATGCCAGGCAAACAATTGAATTTAAGGTTTTCAGAAGAATAGCAGGCATCTCCTGCAATAAAAATATTATGCCCGTTGACATTCAATAAAACTGACTGGTGGCCTTCTGTGTGTCCCGGCGTGCTTATTATTTTTATATCATTAAATAATTCAAAATCACCGTCAATAAATCTATACTTGAGATTTTCAGGAATTTTGTCAGGATAAGCATATCTTTGGTAAAGCTTTGGATTGCACGCCGCTTTAAATTCCTTTTTTTGAACAAGAATTTCGGCATTTTTGAAATATGGGTTGTTCTCGCAATGGTCGATATGCAAGTGGGTGTTAATTATAAAATCAATTTGTATATTTATCTTCTTTAAATAGCTGGGTATATCATTCTCAAGAAGAGGTTTGTAAAAATTTAATCTTTTCCCCCATGTTTCCTTAAAATTTGAAGAAAATCCTGTGTCAATAAGCACATTGACTTTTTTATGCTTGACAAGAAAGCAGTAAACAGGTATTTTTATTTTATTTCCCATATCTCTTCCGAACGTCACAAATCCCTTGTCGCATTCTAAATAGCCGTTTTTGATGATTTCAAATTTCATTGCTGAAAAGGTATTTAAATTCAATAAAAATCTTTTGAAAAATGAAAGTCTACAGGACAGCAGCTGTTACAGCAGCATGGCGCAAAATGGCAAAAGTGGAAAGTGATTCAGCTACTTACTTGAATTTCCCTGTAAAATTATTTGCTTATTTATTGGGCTTGTTGGATAAAAACAGCGTGGCTACAATTGCTGAAAGGACAAGAAAAATAGACTCTTTAATTGAAAAAATCAACCCAAAATTCATTGTTGAGATAGGGGCAGGGTTCTCTTCAAGAGCCAAGCGATTTAAAAATATAAAATTCTATGAGCTGGATTTGCCATATTTTAAGAAATTCAAAGGAAACACAATACCATTTGAAATAGGGAAAGACAAACTCAATATTGATGTTAAAAACGCACTATTTATTATAGAGGGGGTGAGCATGTACCTCCAGCAAGAGCAGCTAATTGATTTATTAAAACAAATTAAAAAATATAAAGGGTACATTTTGATAGATTTTTTCAACAGGGAATATTCATCAAAAGATAAAAATTTTCGGGAATCTATGTACAAAATATTATTCAAATTTCTTCTAAAAAAGAACAGCATGTTCGATTTCAAAATTGAAAATATAAAAGATGGAATCATACTGCTGGAAAATTTAGGCTATAAGAATGTTAAGTACTACACTTACAATGTTCCAAAAACCTTAGATATTCTCTTCTACGCTGAGCTCTAGCTTGTTCTTGAATGATTTTCTCGGCTTTAGTCCCAGAATTTTAAACATTTCCAAATCCTCATTTGCCTCGGGGTTTGGCTGTGTCAGCAGCTTGTCTCCAAGAAATATTGAGTTTGCTCCTGCGAAAAAGCACAAAGCCTGGCCTTCCTTGCTTATGTTAATCCTGCCAGCAGACAATCTTACAACAGATCTTGGCATTATGATCCTTGCAGTTGCTACCATTCTTGCCATTTCCCACACTGAAACGGGCTTGCTGTTTGCAAGTGGAGTTCCTTTTACAGGAATCAAGGCATTTATAGGAACAGATTCCGGATGGGGATTTAAAGATGACAAAGTCAGAAGCATGCCCATCCTGTCTTTTGCAGATTCGCCCATTCCGATTATCCCTCCTGAGCAGACTGTGATGCCGGCATTTCTGACATTTTTTAATGTTTTAATCCTGTCTTCATAAGTTCTTGTCGTTATTATTTTATTGTAAAATTCAGGAGAAGTGTCAACATTGTGGTTGTACGCGTAAAGTCCTGCACCTGCCAATCTTTTTGCCTGGATTTCAGTCAGCATGCCAAGAGTACAGCAAACCTCCATTCCAAGAGCATTTACTGATTTTACCATCTCAAGAATCCTGTCAAATTCTTCACCATCCTTTACTTCGCGCCATGCAGCGCCCATGCAAAACCTTGTTGCTCCCGCGCTTTTTGCTTTTTTTGCAGTTTCAATTACCTCGTTTAAAGGCAACAATGATTGCACTTCTATGCCTGTGTTGTATCGTGCAGACTGAGGGCAATAAGCGCAGTCCTCTGTGCATGCTCCTGTTTTTATCGAGAGCAAAGAACTCACCTGGACTTCTGAAGCTGTTTGAAATTTTCTGTGTACTGTTGCGGCTTCGTAGATTAGCTCAAGCAAGGGCATATTGTAAATTTCAAGAACCTCTTTTTCAGTCCAGTCATGCCTTATAGAATCCATTTTATTCAATTATTGCCAAAATATCTCCTTTATTGACATTGTCATTTTTCTTAACATTGATTTCTTTTATGATGCAGTCTCTTGGCGCAGTTATGTCGTTTTCCATCTTCATCGCCATGAGCGTGAATAAGCTTTGGCCTTGCTTCACCTTGTCATTTTTTTTTATCTTGATATCGTAGACTATGCCCGGCAAAGGAGCGGCTATATCATTTCCCGTTTCAGATGATTGCCTTTTTTGCAGCCTCTCGATTGCGCTTTGCTCTATATCTTTTTTTGTCTCGACTTCATAGACGTCATTGCCGCAATGGACAAGAATCTTCCCTTCTTGTGTTTCATCTACAAAAACTTTGTATTCCTTTCCGTCAACCTTAATAACTAATTCTTCCATTGTTACAAGGGCATGTTGCCGTGCTTCTTGACCGGCTTTTTATCCCTTTTTGAAAGAAGCATCTCAAGGCACTTGATTAAAACAGTTCTTGTCTCTTTTGGCTCAATTATCATGTCAATTTTTCCGAGCTTTGCAGCAACGTAAGGGTTAAGGAATTTTTCAGCGTACGTGTTTACGAGCTCTGTTTTTGCCTTTGGATTTTTGGCGATTTCATCCCTGTTGATTATGTTCACAGCCTGCTCTGCACCCATGACGGCAATTTCTGCCATTGGCCACGCTATCACTTTGTCAAACCCCATGTCTTTTGATACAAGAGCAATATAGGCCCCCCCATAGGCTTTTCTTAAAACAATAGAAATTTTTGGAACAGTTGCCTCAGAATATGCGTAAAGAATTTTTGCCCCTTGCCTTATGATTCCGTTGTGCTCCTGGTTCGTACCCGGCAAGTATCCTGTGACATCAACCAGATTTATTAATGGAATATTAAAGCAGTCGCAGAATCTTACAAACCTTGCGATTTTATTTGATGAATTAATGTCCAAGCATCCTGCCAGGACTTTTGGCTGGTTCGCGACAATTCCAGTTACATTTCCGTTTAATCTCGCAAAGCCTATTACAGCATTTTGCGCGAAGTTTGAATTCACTTCAAAAAATGTTTTTCTGTCAAAGACTTCATTGATTACATCTTTTATGTCATAGGTTTTTTTTGGATCGTCAGGAACTAAAGTTTCTAATTTTTTTGTATCTCTTTCGGCATTGTCTGATGAGCTGTATGGGGCATTTTCAAGATTGTTTTGCGGAAGATAGCTAAGCAAAATTTTTATCATGTCCAAACAGTCTTTTTCATTGTCTGCTGTGAACTGTGCAACACCGCTTTTCTCGCTGTGTGATGTAGAGCCTCCCAAACCTTCAAAGTCAATAGTTTCCCCTGTTACTGACTTGATTACATCAGGACCTGTGATGAACATGTAGCTTGTTTTTTTAACCATGAAAATAAAATCTGTCAGTGCAGGGGAATAAACAGCGATTCCTGCGCATGGACCCATGATTGCTGATATTTGTGGAATTATTCCTGACGAGATTGTATTTAGCTGGAAAATCTTTCCTCCTGCATCCAACGCAGCAACCCCTTCCTGTATCCTTGCGCCTCCTGAATCCAGCAAGCCAATGCATGGACAGCCTGTCTTTAACGCTAATTCCATCATATGCGCAATCTTCTTGTTGTGCATTTCTCCCATTGAGCCTCCCATGAAAGAGAAATCCTGCGCGTAAGTGTAAACTGGCTTTTTGCTTATTGTACCATAGCCTGTTATGACTCCATCTCCTGCTTTTCTCTTTTGCAATTCACTGCTGTTATGTTCGGCAAAAGCATCAAGCTCTATGAAAGAATCCTTGTCAAGAAGATAGCTTAAACGCTCTCTTGCTGTCAGCTTTCCCTTCTTATGCTGCAGTTCAGCTGCAGCCTTGTCGCTAACAGCCTCTTTAGTTTTATCAAGAAATTCCTTAATCTTGCCGTTCCCCATACTCTATGATTATGATATAGGGTTTAAAAAGCTTTTGAAATATATTTTTAATGACTTTTATAAAAATCAGATACAATATAAAAAGATTTTTTTGGGATTACATGTCCATCAAAATATGATTTCTCATGGCCTTTAGGATAAACTCTTATCAGATTAAAGCTTGCAGTATCTAAATCATATTTTGGATTGTCTTCATAAGAAACGTATTGTGTTTCAACAAATGTGTGTACAAAAGCAGCATATATCCCTTCTCGTGCAAATAATTTAAGCAAATCCAAAATATACTCGGCCTGAATGCTTTCGTCCCTAATGCTATTTTCAGCCACTTCAGCCCTTGGTAGGTTCCAATTAACTATATTATAACCACTTCCGCCTTTTTCTTCCCCGCCTTTGTAAGTGCAGCATCCAAACTCAAGGATTGCTATCGGCTTTTTGAATTGTTTTAGGTTACTCAAAGTTCCAACATATGTCAACTTGTTTAGTCTGTTTAAGTAATGATTAATCCCAATTACATCAAATAAGTCCCATTCAACATCTTCCCAATTTCCTGATGCATATGTTACAGTGCCCTTGAAATACAATCGTACTTCTTTAATAACTATTTTCAGAAATTGGTTTAATTTTTTATTTATGGTATTTACACCAACCAACACCTTTAGCTTATCAATAAAAATGTTCCTCACTAAATTTGTTCCTCTATCTAGGTAGCCTGCTCCTGAAACAAAACCTACAGTATCCAGTGTAAACTCGTTCCCTATAATAAAAACTATATTTTTATTTGTTTTTCTTAGGATTTCTGTCTCTATCGCGCATGTCCTGCTGTATTGAACTGTTTCCTTCAATGAGCCATTTATAAGCCTAGGTGATAACCA
>CAYNCK010000048.1:0-9662 GCA_964396095.1 uncultured Methanosarcinales archaeon
AAATTCAAGGCCGGAGGGCAAAGCGCAATGCGTTTTGCTCGCCAGATAGAGGGGGCTGCAAAAGACCATTACAAAAAAGTTGCAGAATACATGAAGGAGGCTTTCCTTAAAATGGAGGGCCTGAAAGGAATAATTGTCGGCGGCCCAGGGCCTACAAAATACGACCTTGTCGAAGGGGATTTTATCACGAACGAGGTCAAGAAAAAAATAATTGCAATTAAGGACTTGAGTTACACAGGAGAATTTGGGCTTGAGGAGCTGCTTGAGAAAAGCGCAGATGTTCTTGCACAGGAAGACGTGACAGAAGAAAAAAAAATTGTCAACAGATTTCTTGAAATGCTGGCAACAAAGCAGAATATGGTTGCCTACGGGGAAATGGATGTGATGAATAAACTGAAGATGGGGGTTGTTGACAAGGTTTTGCTTTCAGAGGATTTATCAGAGGAAAAGATTGAGGAGTTTGAGAATGCCGCAAAACTTGTCGGCAGCGAGATAAGGATAATTTCTACTCAAACAAGGGAAGGCGCACAGCTTCGCGATTTGGGAAAGGCTGCTGC
The DNA here is from genome assembly GCA_964396095.1 of uncultured Methanosarcinales archaeon. GTDB lineage: Archaea > Nanobdellota > Nanobdellia > Woesearchaeales > GW2011-AR4. The sequence goes on from CAYNCK010000048.1 coordinate 558, forward strand.
GATTTTAAGGTATGAAGTGCATACATAAAATTGTGAAATTAAAAAATGTCAGAACTAATAAAAGAGGCATTCTGGGAAATTTATCCCAACAGGGAAATAAAATATAATCTATTTCTTAAATACTCGAGAAAATTCAAGCCCTACAACGCAAACGTAAAACTGTACGGCAACAACCTAATTTTTAACCTGAGCAAAGACTGGAGAAAGATAAGCAGGGAAATACAGATTGGATTAATCCAGGAATTATTAATTAAGATTCTAAAGGAAAAGAATAATAAAAAAACCATGAACATGGATTTGTACAATGCATTTTTAAAAAATGTGCATCTTGCTGTGCCAAAAACAAAGACTGACGTGATTTTAGAAGCATCTTTTGAAAGAATGAATGAAATGTTCTTCAACGGCATGCTTGACATTCCAAACCTTGAATGGGGGAATGAATCAACCAGCAAGCTCGGAAGCTACACTTATGGCAACGATACTATCACAATAAGCACGATTTTCACGGATTCCGAGCAAGAATTATTGGATTATGTTATGTACCATGAAATGCTGCACAAAAAATTCAAGTTTGAGAGCAAGAACGGAAGAACCTTGCACCACAGCCCTGAATTCAGAAGGATGGAATCAAAATTTCCTAACCATGAGATTATGGAAAAAGAAATTTCAAAGCTGGCGAGAAAGCACAGATTTGGGCTGAAAAGGGCGATTTTGGGCTTTTAATCATAAACTTTATATAATATACAAAATTAACATAAATAAGGTGTTACAATGAGCGAAAAATTTCTGCCGTTAGCTGCAATGGAGAAGATTCTGAAGCAAGGGGGCGCTGAAAGGGTCTCTGACAAGGCCAAGGTAGCGCTGAAAAATGCAATTGAAGACATTGCAAATGTAATTGCAGTAAAATCAATTAAATTAGCTGAGCATGCAGGAAGGAAGACGATAAAGGCAGAAGATATAAAATTGGCTGTGAAGGATTAATTCTTCATTTTTAGCATAACCTTTATAAATTAATTGCTTAAACAAATAATTTTGTAATAAAAAGGTGAATTAATGCCAGATACAAAGATGATAGTTGCAATTCAGGTGCAGAAAGGCAGCTTTATACTCCTCGATGGCGTACCTTGCAAGGTTGTTGACACAGAGGTTTCAAAGCCAGGCAAGCACGGCCACACAAAAGCAAGGATATCTGCAGTTGGATTGGTGGATGACAAGAAAAGGATTGTTGTTATGCCGGGGCATGACAATATTGAAGTCCCAATAATTGAAAAGAGGTCAGCGCAGGTTTTGTCAGTAAAAGGGAGTATTGCAACCGTAATGGATTCGGAGAGCTACGAGACATTTGACATGAAAATTCCTGATGATTTGAAATCAGATGTCAGGGACGGAGGTTCTGTCATGTACTGGACGATTTTAAGCGAAAGGGTTATGAAGCAGGTTAAGGGTGACTAAATGGTTAAATTCCACGAAGCTGATGTAAGAAAATTCAGAAATGTTTTTGTGTGCAGGAAATGCAAGTCTAAAATTAAATCACCAAATATGAAAATAATTCAGGGCAAGGTCAGCTGCAGGAGATGCGGCAGCAAGATGTTCAAGGCTGTAAGGAAGAAGTGAACGTGAATATTATTTTTCATTCTTTTTATTAATCATTAAATATTTAATAAAAAATTTAATTCAAAAAAATGACTGACTTTCAGGCTATTGGTGCAATTGTTTTTATTGTTGCACTCGCTATTTTTCTGTATCTGAAGAGAAAAAATCTTGAAACCAAGCAGATTATTCCATATTTTTTTTATTTCTCTATGTATAAGACGAAATTAGGAATTAAATTAATGGATTCTCTTGCCAAAAAATTCAGAAAGATTACACTTTATCTAGGGTATCTGGGGATAGTGGCTGGATTTTTAGGAATGGCTTTCATAAGCTGGTCGCTTCTCCAAAATATTTATGTTTTATTTACGAAGCCCGGAGCCGCCCCTGGGGTGGGCTTAGTTCTTCCGTTCAAGGCAAAGGGAGTTTTTTATGTCCCTTTTTTTTACTGGATAATCTCTATTTTTATAATTGCCGTAGTTCACGAGTTTGCGCATGGGTTGATTGCAAGAGCTAACAAGATTAAGGTAAAGTCAAGCGGTTTTGCTTTTCTTGCACTAATTGTGCCAATAATTCCAGCCGCATTTGTCGAGCCTGATGAAAAAGAAATGAGGAAAAGGCCGCATGTGCAGCAGCTGAGCATTTTTGCAGCAGGGCCTTTCTCAAACATTTTGTTTGGATTTTTGTTTCTTGCTTTGCTGTCCCTGGTCATTGCTCCGATTGCAAGCGCAATGATAGAGCCGAATGGAGTAAAAATAAATGATTTTGTAAAGGGAAATTTCAGTTTTCCTGGAGAAAAAGCAGGAATGAAAATCGGGGAAGTGATACAGAATATTGACGGTATTGAAACCCCTTATGTTGAGAATTTGTCTGCAGTGATGAAAACAAAAAAGCCTTTTGACGTTGTTAAAATTAAAACTGATAAATCTGAATACGGCATAAAGCTTGAAAAAAATCCTGAAAATGAGAGCCTTGCATATATGGGGCTTTTGCTGGAGCAAAGCACAAGGATTAAGCCGGCAATAAAATCATCTTATGGTAATCTAATTCCAAATTTTATCATTTGGCTTGTGGGATTATTTTTTATATTATTTGTCTTAAACCTGGGAATTGGATTGTTTAATTTGGTGCCGATCGGGCCTCTTGACGGAGGCAGAATGATGCAAATCGCATTGCACGGAATTTTTGGTGAGGAAAAAGGAAACAAGGCTTGGCACTACATTGGGATTTTTTTCCTGTTGCTGATTTTTGTCAATTTAGTTGCGGGGTTTGTGAGATAAAATTTAGAATTCACTGCTTCTTGCTATCAATATATTCCCTGACTCGGTCGTTTCCTGTGGGCTTTGCATTTGGCCCCAGGGCATAGTATATTTTCTCTGCCTCGCCGCCCCATGAATAATCGCCTTTTTCTTTTTCAACTTTGTTGACCACAAACTCGCCAATCTCAACACCTTTTTTCAGATGATAATAAATGCTTCTCAAAGTGACCTTTGGGAAAATTGCAGTGTATACCTTGTAGATTTCATAGCCGTAGGCTTTCTGGACAAAATGAAGTATTTCGACCACATTCTGCCTTATTTCTGATTTGACCGGGCGCCCTTTTTTCATAAAAAAGATTAATATTTTACTTGTTTATATAACTTTTGTTGCTATATGGAAAATAATATAGGTTTACGCATCCGAAGAACATATACGAGACAAGAAAAAAGAAGATAGATTTATTATATTCTCTGGATTTTTAAAACCTATGAATTGTATTTTCTTGCTAAGTGGGGATTTTGTAGATTTGGGAAAACAAGAAGTGCTAAGTTTGTATGATGTTGGCAATTCTATTTTATTAGGCCGCTTGTTAATTATTGATTTGAAAAATAATGAAAAAGAAATAAAAAAAATATGCAAAAGAGTTGCATTGACAAAAAACATTTACAAATTACTGTTTGAATGCAAAATCAATGAATTGGAAAATTCAATGAAAAATTTTGACTGGGGTTCGGTTTACGGCAAAGATTATTGCTTAAGAATTACCAATATCAATGACAATGATATAAATCCAATGAGGAAAAAATCCAATAACGTTAAACCCTATAAAAAAATCCAAAATAAAATAAAAAAATACTCGGAAAAAGAACTGGCTGGCTATATTTGGAGTTCATTAAAAAACCCGAAAGTTAACCTGGAAAATCCTAAAACAAAAATAGAATTATTTTTTGCCAAAAACAAAGTTTATTGCGGACTGGCCATATACATCAATAAAGAAGATTTTGAGGCAAGGCAGCCTCATCTGAGGCCTTTTCCCCATCCAAGCTCCATGCATCCAAAAATAGCAAGAGCTCTAGTTAATATTTCCGAAATTAAGGAAAACAAAATTCTATTGGATCCATTTTGCGGAACAGGCGGCTTTCTGATTGAATCGGGATTGATGAAAATTAAAAGCATCGGGTATGATATTAATAAAATCATGATTAGCGGCTGCAAAGACAATTTAAAATATTTCAAAATCAAGAACTATGAAATAAAACATAAAAATGCCCTGGAAATAAATGACAAATTTGATTGTGTTGTAACAGACCCGCCATATGGCTTGAATTCAAATGCCATCCTTAAATATGAAAAAGGCTGGAAGAGTTTCAGAATAAATAAAAAAATTGAAACGAAAAATTTTACAAAAAACCTTGAAAAATTTTATTTGCTGTTTTTAAAAAATTTAAGGAAAAAATTAATGAAAGGTAAAAAGTCAGTTATAGTCTTTCCAAGCTATGTTAATTATAAAAAATTATTAAAAATATCAAAATTCAGGATAGAATTTGAATTTGACAATTACGTGCACAGGAGCTTGAGCAGGAAGATTGTGAAGATAAAATAGAAAGTAAGGAAAATTATATAAATAGAGCAGAAAAAGTGCCATTAATGTCAATTGCTGATTTTTTTGTAAAAGATCAAAAAAGTACCATTGAAGAATTAGATGCAGACGCCAAAAAAGATATTTCTCTGCTTAAACAAATTATTCATTCGCATTCAGAAAAACTAAAAAAAGTAAAAGATATTGTCGAAATATGGGAAACGGGAATAAATGCTGAAAGGATTGATCCAATTGTTAAAGAAATAAAAGATTCAAACATAAAATTGTTGAAATTGATTGAAAAATTATTACAGCTAGAAACAAGAGATATTTCAATTGTGAAATTGCTTTTAGCAAGAAATTCTGACGCGACAGCGCTTGATGCACAACAACACATTGGAAGGCTGCTTGAAAATCTTAATCGGCATTTAAATTATTTTAAAGATATAATGATTAATCTAAGATTTATGATTTCAAAGCAAAACGAGTACATTGAAAAACATTGGAGCGGGGCAATTGTTAAAGACATAGAAGAGCATCTTGCATTCTACATAATGCTTAAAGACGAAACAACTATTGAAGAAAGATTAAGTAAATTTGTTGTCATGATTGAAAATGAAGCTAGGTATTTGCTTAATTTATCTGAAGGCAAACCAAAAGGGACTATAAGCTTCGAGGAAGTTTTTAGCCCAGATAGTCCAGATTTTTTAAAATTGTATGATGAGTGTTATGTTAAAACATTTCCAGATTCTGGTGAATTATTAAGTTTGAAAGACTTTAGGAAAAGTATAAGGTCAAGGTATAAAAGAAAAAGCAAAGATGTATACCATATATTAATTCTAAAAATCGGACCTACACCGGTAGGGGCATCAATGTTTAGTATTTATCCCATCAACAATGTTGTATCCGCCGGCGCAATTTATTATTTTTTCCTGGAAAAAGATTTGTCTGAAGATGATATAAAGAGTGCAGGTTTTTTGTCAAATAAACTTTTTAAGTCTACTTTACAATTGCTGCACAGAGATTTACGAATATTGGGGTATAAAGAACTTAGCGTAATTGTTGCTGAGTTTGATAATCCTGAAAGAAAAACAGAATTCATATTCAAAAGAAGAAAGGACAAAACTGGAATTAAAGGTTATAAAAATATCTTGGAAAGAAATTTAAGATTAATGAGAATTGTTGGATTTAGAAAAGTTGATTTTACTTATGTTGTTTCCTGCTTAGACGAAGAAAAATTAAAAAATCCAGTACTTGATGTAAAGTATCTTGATTTTTATGTATTTCCATTGAGAGAGAAATGGCGAAAGACAAGCAGGATACATAGCTCTGAATTTTTACCTATTTTGAAATTGTTTCTTGATGAAGGGTATGCTGAACAGGGGCATACTTTTATTGAAGATAGGCCGGAGCTTTATGAAAGGATGGAACGGGAGATTGTACAGAAAAGGTTTATTCAATTAATTTAATTAAATTTTAATATAGCCACTAATTAAAAAATCTTTAATTTATTTTCAATAATAAAATTAATCCAGTAACGGATAAAGGCATAGCCAAATAACATTACCAATAACTAAAAATGCACCGGCATAGAATATAATCACTTCATTCTTTAAGTATGGCACAAATGCTGATGTTAAGTATGGTATGCTCCATCCGCTGAAATGGGAGACAAAAATTACTGCAATGCCCAAATCAGCCAAACTATGCGCTAAAGAAAATACAATAAATCCAAAATGTGTTGTTAAGTCCCTTGCCTCATTGATTATATCCAATAAAATAAAAACTGAAAGAGCAATAAATGCGATGGCATATAACATATTGCTTAATTTTAAAGAGAAAAACCTCCCTGTTAGCCCTATAAGCAATAAGCCGCATATTATACCTGCAAGGGTATCCTCTGCTGCAAATGTAAATTTCATTGAACAATGCTCAATTCTTTCGTCTTTTCAATTTTTGTTCGGCCTTAAGAATAGTAAGGGTAGTTTTTATGACCGTATCCGGATTTAGGGAAATGCTATCAATGCCGCACATAACCAAAAATTCTGCAAAATCGTCCCACTGACTCGGACCCTGCCCGCAGATTCCAATCTTCGTTTTGTTTCTCTTTGCCTTGTGTATAACTTCGTAAATTAATCTCTTGACTGCAGGGTTTCTTTCATCATAAAGCCTTGAAACCAGTTCAGAATCCCTGTCAAGGCCGAGAGTCAATTGGGTCAAGTCATTTGAGCCGATTGAAAACCCGTCAAATATTTTCGAAAAATCATCTGCCAAAACAACATTGCTGGGAATTTCGCACATTACATAAATTTTTAGCCCATTTTTTCCCTGCACTAATCCGTATTTTTTCATCTCTGCAATCACAGCTTTGCCTTCGTCAGTTGTCCTGCAGAATGGAATCATCAGCTTGATATTTGTCAAGCCCATTTCATCCCTTGCCTTTTTCATTGCTTTGCACTCAAGGGCAAATGCTTCCCTGTAATTTCCTGTGTAGTATCTTGATGCGCCCCTCCATCCAATCATTGGATTTTCTTCTTTCGGCTCAAAATCATTGCCCCCAATTAAGTTGGCATATTCATTTGACTTGAAGTCAGACATCCTGACAATTACATCTTTTGGGTAAAAAGCGGCACCTATCATTGCAACGCCTTCAGCAAGCTTTTCTATAAAAAAATCAACCTTGTTCCTGTACGCAAAAGTGAGCTCGTCAATTGTGGCCTTTACATTCTTGTCTTTTAATTTATCATAATGCAGCAATGCAAGCGGATGAACTTTAATATATGAGCTTATTATAAATTCCTCTCTTGCCAAACCAACACCGTCATTTGGAATGAAAGAGAACTCAAATGCCTGATCTGGGTTGCCGACATTCATCATTATTTGCGTCTTCGGCCTTTTTAATTTCTTCAGGTCAACCTTGCGGATATAAAATTTTAATTTTCCCTTGTAGACTTTTCCAACTTCGCCTTCTGCGCAGCTTACAGTAACATCGGTTCCGGTCTTTACTATTTCCGTTCCATGCTCTGTACCGACAATTGCAGGAATTCCCAGCTCTCTTGCAACAATTGCAGCATGGGCTGTCCGTCCTCCTTTGTTTGTCACAATTGCAGAGGCAATTTTCATGATTGGCTCCCAGTCAGGATCCGTTTTTTCCGTTATCAGAACTTCACCAGCCTTGAAGCTCCCAATATCATTGGCATTTTTTATTATATGAGATTTCCCAGCGCCAATTTTCCTTCCAACGCTCAAGCCTGTGACGATTACCGGGCCTTTTTCTTTCAGGATATACTCCTCAAGAATATTGAAATTTTTCTGGCTCTGAACAGTTTCAGGACGAGCCTGGACGATAAAAATCTCATTTGTAGCGCCGTCTTTAGCCCACTCCATATCCATCGGCTTGAATTTTTTAGCCTTTTTGGAATAATAATCTTCTATAATGGAAGCCCACTTTGCAAGCTTCAAAATTTCCCCATCATTCAAGACAAACTTGAAGCGATCATTATAAGGGACTTCAACATTTTCTGTCGTGCTTTTAGAGCCCTGCTCGCTGTAAATCATTTTTATTTTCTTGCTGCCAAGCTTCTTGCTCAAAATCGGCCTGTATCCTTTTTTCAATGTTGGCTTGAAAACATAAAACTGGTCGGGATTTACAGCCCCAAGAACTACGTTTTCTCCAAGGCCATAAGAGCCGTTAATCAGGACGGCATCTTTAAACCCTGTTTCTGTGTCAATGGAAAACATGACTCCCGAACATGCCTTGTCGCTTCTCACCATTTTCTGAATTCCCACGGACAAAGCAATTTTGAAATGGTCAAAATGCCTATCAACCCTGTAGGAAATTGCGCGGTTTGTAAACAATGATGCAATGCATTTTTTCGTTGCTTCGAGCAAAGCGCGCTCTCCCCGGATATTCAGGTAGGTTTCCTGCTGGCCTGCAAAGCTCGCATCCGGCAAGTCTTCTGCTGTTGCAGAGCTTCTGACAGCAACATCAGTGTTTGCGCCATATTGTTTGCATAATTTTTTGTAAGATTTTATAATTTCCTCCTTCAGCTCTTTTGAAAATTCGCCCCTTAGGATTGCATCCCTTGCTTTTCTCCCCCTGTCAGCAAGGTTCTTCATGTTTGAAGTGTCTAGTCCCTCAAGTATGGTTTTCAGCTCGTCTTTTATTTTTGCTTTTTCAAGAAAATAGTTGTAAGCATAAGCTGTTAAAGCGAAGCCATTTGGAATTTTTACGCCTTGTTTTGTTAAATTCCTGTACATTTCCCCCAAAGACGCGTTTTTTCCGCCGACAAGAGGTACATCTTCAATTCCAAGCTCATTAAACCAAAGAACAAATTTTTTATCCTTATTCAAGATATGCACCTCTTTTGTTTATTAAAATTTTTACAGGAATATAAAGGTTTTGGAAAAATTTTAATTTTTAGTTTAAGTTTTTACTTTAGCTGTTACATTTTGTGCTTCTTGCGCTTGACAATGAGCGCAATACAATAAGATAATTCCAATAATAAAATAAAAATAATTTAAAAATCCTAACTAACAGGCTTAGTAGAAAATCTCCATCAAAATAGCCCCTAAGTTGTAGGCTATCAACCGCATATATATTTCTGCCCGCTGTGTGCGGGCAGTTAAACCACGCAAGTGGTTTCCAAATAATCTTTTCAAGGCAGAAAATAATG
>CAYNCK010000049.1:0-5296 GCA_964396095.1 uncultured Methanosarcinales archaeon
GACTTTATATAATGACGGTTAAATGCTAAGCGAACAACTAAAGGACATTTTACTGAAAAACAAGGATTCATTTACAGACATTCTTGGCCAGGAAAGTGCAAAAACCGGCATAAAATCAGCTCTGCTGATGAATAGGCATATAATTATTGTAGGCGCGCCCGGAATCGGAAAAACCACGATAGCAAAGAACATAGCAAAATTGCTGCCTGATCTTGAAGTTATAGAGGGATGCAGCTACCATTGCATTCCGAGCGATCCAGTTTGCCCTTCATGCAAGCAGGAAAAGAAGCATAAGGCAGCAAAAATACAAGGCTCAAGCAGGTTTATAAGAATACAGGGCTCTCCAGATTTGACAGTTGAGGATTTGCTTGGCGACATTGATCCAATTAAGGCACTGAAATTCGGCCCTTTGAGCATTGAGGCATTCACTCCGGGAAAAATTTTCAAAGCAAACAACGGAATATTATTCTTTGATGAGCTGAACAGATGCCCTGAAAAGCTGCAGAATGCGCTGCTGCAAGTATTGGAGGAAAGAAAAGCCACAATCGGCTCTTATGATGTTGATTTTGACATCAATTTTATTTTCATAGGCACAATGAATCCCGAAGACACTTCAACGGAAAAATTAAGCGACGTATTGCTGGACAGGTTTGACATAATTTACATGGATTATCCTGAAAGCATTGAAATTGAAAAGAAAATTATTGCAATTAAAGGCAAAAAACTTGCAAATGTAAGCGATGATTTATTGACTTTGATTGCTTATTTTGTAAGAATGCTTAGGCAAGATGAAAAACTTGAGAAAAAGCCGAGCGTAAGGGCATCAATCGGTCTGTATGAGCGGAGCCAGTCAAATTCATTGCTGAACGGAAGGAAAAATGTGCAATTTGAGGATATCAAGGACGTTCTTGTTTCTGTGATTTCGCACAGGATAAGGCTCAAGCCGAGCATAAGGTATCTTGAAACTGTTGAAAATTACATCAAGGAGCAATTTCATAAGAATGTAGAGGCTACAAAATGGGAGAACAATCTGGAAGAAAAATCCGGTGATTTACGGTAGCGAAGAGATTGAGCTGAAAGAATTCAGCAAAGCAGATGAATTAAGCGGAAAGCTCCAGTTCCAGCAGCTTGAGGACAAGTTCATGCATTCCGTTCTTGAGAATGACAAGAAAACAATTGACAGCGGCAAGCTGATAAGCGATGCCATAAATCAGGGCATGTCATCTTTTTCTCCTGACTTAATGTTTGAGCAGCTTGTAAAGAATTACACAGTAGCAAAGCAGATCTATGGTGAATCAATAATAAGGCTTGTTTCAGGGTATGAGCCGGATTATGTCAAGAAAAATATCGGGATTCCCGAATTCCAGAAGGAGCTGAAAGAAAAAATCCAGCAAAAAATCGGGGATTTGAAGGAAGAAGGTTTAATTCAGGATGATAATTCCCTGTCTGAAAAAGGTGTTGAGCTTGCTTCTCTTGTTCTGTATTTTGAAGAATTGGATAAGATAGTTCCAAAGGGAATTATTGGCGAAAAATTAAGCAAAAAAACTTTTGTATACGGGGAAAAGGAAAACTCAAGAGGCTATAAGAAAGGCGACAGGTATAGGGACATTGCATTAAAAAAATCAATAAAGCTTGCAATAAGGAGGGGCCATCATTATTTTGACAGCAAGGATCTGCAGGTTAATGAAAAACAAAGCAAGGGCCAGACTTTTGTAATTTATGCTCTTGATGCGTCCGGCTCGATGAAAGGAAAAAAGATAGAGGCATGCAAGAAGGCCGGAATTGCCCTCGCATATACGGCTATAAATGAAAGGGACAAGGTTGGGCTTATTGTTTTCGGCTCTGAAGTAAAGAAAATTGTTGAGCCAACATTGGATTTTACTTTACTTCTTAAGGAAATAACAAGAATAAGGGCGTCAAAGGAAACAGATATTGTATCAATGCTGCAGAAAGCACTTGAGATTTTTCCAAGCGAGAAGATAACGAAGCACTTGATACTTATAACAGATGCGCTGCCGACAAAAGGCGACGAGCCTGAAAAATCAACTCTTGAAGAAGTTTCCAGGGCAAGAAGCAACGGCATAACAATTTCACTTATAGGGATTAATCTTGACGAAAAGGGAAAAAAGCTCGCTGAAAAAATTACCCAGATTGGAGAAGGAAGGCTTTACGTTGTCAGGAACTTGGAGAACGTTGATAAGATTGTGCTTGAGGATTATTATGCTGTTTAAGGCCTTGATAATAAAATAAGACTTCTTCTATTGACCTAAAATTAGAAAGTTTATTCTTTCTCCAAACAACATTCAGGCCTAATCGATCTGCTTCTTTCAAATAGTGGGTTATTGTAGTATTTTGCGCCAAATTGAAATGATTTAATATGTCTTGATATCTAACATTACAATTGTATAAAAAAGCCAGAAGATGTAAATCATCATCATTAAGATTTCTCTTCCCAATTCTTGGTTTAGGTTGTATTATTGAACCTGCAATTTCATAAGATTGTTCCACATGATGAGGATTAATAAAAAATCCCATTCTTACCATTTCTAAAATATCTGGTCTAGAGTATTCGACAAGCCGATTCTTTATAATACGCGGTGAAAATCCAGAATCTCTTGATATATCTTCCAAACCAGTAGCAAATTCTGGGTTTGGACTATTTACTTTTAGCCTCTTATATTCGGGATACAAATACATATAGCCCAAACTTGCTATCACTCCCTTTAGAAAGCCTAATTTTTGTTCTTCACTTGATATATGAGATGGGATAACTCTATGTTCTTTAGAGTCTGACATTCCTGCATCTTTTTGCAGCCAGCTAACTAATGCAAGAGAATTTATTTCATAACAAGGCTGATTGTGAGTATATCCATCTTTGTCACCATTAATCATCCTTTGTAATCTAGACTCACTGGGGCGGTCTGGAATAATATTGTGAACTTTAAGTATTAAATCAAGAAAATTTCTTTCGTAAAAACTAAAATCACAATTTCTTCCAAAAAACTCTACTCTATTCTGTCTTTTTTTATCTTTTTGTTGAGGTATGATGGTTCCATGCGAAAAAAATATTGCTAATAGTACAGCTTCATCCAAACCTAGTTTAGTTGGTATCCTTACATCCTTAAGCCAGTCATATTCAGAAACTTCAAATCCCTTCCAAACACCTTTAGATTGGTAAAGATTTCCATGATATGCCCCTATATCTTCTTTCAAAAGCTGAGTGTATGTTGGATTTAAGCCCGGAATATTTCTCCTAGCATCTTGACTGTACTTCCTCTTTAATGCAGTTGCTGCAGGACGTGCTGGAGGACTAGTATTGTAAGTACCATCATCAATTAGTACTGCAAGATTTCTTAAAGTAAATTGTGCAGGTATTATTGTAGGATCGACCGAAGATTCTGCTAATCGTTCATTTAACACCTGTGCAGCTTCAAATATTCTATCAATAATCCTTCTTTCAGATCTTATTCTAAATAAATCTGCTGAGGTTACACCAAATGAGTCAATTATTTGGATATCTCTTTGATCCCTCCCCACCCCTAAGTCGGAAGGTTGAATAAGGTTATTTAATGTCACTATTATCAATAATATACCTATTTTTATAAATTTATCTGATTTTAATACTCTATTGGTAGTAACAATCAAATTTAAATACGCGTATAATTTTCCTTATCTTTATGAAAATCCTTGCATTTACAGACCTTCACGGCTCCCAGACAGCTTTGAGAAGAATAGCCCAGAAAGTCAAGTCACAAAAGCCGGATATTTTAGTTTGCACGGGAGATGTTTCTATCTTTGAGAATGGGTTTTTCAATGTAATAAAAAAGCTTAACAGGCTTAACAAAAAGATTGTTTCAATCCATGGTAACCATGAAGAGCCTGAAATATTCTTGAAATCGTCAAAGCGCTTCAAAAACATTATTTTTATCCATAGGAAAGAATTTATTTTCAACAATGTTTTGTTTTTGGGCTTTGGAGGGGGAGGTTTTTCAGTTGTTGACAAAGAATTTGAGAAAATTGCAGGACATAAATTCAGAGAAATAATAAAAAACAACCCAGGCAAAAAAATAATTTTACTTACGCACGCCCCACCCTACAAAACAAAGCTGGACAAGATAGATGACGGCTACTGCGGAAACAAGTCAATAAGGCATTTTATTGAAAAAAACAGGGTTGACTATCTGATTTGCGGGCACATACACGAGAACTTCGGCAAAGAAGACAAAATTGGAAAAACTGTTTGCATCAATCCGGGGCCGTTTGGGAAGATTGTTGAAGTTTAGTAGATTATAGCAATAATTATAACAAGTCTAGTAAGATGTTGGGTTTCTATAAATTTATCCAGTCTGGAATTTTATGCGGCCGAGTGTTTAAAGGGATTATATCAATTTCAAGTTTTTCTGCATCCAAAACCATAACTCCATTAGGATATATTCCATTGGCAACGCATGGACAATAAATTCCAATAGGCTTATTTGTTAATTTTGTTTTACCAAAAGTTATTTCGCGCATTTTTTCTGAAGAAAATAAGAGTATTCTTCTATGGTCATGCCCAGAGACGCTTAATCTGCAACCATGACTTTCCATAAATTTGAAATGTTGTGAATATTCTTCAGGTTTAACAGGATCTAATTTGGTCGCTCCAACCAAATCAGGATAAATCCAATGTGATATAAATACTTTCAAGCCATCAAAATTCTGGATAGAAAATTCAGGCAACTTTCTAATGTAATTTATATCTACTTTAGTTAATAAAGGTGAAAGTTCATTATGTTCGTAAAGAAAAACCTTTACATTTGAAATTTTTTGTCTTGTTTTATATTCTAATGAATACCAATTTTTAGGATAATCAAAGCCCGATTTGTACTTGGGCAATTTTCTTATAGCATATAAATCGTGGTTGCCAACAACTACAGCATCGCAGTTCTTCTTAATCAATTCTATTACTTCATGGGCATTTCTGGACTTTAAGTACCCAAAATACGGAACACTATATCCAACAAAATCGCCGAGACAAATAATCTTATCGCACTTATGTTTCTCTAAAACTTTAAATGCCTCTTTTAAGCGAGTTATATCTTCATGAATATCTGAAATAAATCCTATTTTCATAAATATGACAAAATTTTGCATAATTATAAATTTTTGTATTTGGAGATACTGTTTAATCTTCGGCATATGCTTTCTTTATAAGATTTAGCAGTTGAAACTTATCTCCTAAATCAATTTTTATCTTGACTCTTTCAGCTGGAGTTCTACATTTCTTTTCTCCAGCTAATCTTTGCTTGTCAATATA
>CAYNCK010000050.1:0-8727 GCA_964396095.1 uncultured Methanosarcinales archaeon
TGCATTGTGAATAACTATGCCCTTTGATTCTAAGCTTAAAGAATTCTTTTCTAATTTCTTCTTTGTTCATTTATTACCACCAAAATTCAGCATAAAGAGCTGAATTTTAATGGTGGTGACATATGTCACTTGGGTGTACAAATAAAAAGTCCCAATAACATTTATAAACACCAATTCTTATTCTTTTACTATGAAGCCGAGCTACCAGGATGCTGAATCAAAAGCCGTGGATGCAATAAAAAAGGCAATTCCTTCTTCCCTGAAACATGACATGCTGGCAGAAAGCAAAGGAATGTTTGCTGAATTGTTCGAGAACAAGGAAGTTTTTCCCAAGCATTACATTGCCAGCGCAATTGACGGAGTTGGAACAAAAATAATTATTGCAGAGGCTATGCGGAAATTTGACACAATCGGGATAGACTGCGTTGCAATGAGTGCAAATGACCTTGCAACTTTGGGGCCGGTAAGCCCGTTTCTTTTCATGGATTATCTGGCCTGCAAGTCAAGAATACAGGAAGAAAAAATTACGGGACAGATAGTCAAGGGAATGTCAATCGGATTGAAACAATGCAATTCATCAAAGATTCTTCATAATTCCATAAGGCTGAATTTTGGAAAAGGCGAGACTGCATCTGTGGACGAGCTGATTGATTCATCTGATGGATATGGTTTTGATATTGCCGGATGCATGATAGGATTTATTGAAAAATCAAAGTTTAACAGGCAGAAAATAAAGCCAGGCAACAAAATAATTGCATTAAAAAGCTCAGGCCCCCACTCTAACGGCTATACTGATTTAAGGCGACATCTCCTCAATGGGGAATTTGAAACAAGGCCGCAATTCAAAAAGCTCTATAAAGGAAAATATTCCCTTAATTATAAGTTTGACGGCTCAACCATAGGAAAAATTCTCCTCGAACCGACAAAAATATACATTGAAGCAATGGCAAAAATATCAAAAAATTTTGATGTTGCTGGGTTTAACAATACAGGCTATGGATTGAAAAATTTAAATCGTTCAAAGAAAAAAGTTGAGTTCAGAATAAATAATCCCTTAAAGCCTCAGCCAATATTTGAATTGATGCAGAAAGAATCAAATTTTTCAGACGAACAGATGTACAAGACCTTCAACATGGGCATGGGATTTTTTATAGTTTGTGATAAAAATGATGCCGATGATATTTTGCAAATTGCCAAAGACGCTGATATTGTTGGTGAAGTAAGGAAAAGCAATAAAACAATAACAATTCTGGAAAAAGGAAATAGAAAAATTGTTTTTGAAGGGTATTAAATTTAAATACTTATTTTTTGGCTTTAATTCCAAAATAAACGCTTGCATCATTTAAAGGTGAATAAAGAATTCCATCCGTCACATCTTCCTTGCTTGTTCCGAACCTAAAAAAAGCATCAACTAATGGTTTTGATGAAGATTTTGGAAATGAAGCTAACAACTCACCTATTTGATAAACTTTAATTCTTAATTTATCAATTACCTCTGGAGCATCTACAGCACCACTTTTGGTTAATTCCCGTTGAATATAACTTAAATGGGGCTCAAATTCCTTTCTTACTAAAGATTGTAGGATACTTTCAAAATCTACTTCTATACGGCCGTCCCTTGACAAAATTTTTGCCATTATATAATGGTCCAAAAGCGTTATCATCAATATTGCTTCAGCATTATAGAGCTGCCTATCTGGAGTCCAATTCTTTTTTAAATCAAAAAATTGGTTTTTTGAATATTGAGAATGTGCTGTTAAAGTCATGCCAGTATAAACTGCTGTTCCTGCTGAGTGTCCTTGCGCCAGTATAATTCCTGTATCTGAAAAAGGAGGTGTTGACAGTGTCTCTGGCATTAATACAATCGCCCCATGCGAAGGTCTGGAAATGGGATTTATTTTATTAGCCAAGCCGTCTAAGTACTGGAAAACAAAGCCAGTAACGTATGGAAAGAATCCTGTTTCATGATTATATCTCAGCAGAAAATTATCGGGAGTCATCAGTTCTCCACCCGCAAAATCCTCTGGCGTCAATTTATCAGAATTAGCTCTTGCACTTTTTATACCATTTACAAGATCGGCTAAATTTCCGTTTGCAAATCTTCTTTGGGCAAAAGAAAAAGATTGCCTAATTGATTCAAGCTCACCAAAAGTGTGAACAGCACCTTTCATGCTATCTTCTAATTCTTCCTTACTACGCTCTAGTAACATACAAATTTAGAAACACACATATATATAATAAAGTTTTGAAAAATTAATAAAAAATAACAGAAAAATTGTGTTTGAGGGGTTTAATTAAATCTGATTTTATTTTAAACAAACTGCCCTATCATTTAACGGAGAGTAAAATCTTCATTGTTCTGGAATTTTATTATTTTTGAATCATATAGTACTAAAAACCTAAAATTCTGCCTTTTTAAGCCTTGTAGAGCCATTTTAGGAGCGAAAGGTTTATATAGTTCTGTGTTATCAAAAGTTAAGGGATTATCTTAATTTTACAGACGGTAAAATCATAGTTTTTAACAGACGCAAAAAACCGATGATTAGGCATAATACTAAAATTAAAAATATGAAATTTTGGTTTTAATAAAATGGAACAAGCCCAGGAGATTCAGGAAAACTCAGCTCAAATCAATTCCAGCTATGACGCTAAAGACATCCAGATATTAGGTGGTTTAAGCGCTGTAAGGAAAAGGCCTGCGATGTATATAGGCACAACTGATGTCAGGGGATTGCATCATCTTGTATATGAAGCTGTTGACAACTCAATTGACGAAGCATTGGCAGGCTTTTGCAACAAGATTTCCGTAATCATACACAAAGACGGTTTTATAACAGTAACTGATAATGGTCGTGGAATTCCCGTTGACACTCATCCAAAACTAAACAAACCTGCTGTTGAAGTCGTCATGACAAAATTGCATGCAGGGGGGAAATTTGACAAGAAAGTTTACAAAGTCAGCGGTGGCCTTCATGGTGTCGGAATTTCTGTCACGAACGCGCTCTCAAGGGAACTGTTTGTTCAGGTAAAGAGAAACGGAAAAATTTACCAGCAAAAGTACCAGCTTGGGAAGCCCGTGACTGGCCTTGATATAATTGGCAGCGTTGATATAAAAGACACAGGCACAACTGTAAAATTCATTCCGGACGAGCAGATTTTCCCGATTACAGAATTCAACTTCGTGATATTGTCAAGCAGATTAAGAGAGCTCGCATTCCTCAACAAGGGGATATACATAAGCATTGAGGACGAGAAAACAGAGAAAAAGCACGAATTCCACTATGATGGCGGCATAACCTCTTTTGTTGAGTTTTTGAATAAGAACAAAAACCCCCTGCACAATATTATCTATGCAAACAAGGAGAAAAACGGAATCCAGTTTGAATATGCCTTGCAGTACAATGACGGTTACCTTGAAAATGTTTTTTCATTTGCAAACAACATCAACACCCATGAAGGCGGCACTCACCTTATAGGCTTCAAGACAGCTCTAACAAGGGTGATAAATAATTACGTTGAAAAAAACAAGCTAAAGGGAGTGAAGCTGACAAGCGAAGACGTGAGGGAAGGCTTGACAGCAGTTATCTCAATCAAGATTCCTGAGCCGCAGTTTGAAGGACAGACAAAGACAAAGCTTGGAAATTCAGAGATAAAGGGGCTTGTTGACTCGATTGTGAATGACTCGCTTGGCTCATTCTTAGAGGAGAACCCTTCTGTTGCAAAAACAATCATATTCAAGTGTGCTAACGCTGCGCAAGCAAGGGAAGCTGCCCAAAAGGCAAGAGATTTGACCAGAAGAAAAGGCGCCTTAAGTCACGGCTCTTTACCTGGCAAATTAGCTGACTGCTCTGAAAGAGACCCTTCAAAATGTGAATTATTCATTGTGGAAGGGGATTCTGCAGGTGGGTCTGCAAAGCAGGGTAGGAATCGTGAATTTCAGGCTGTTTTGCCGTTGAGGGGAAAAATCCTGAATGTTGAAAAGGCAAGGCTGAACAAGATTTTTGAAAACGAGGAAATAACAACATTGGTTACTGCAATAGGGACAAGCATTGGGGAGGAGTTTAATTTAGAAAAAGCAAGATACCATAAGCTGATTATAATGACCGATGCTGATGTTGATGGCAGCCATATAAGGACTTTGCTGCTTACATTCTTGTACAGGCACATGCACCAGCTTATTGAAGCGGGATTTATTTACATTGCACAGCCTCCCTTGTACAAGGTTTCAAAAGGAAAAATGACAAAGTATGTTTACAATGATGGTGAGCTGGAAGCATTATTGAAAGAAATCGGAAGGGATGAAATCAATATGCAAAGGTATAAAGGGCTAGGAGAGATGAATCCGCAGCAGTTATGGGAAACCACAATGGACCCTGACGACAGAACAATCCTTCAGGTTACGCTGGAAGATGCTGTTGAAGCTGACAAGATGTTCACACTGCTTATGGGCGATCAGGTCGAGCCAAGAAGAAAATTTATCGAGCAGCACGCAAAGGAAGTTATAAATTTGGATGTTTAGAATTTTTATTTCTTAATCCCAATAGTCCTATATTCTTTGTTCACCAGATTCCTGTTATAAATTCCTATTCCGGAGTCACCTATTTCCAATGGCCTCATTGTGTTGGTTGCTTCATCTTTAGAGAACCAGACTCCAATTTCTAGAGCAGTGTACGGGCTTCTTTTCATAACTTTTATATATTTAGCTGCGTAATCTTCAACCAGTTTTTGGTCATTCCCAAAAGCGCATAAAGCAACAACGTGCTGTAAAAAATCTGTTATTGATATGACACCTCTTGGAGATTTAGTAATTTTCTCATAAGGAAAAAAAGTAACTTGTTTACGTTTACGCAAATCTGCCATATGATTGACTTCTTCTGTGGTTAGTGGAATCCCTCCGGACACCAAACCCCTCCCATAATTACGAATTCTAAGCCTTTCATTGTCTGAACGGCCCCTTCCTGAAAATGGGTTACCCATTGAAAATACTGCATAATCTCTTCCAGAAAAATCAATCCTGCTCAAAGCGCTTTGAGTCATCCAGTTGTATTTCCATAATATTTTTCCCGTTTCTGAATATAAATCTGCATCAGCTCTTGCTCTTGCAATTTGAGGCATCATTATCATTTCAAGATTTTGTTCATAACATTTAATAAACAAATCAGCCATGCTGTTGCCTTCCAAAATGATTGATTCTCTTCCATCTATTGACAATGTTTGGCGAAAATCACTCTCTTTTTCATGCTCCAATTCTTCTATAATCTGATTTAATTTTCTCATTGTTATTGCCTTTGGTATTTGCTTGCTATTTGGTATACAAAATCAGAAAGCTCCTTTTCATTGGTTGTTAATCCTATAGTTTTATTCTTAAGAATTGGATCTTTCTTTACTATTTCCATTATTGATTTGTTTGCCGCTGCAACAGCCGCTATTGCATATTTTGCCATCCAAATATTCTGCCAATTGCCGGAATTTTCTATAAAAAATAAAGTTGGCATTCCCCTGCCCAGAAAATAGCCAATCTCACAACTGCAATCCCCCCAAAATGGCTCTGATATTAAACCTAGATCTGATTTATCCATCTCAAAATAATCAATTTGAGCAACTTTTGCTTCAAATTTGGAATGTGGAGTATTGTAAGGATTATTTTTGTGTGGAATAAAAACTTCAAATCTGGAATCCAAACTTTTGCAAATCCTTTCATTTTTTTCATGATACTCGCGTGAAATTCTTGCAATCACGTACACTTTGATTTTTCCCATTTTAATTAATTTAATTATCTATAAGTAGTAACATTATAAACATATATATTAATATTCTTATAGTTTTATTACAAAAAAGGAGAATATTTATATATAAAATAGTATTTTTAGCAATATTATGGATGATTTAGATTTATTGGACAAAAAGATAATGTACGAGCTGGATTTAAACGCAAGGGCTCCTGTGACATCAATAGCCAAAAAGGTGAGGGCTTCAAAAGAAACCGTCAATTTCAGGATTAAAAGGCTACTCAAGGAAAAATATATTAAAAACTTTTACACAATTTTTAATACTTCAAAGCTTGGCAGGTATTATTACAAGACTTTCCTGAAATTTCATAATACAACAAGGCAAAAAGAGGAGGAGATAATTGATTATATTAAAAACAACAAAAGATGCGCATATCTTGGAAGCTGCGAAGGTCCCTATGATTTGATGTTTTTGATTATTGTCCAGAATTCAAGGCAGTTTAAAGAATTTCTTATGAAATTCGAGGAAAAATTTGGAGATTATATTTTAGAAAAAGATGTCCACACTGTTCTGACTACCCATAAGCTTAATCAAAAATTTTTGTATAACGGACCAACAAAAAAGCATTCTTTTTATCAGGATGAGATCAGCAATACAAAAGTTGACGAGATTGACATAAAAATTATGGAAATCATTTCCACAAATGCAAGAATTCCCCTGATAGATTTGGCAAAAGAAGTAAAAATTGACGCTAAAGTTGCAAAATACAGGATTAAAAGGCTGGAAAAAGAGGGAGTTATAATAGCATACACTTCTTCGCTTAACTTTGACAAGATTGGCTTAGAGTTTATTCAGATAAATTTCAATTTAAAAAATCTAAAAATAATCCCTTCCATAATAACTTTTTTTGATGAAACCAATAAATGCCTTTTTGCGCTGGAATTGCTGGGGAAATATGATTTAACCATTGAGATTCATATTGAAAATGACCGGGTTCTGAGGAATATAATGGATAAATTCAAGGAAAAATTTGTCGGAAAGTACAATGACTATGATATTTTTAACATATATGAAGAGCATGTTCTATTGTGGCTAAAATTTGAAAATTAAATTTAAAAACATAAACCTTTATAAATCTCAATATTTTCCTGAAACCTATTAACATGGCAGAGCAGATTGTAAAACTAAAGAAAAAGCAATGGTTCCAGATAGTTGCGCCAAAGCAGTTTGAGAATGTCGTTATAGGTGAGACTCTCGTTGCTGAAGCAAATTCCATGCTCGGTAAGACATTGACGCATAGTTTGATGAATCTTACCAATGACGTCAAGAGGCAAAACATAAACATCCATTTCAAGGTTATAGGGATTGAGGGTGACAAGGGAAAGACAAAAATCATAGGGTATGAGATTATTCCTTATTCTGTCAAGAGATTTGTAAGGAGAAATAGCGAGAAGATGGACTTGTCTTTTGTAACAGAAACTTCAGACAAGGTTTTGATGAGGATAAAGCCGCTTGTGATTACAAAAGCCGATGTCAAGGGCTCAATCGCAGCAAAGATGAGGAACAGCATCGTGCAGCTCCTTACTAGAATGGTGAATAAGATGAGCTATGATGATTTCATGAATGATATCATAGCCCATAAAGTTCAGTCAACGATGAGAGAAAGCTTAAACAAGATTTATCCGCTTAAAGTATGCGAAATAAGGTATGCGGGAATTGAAGAAAAATCAAGAACGCAGGCAACCGAGGCTGAGACGGAAGTTAAGGTTGAAGTTAAAGAAGAGGCCAAAGATGAGCCAGTTGCCGAAGTTAAGGAAGAAATTAATCAAGTTCAGCAATAGATTTTTCTGATTATTAAATAATTCAATAAAAACATATAAAAACAAACTATTTTTCTGTTTACTTATAGCCCCGTAGTCTAGCGGTCAAGGATAGGGCCCTCTGGATGTTTAGCAATAGAAAGGCTCTGACGGCAGTTCGAATCTGCCCGGGGCTATTTTTTTATTTCTTTTGGTCAAGCTTTTCTTTGTAAGAAAACACTAGAAAATCAAAGATTTTCGGTGTCCTGAAAATGCAGGGCATTTTCATGAGGTTTGTTCTGTATCTGCCTCGGCTATCTTTGAATTATATTCAACAGTTACCCATATCTTGATAAACCCAACAATACTTTTCCAAAGTATGTCTGTAATAATCAAGAAATCAAAAATACAGGGGGAAGGGGTTTTTGCCGATATAAATTTCAAGAAAGGGGATATTGTCATGAAATGGAACACATCAATGACCTTAACACACAAAGAAGCAAAAAGAATCCCAAAAAGATTTAGGAAATATCTGGTGGCCTATAAGGGTAAATTCATAATGTCAGCGACTCCTGAAAAATATTTGAATCATTCCTGCAAGCCAAACACAAAAGAAGGCAGTCTCTGCGATGTTGCAATTAGGGATATAAAAAAAGGTGAAGAGCTTACAACAGACTATTCAATTGACGCGCCGCATCACTTTAAAATGAAGTGCTCTTGCGGAAGTAAGAAGTGCAGGAATATTGTATAAATTTATCAGCTAAATTCTCGAATGTGCAATGGCTGTTTTATCTAAGTACAGACGATTTCATTTAATTGCTATTGGAAATAGAAAAGAATAAATACAAATCCCATTTAGTGTTAAATATGAAACCAAAAACGATTAAAATTATTTATTGGGTTGTAACCATTCTGTTCTCCCTGTTTATGCTGTTTTCGGGAATTTCAGAAATAATGCAAACCGAACAGGCAAAGGAAATAATGAAACATCTGGGATATCCGGCATATGTCAATACAATAATCGGTGCCGCAAAAATTTTAGGCGCAATCGCATTATTGCAATGGAAATTCAAGACTGCCAAGGAATGGGCTTATGCTGGTTTTACTGTCGACTTCATCGGAGCAGGCGCGTCATTTTATTTTGCAGGTGATGGAATACTAATGGCACTTTCACCAGTAATATTTCTTGCGGTAATGT
>CAYNCK010000051.1:0-4318 GCA_964396095.1 uncultured Methanosarcinales archaeon
TGATTGACCATTATGCAGGGTTTTTATAACGCATGAACCCACACGCTTGGCTAAGTCACTTGCACTTTCTGGTTTTAATTCCACAGGAACCTCAAACCTGCCTATGCTCATCTAAACTCACCCATAACTCAATGTAATTAAATTTCCTTTAAATGACTTTTGACACATATGCCAGATTCTTGGAAAAAATGACAAATTTGGCAAAAAACTTTATAAATTGACATAAATTTGTGTCAGGCAATGGCAGATAATATCAGGGAAAAAGTATGGAAATTTATTGATACCGACATCTCAATAAAAAAAGGCATATCAAGGAAAATTGTAAATGTAAGAAGCCTTGCGAAATACATTCTGACAACACAGAAGCTTAGCTCTTCAGTTGATGCAGTAATTAGCGCAATTAGGCGTTATAATTATGACATTAAAAAAACCGACGAAAAAAATTCAATACATGAAGTCCTAAGGCAGGCAAAAGTTGCAGTTCGGACAAAAATGTCTTCTTTGCTTCTTAAGCGAACTGATGTGGTAAAAACAAAGCTTGGAAGGCCTGACAAGCTGATGGATTTTCAGGGCCATGATATAATACGCGTGCTTGAAGGCTCTAATGCACTGACTATTGTTATTGATCAGAAAAATCTGGAGAAAATAAAATTCCAGTTTCCAAAAGAAGTTATTCTTGAAGAAAACAAAAAAGTTGGCATGGTGGAAATAAACTACCCAAGAATCCTCAAGAAAACACCCGGGGTATTTTCAATAATCTACAATGAATTGGCCGAGAATGACATAAGCATAATAGATGCATTAATATCATCAAATGAGCACATTCTGATAATTGAAGAGGATAAACTGCTGAAAGCATTTGAATTAATACAGAAATTATGCAGCTAGAACTTATAAATATTTAATAATTCTTCCTCCATGAAGTGCAGCTTTCCTGGAACAATAAAGCAGTGAACTGGCTTTCCAAAATTTAATTTCATCAAATCCTTTGCAGTTCCGGCCTTAATCAACTGGCTTTCACTTCCAATTCTCGCACATCCAACACATAATGTTTTCCCAGAAAAAATCTTTTCATTTCTTTTCAACTCAACTTTTAACAGATACCTTATTGCATCATTAACACTCATGAATTTTTCTTCTTCTGGATTTAGGTCCAGCAAAAATAGTGTATGCATGCCTAAGCTTAGATTGTTTTTCAGAACGTCATAAGGAGCTTCAACATTTTCATTGTCAAAAGGAATGCTGGTTGTTTTTCCAAATTTATAAACTTGCAATCCAGTAATTCCAACTGCAGAAACAATTGAAGCATTATGAATAACAATACATTTTATACCCTCTTTTCTCCCTCGCAAAAATAAGTCAATGTGAGTTGTTGCAACAAGAGGATCACCAGCAACAATAAATACAACATTTTTGGATTTTGCATTTTCAATAATCTCATTATCATCGGCTTCAACAAGACTTCTTCTTGCTAGTATAATTTTTTTATTGTAGAATTTTTCCAATGATTCTTTTGTGCAATTCAAAACAGAAGTGTAGTTTTCCAAATATACAAAATCACAATTTTTAATGGCCTCAAGCCCATTAACTGTAATGTCTTTTTCGTTATTTAAACCCAATCCGATGAAATATAGTGCCATTATTCACTAGAATTCTATTGAATTTTTTAATTTATTGTAATTTCTTTATAAACCTATATAAATCAAAATATATTTTCAATCCCAGAAATATTTATAAATGAATTTACTCATTAAATTAAAATTAAGAAAAGATTAATTATGAGTTTTTTTGGCGAAATACTCATCTAAAGCAGCTTTTTTGGCGAAAAGCGGCCTGAAATAGTCTTGTTTTGTGTATTCTAGTTTTTTTGTACGTTAAAAACTATAAAACGATATTAAATCAGTCTGTTGGCACAAACTAATTCTAAAGGAAATAGTATAGAAGAGCAATATAAGCATTTCGGTAATCGAAAGAATATATTGTACACTCGATAATACATGAAAACCACTGGGCTAGGGGAAAAGGGGGAAGATAAAAATGGATTTTTTAGTTGAAGGAGCAATAAAACAAGCTAATGATTCGAGCTTGGGTTTTGAAGTAGGGCAGGCAAACATAAAAGTTATAGGATGTGGCGGGGCAGGCAACAACATGGTTGGCTGGCTTTACAAGAAAGGTATAAAAGGCGCTGAAATCATTGCATGCAACACGGACAAGCAGCATCTTGGAATTATTGATGCTGACCGTAAGTTCTTAATTGGAAAAGGCATCACAAGAGGATTAGGCTGCGGCGGATTTCCTGAAAAAGGTGCTGAAGCAGCAAAAGAATCTATACATGAATTAAAAGAAAGCCTAAAAGGCTCTGACATGGTTTATGTCTGCGCAGGAATGGGCGGAGGAACAGGAACAGGCTCTGCACCTGTTGTGGCGCAGCTTGCAAAAGAAATGGGAGCAATTGTTATCGGAACAGTCACAATGCCGTTCAAGATTGAAAGGGCAAGGGTTGACAAGGCTGAATTTGGATTGCAGCAGTTAAGAAATTTTTCTGATACTGTAATTGTGATAGATAATAATCGGCTGGTTCAAATTGCAGGAAATTTACCAATACAGCAGGCTTTTGCAGTTGCGAATGAACTGGTTTCAACAATGATAAAAGGTATTGTTGAGACAATTGCAGTTCCGTCACTTGTTAATCTTGACTTTGCAGATGTAAAGGCAATCATGCAGAATGGAGGAGTTGCTGTAATAGGAGTCGGAAGCTCTGACACAAACAATAGGGTTGAAGAGGCTGTTAAAGGCGCATTAGCAAATCCTTTGCTTGAGGTTGATTACAAAGGTGCAACAGGGGCTTTAATTCATATTGTCGGCGGTCCAGATATGACTCTTGATGACATCAACAAGGTCGGAGAGCTTGTGACAGAAAGCCTGGATGATGATGCAAATGTCATCTGGGGCGCAAGAGTTGTTGATGATATGAAAGGAAGAATCACAGTAATGACCATAATCACGGGCGTCAAAAGTCCGTGGGTTGTGGGGAAGATGAATTATAAAAGGCCTTCGGCAGAATCAGTTGCCGTAAGCCATGAGCTAGGAATAGAATTAGTTCATTAGCAAGGATCACGATCACCCCTTTAGTCTTTGTGGTGAGATTGTTTCTTTGCCTTCATTCGAAAACCACCCCCAACGTTTTTCATTATGAAGGCAAGCGGTGGCTCGAAAGAGCCACATTTTTTATTTTACGATTAGAGTTATCTATAGAATTAAGACGAAAATTATTTAAATTAGATTAGAATAGAACTACACTATGGCAACAGCGAATGTAAACCAAAAAGTGCTGGAGTTATTGACAAACATGGATTCAAGATTGCAGAAAATAGAATCTGAAGTGGAAGAAATTAAAGACGAGATCGGCTTAGAAGTCAAGCCTGAATATGTTGAAAAATTAAAGAAAATACAGACTCAGAAAGGCATTTCTTTTAAAAATATTGATGAGTTAAGACATATAATTGAGAATTAAGATGTATTCATACGAGATCAAGCTCCATCTCAAGAAAGTTCTAGAAAAGTTATCAAAGAAAGATAAAGGCATGTATGAGCAGGTTCTTAAGAAAATTGATGAAATTATCAAGTCCGATAGTATAGAGCACTACAAAAATTTAAGGCACGATATGAAAGACAGCAAACGTGTACATATCGGCCATTTTGTGCTAGTCTTCAGTTTTAACACAATGCAAAATTTAGTGTCTTTTGAGGATTACGACCATCACGACAACATATACAAAAAGTATTAGGTAATTCTGCAAAAAGTTTGTATAATTCTTTGAATAAAACGAAGTCTTGGAATTATACATAAAGAATCATAACCCTAAAAAGATTTACCGATTTACAGTTAAGGGAACAACATACTTACCGATTAATGCACCAGTAAATTTTCTCCTTAGTGATTTACTAAATGATTGAAGAACCCTTCCCATAAGCTTGTAATCAGAACCAGACCTAATGAATACAGGTACACCTGCCATTTTAACATATTCTGTCAGAGCATGTTCCAAAACAGTGGGTTGTTCACTTTTCATATCAACAAAAAAACTTCCACCATATTGTTCTTGAACAAAATCAACTTTACAATCAATGGTGGGTATTTTGATTTAACTGACTCTGTTGCAGTCTTTAATTGTTAGGAATTCCCCCTCTCTTGAGATGATTGGGTTTGTCAAACCAATATCATTAATTTTATTGGAATTCATAACATTAAAAATACCCCGCCCCTTGGGGCGGCTGGGATTTTTATTTGAGAAGTATAATTAATAACTGCGTCTAG
>CAYNCK010000052.1:0-1792 GCA_964396095.1 uncultured Methanosarcinales archaeon
AGCTGAAATATGCTGATTTTGTGATTGACAACAGCGGAAATTTAAAAAATCTTGAAAAACAAGTTAAAGAAATTATGTAACTATCAAGTCCCCTCTAAGAATTAAAAAGCAAATGTAACATTACAATTTTTCAGATAATCAACCATTTTATTGTAAGGAGATTCATTTCTTAATTTCCAAGTTTGTCTATGGCTTTCAATGACTGCAAAATCATAAGCTCCATGTTTTGTCCTATGCCCGCCAAGAAGTTTTCTTGTCGGAATGACTTTCCTTATGCCTCTCTCATCTTTGTTATTGGTCAATTCAACTTCTGGCATAATAACTCCTACGAGCCATTGCCCTTGATATGCTTTCAGCATATTCGTTACATTCTTTGCACTTTTGCTTCTCCACCTATAATTTGTTATTGTATGAAGCTTCTGTTGATACATAATTCCATTCCAAACTCTGTCTTCAAAAGAAGAATTGCTTTCTCTGAAAGCATTTGCATTGTAATAAAGCATGGTAAGCTGCTCATGCAATTTTGCAATGTCTTTTTTTGGAGTCTTGTCCTTTTCAAAATGCGTTTTCCTGAGCAGATGCGACCAACAACGTTGGTAGGCTGCTGCAAAATTGTTATAGACTTTAAGACAGTCACTAACTATTACGCCAGGAAAATAATCACCAAGAACATTTGTTATAACTTTTCTTGCTCTTGACTCATTAATCATAATAAAAACCATATTTAATGTGCATAACAGCCACAACCAATGATTTTTTCCATCTACGGGCCATGATGTTTCATCGCTATTTACTACATTTGCTTTGCAAATACTACCTTCCATATTTTTGTAAGAAGGCTCTAAATCTTCTGCAACTCTATGCACGCAATCATTTATCCCCTGCGGACTGAATGTATCTCCTGTTAGGTTATGTAAGAAATCTGATATTTTTTCATAAGAGCCGGCAAAATTATGCCTTATTTCTGTGATAAATGATTGCAAGTTAGGACCAAAAATTCCTATTTTTGGAAGCTCTGGATGGGTTGCTTCAAAGTGAATGCCGCATTTGGCGCAGTCATATTCGCCAACTGTGAATTTTTTCACATTTAGTTTAATTTCACCTATCTCATAAACAAATCTGATATGGCAATCAGTTCGTCTTATTTTTCTATGCCCATTCGGGCATTGTTTTGCCTTGACGTCAATCTTCTCATCAATTCTGTCTGGTTCTTCTCTTGTTGCTCCATTTGAGCCAACAGGTTTTCCTCGTGGATTTGTTCCTTTTGACTCTCTGTTAACGTTTTTAAAAGAAAAAGGTAATTTTGATGATGGTGTATTTGCATTAAGAAATTGATTAAGAAGTTTTTTGACTTCGTCAAATTCCTTTTTTAATTCAAAGTAATTTCTTTTCCATTCTTCTGCTTGTTGTTTATAATACTCAACATCACGTTTTAACCTTTTGATTTCTTCAAATACATCTATCCTTTGACTCATGGTGAACCTCCTTGTTCACCCCCAAATTTTTCATTTAAGAACAAGTATTTACTTTTTTCGGTTTTGAAGATTATAGACGGGCTATAGTCGGGACTTTATAGTTACTTAAATAGTGTTAATTTAGGATAAAATGCAAAAAATGCCTCAAAATATAACAACCGGAGCTGTGTACGATTTAGATAGGTATGAAAGAACTACCGGCAGAGGTATGCATGCATCAAATTATTTCCAAAGAATAGGGCAAATTGCGAGAGAGTTCTTTCCTCTCAGAAGCCAGATTCCATTAACGCGTGCGCATAATAATATTATTGCAGCAG